>DATJLK010000067.1:0-66006 GCA_035509615.1 Allostellaceae bacterium | reverse complement strand
AACGCCGTTCCGCCGTCCGGCAGAGCCGGGCCCGAATATTCTAACGGCGACCCGAGACAATCTGCCGACGATCACGCCGCTGATCGATGCCTCGGATCGGCGTCGCCCCGTCGCGGCGGCAAAAGACGCAAGCTCGCCGCGTTATCTTGTCATCGTCGGCTGCATTGTTTTTGCAATCGCGGGGATTGCCGGCGCCAGCTTCCTGTTGTTGACGGCGCCTCGACCGGAGAGTGTGGCTACTGCTTGGCCTCCTCATGGATCCGCCGGGACTGGCGGGCCTGCGGTCCAGCCGCCGCCGCCGGGCAACGCGGGTGTACCGGCTCCGCCGAATGCGGCAACCGCGCGCCCGACCGCTACGGCGGCGATTCCGGTCCCTGTAGCGACCCCGCACCTGCCGGCCGCGGCAGCGGCGCCGAAACCGCCGGGCGCGCTCGCCAAACTTTCCGCCACGCCCGCGGTGACCAAGCCGATCTTGCCACCCGTCGTCATGCCGGCAAAGCCGGCGCATCCGGCTGTACCGGCGCGCGAGGTCGCCGATCGGCGTGCTGCCATGCCGCCGGCCGTCGCCCAAAACCGCCGGTCGGCAATCCCGTCGGTGAAAACTTCAAATGATCACGATGCACCGAGACCACCGAGTGAGGCTGCCCGCGACCACCGCGTCGGGTATCCGGCGATGGAAACGCATCACCACGCACATACGCACCTGGCAGAGAAGCGCCCGCATCCTCGTTCCGAGCGGGAAACTCATTTGCTGCAGCCAAAGACAGGCCCGGCTCACTCGGCGCTGTCCCCACCGCCGGAGCAGGCGGCGCGCTCCAGCCAGCCTGGATCGCCACAATCGCCCGATCAGAATGCGGCCTTCGATCAGTTGCTGGCGCATTTGACCGGATCAGCCAATGCGGCCGCGCGCGCCCCGAACCAATCCTCAAAGAGCTTCTCGACCCAACCCTTGACCCCGCCCGCGGCGGGAGCGCCGGATCCGTTTGCGCCGCGCCAGAGCGACGGATCCTCGGATCAATAGAGACTGCCGGCGGCGCGCGTGATCAAAACCCCAAGGACCAGATCGACAAGTACGACCATCGTCGCGGTGGCCCCGCTGGTTTCCAGTGCGACCCGCGCGATATACCATTCATAGGCGAGGACCGCGACCGCGGCGGCGATCTCTATGCCCTGTGAGATCGGGTCGCTCAATGCCCCGGTTTCGGATTCAATGCCGACAATGACGAACAGCACGCTCTGCGGCAGCTGGCACCAATTGTAGGGAACCATGAAGTCACAAAACCGGTCCTCGCGCCCGACCCAGCGCAGCAATGAGATCATCATCAGCGGAAACGCCACCCAGGAAATGACATAGCCGATCGTTTCGATCAGCATGATCGACAGACCCCCGGCGGCATTCCAATCGGCGAGGCTGACCCGCATCATCAGCAGGATCAGAAAGAACGGGTAACTGAGAAACGCCGATAGAAACGAGCGCCAGAACCCGTCGAGGGTACGGTCGAAACACTCGAGACCGTGGCGATCTCCACGCGCCAACCGCAGGCAGCCGATCAACGCCCAGCGCACCTCGGCCCATGTCGTTACCGGCATCTACTGCTCGCCGTATCTTGCTCAGGATTTATCGAAGAACAGTTCGAGGAAGGTGCGATAGATCTCGGTCAGCGTGGCGAGGTCGGCAAGGTCGACACGCTCGTCAATCTTGTGCATGGTTTGGCCGACCAGGCCGAACTCGGCAACCGGACAATAGGCCTGGATAAAACGTGCATCGGAGGTGCCGCCGGTCGTACTCAACTCGGGCGTGCGGCCTGTGATCCGCCGGATCGCCTCAGCCAAGGGCTCGCTGACGATGCCGGGCGCGACCAGGAACGACTCGCCGCTGACCGAGATGTCGAGCGCATAGCGATCGCGGCCGCCGGCCAGATCGAGACGCTGACGCAGCCAGTCCTCAAGCGCGCGACCGGTCCAGCAGTCGTTAAAGCGAATGTTGAAGACGGCGCGCGCTTCGGCCGGGATCACATTTGCCGCCGGGTTGCCGATATCGATCGTCGATACCTGCAAGGTCGACGGCTGAAAATGGGTCGAGCCCCGGTCGAGTTCGGCTGTGGTCAGCACCTGCAGCAGTGCAACCAGCCGGTGGGCGGCGTTGTCGGCCAACTGCGGATAGGCGGTGTGGCCCTGCACGCCCTGGACGCGGAGCCGGCCGGTCAGGCTGCCGCGGCGGCCGATCTTGATCATATCGCCGAGCCGGATGGCCGAAGTCGGCTCACCGACAAGGCAGGCATCGAGGGCTTCGCCGCGCCGGGCGAGCCATTCCAGAACCTTCTTCGTCCCGTTGACACCGGCCGCTTCCTCGTCGCCGGTGATCAGGAAGCTGAGCGAACCGGTGAAATCACGACCGGGCTGCGCGAGCCAGCGCTGAGCGGCGGCGATGAAGGCGGCGATCGCCCCCTTCATGTCGACCGCACCCCGGCCCCACAACGCGCCGTCGCGCAGGCTGGCGCCAAACGGATCGAGCGACCACGCCTCGCGCGACCCCGGCGGCACGACATCGGTATGCCCGGCGAAGCACAAATTGGGCCGGCCGGTGCCATAACGGGCGTAAAGGTTGGCGATCGGATCGCGGCCGTCATCGCCGCCAAAGACAAGCCGGTGGCAGGTAAAGCCGAGATCTTCGAGATGCCCGGCGACGACGCCGATCGCGCCCTCGTCGGCCGGCGTGACACTCGGCCGGCGGATCAGTTCGGCGGCGATCGCCGCCGGGTCGATGGCGGCGTTCCTCATTCGCGCAGCAACTCGTTGATCGCGGTCTTGGCGCGGGTCTGCTCGTCAACGGTCTTGACGATCACCGCGCAATAGAGGTTCGGGCCTGGGCTGCCGTCAGGCAGTGGTTTGCCCGGCAATGATCCCGGCACCACCACCGAATAGGCCGGCACCCTCCCGATATGAATTTGTCCGGTGTTGCGGTCGACGATCTTGGTTGTGGCGCTGATAAAGGTGCCCATCGCCAGCACCGAGCCGCGCTCGACGATGACGCCCTCGACGACCTCGCTGCGCGCGCCGATAAAACAATTGTCTTCGATGATGACCGGCTCGGCCTGCAAGGGTTCGAGCACGCCGCCGATGCCGACCCCGCCCGAAAGGTGACAATTCTCGCCGATCTGGGCGCACGACCCCACCGTTGCCCAGGTATCGACCATCGTGCCCTTGTCGACATAGGCGCCGACATTCACAAAGCTGGGCATCAAGACGACATTGGGTGCGATATAGGCCGAGCGGCGCACCACCGATCCCGGCACCGCGCGAAACCCGGCGTCGCGAAATCGGTTCGACGACCAGCCGGCGAATTTGGACGGCACCTTGTCCCACCATTTCGCCGCACCGCGATCGGGATCGACCGGGCCGCCCGGAATCTCGACCATGTCGTTGAGACGAAACGACAGCAGCACCGCCTTTTTCAGCCACTGGTGGACCTGCCAGCCCTGCGCCGTCTTTTCGGCGACCCGCAAGGTGCCGCTGTCGAGCCCATCAAGAGCAGCTTCGACGGCCTCGCGCCAGGCGCCGCGAGTGGCGGGCGAGATGCCGTCGCGCGCCTCCCAGGCAGCGTCGATGGTGGCAGAAAGTTCGGCGTCGGTCATGGCGTCTTCCGAAGGGTTGGCTCGAGGTCGGTTGCGAGCGCACCATGATCGAGCCTGCACCGCGGTGTCAACCGAGGCCGCCGCGCGATACCCGCACCCCTCAGCGGCGAGAGGCAAGTCAGGGTGTGCCGGTGCCAGGTGTAGGATTTCGCACCGCGGTCGGCACCGGCAATCGGTTCCCGCGGTGGCGAACCGCAGCCTCGGGCCGGTTCTGAATACCTAATAGCTTGTGTTGAAGGTGTAACGGCAACTTGGAGATGCGATATGCGCCTTAAGAATATTTCCTTTTATGCGTCCGGTCATTTGTACAAAGCCGTTTCGCAGGTGGGCGGAGGCTTTGACAATCCCGTTTTCGTCGACCCATCCCTTCAATACGGTGTCAAATCGGGGGAGGTAGGCAAATCGGACTTCCCCGCCGGATATCGTCAACGGGTAAGTCGCGCCCAGCGGCGGCCGGGTGCAGTCGCCATTAACGACTTTGGTGAGGATCAGTCGCCCAACGTACTGGCCGTCGAACCTGGCCGAACCCTGCGCCCATGCCGCACCGGTAAGCCCAATCAGCAACAGCAATCCCAGTCCTTGCCATCTCAGCATTTCGCTCCCCCAGTTCAGGTTTCGCTGCCGGTCGTAAGCTCCGCGACGCAAAGAGCAAAACCTTACATCACCCGGCCGCGATATTGCCGGTGTGACGCCGTAAATCGACGGGCGCCGCAGCGTTACCTTCCGGCTGGCGCGCCCGCAAGCCGGTCACAGCCGCGCGCCAGCCAGACCATGATCGTATCGGATGGAAGCCCCTGGCGCTCCGATCCGATACGTGAATCATGGTCTCACCCTTGGAATCCTGCCCTAGCGGGTCAGCGCGTAGCTTAAGCAGTCGCGTGGCTCGGGGCCGAGATTGGGATGGACGAGCCAGCGCCGCAGGACGCCCTCGCGGGCGAGCCCGGCTTTTTCCATGACCCGGGCCGAGGCGAGGTTCTCGGTATCGCACACGGCACCGAGCCGCCAGATGTCGGGCTCGGCCATTGCCCATCGGGCGGCGGCGGCGAGCGCTTCGGTCATCAGGCCGCGGCGCCAGAACGAGCGGGCCAGGACATAGCCGCAATCGATCCGGTGCGGCTCGGGCCGGCGCAGATCAAACGCCCCCAACAACCGGCCTTCGGCACGGTCGACGAGCGCATAGGTGCGTGAGCGCGCCGCTGGTGCTGCAAGGCAGCGGCTGACATAGGCTTCGGTCTCTGCGAGCTGCTGGTGCGGCCGCCAGGTCAGGTACCGAACGACCTCCGGGTCCTGTGCATAGCCGGTGAAGATCGCGGGCGCGTCACCGCTGGCGATCGGGCGCAGGATTAGCCGGTCGGTGTCGAACCGTTCGGGCAGCATCGGACCCGAGCGCCACCGCCCGCCAAGTCAGATCTCGTAATCCGGCAGGCTCTGGTCCATCTCCAGCGCCGGCACCGCACCCTGCGACCAGGCGACAATGCGCGCCGGCACCCCGGCGACCGTCGCCCGCGGCGGCACATCCGATAGGACGACGCTGCCGGCGCCGACCTTGGCCTCGCGGCCGATCTCGACATTGCCCAGGACCTTGGCGCCAGCGCACAGCAAGACACCGTCGCGCACCTTGGGGTGCCGGTCGCCGCGCTCCTTGCCGGTGCCGCCCAGCGTGACCTCGTGCAGGATCGACACATCATTGCCGATGACCGCGGTCTCGCCGACGACGAGGCCGGTGGCATGGTCGATAAACACGCCATCGCCGACCGGAACCGCGGGGTGGATGTCGACCGCGAACACCTCGGATACCCGGCTTTGCAGAAACCGTGCGAGATCACGCCGGCCGGCCTGCCACAGCCAATGTCCGACACGATGCCATTCGAGCGCGTGAAAACCCTTGTAATAGAGAAATGGCGTCAGATAGCTCTCGGCCGCCGGGTCGCGGCCGTGGATCGCGGCGAGATCGGCGACCGCCGCGGCTATGATCCTCGGGTCGTCGGCAAAGGCCGCGCGCACCAGTTCGGCCAGTCGCTTCGCCGGCAATGCCGGACCGGCAAGCTTGTCGGCAAGCAACGCGGCGAGGGCCGCCTCCAAACCATTGTGCTCGAGCACCGCGCGGTCGAGCACGGCCGCCAGGATTTCCTCTCCCGCCGCCATGCGCGCAGCTTCGGCGCGCAACGCCGGCCATAACACCGCTGCCGGCGATGCGGCGTTCTGGGCTCGCGATCCGGCGAGCGCCGGGGTGGCAAAGCCGATATCGTTCATGAGCCGATTCGCTCCTTCGGGCGCGAGCCTAGCATGATGCAGGACGCAAGCGACAGAGGCTCGCGCAGCCGGTTGTTGCTGCGTCGCGAATGCGGCCGCGCCAAAGGCCGGCTCGAGGAAAGTACCAATCGGGTTGGCCTGCCGCGATCGGCGCCAGCCACCCGCAACGCGAGCCATGCAGCGGTGACGAACTCGTGAATGCGCCCAAGCGGCTCTATCGCGTACCGGCGCCGCGGCGGCACTCGATGCGAGCATAGCACCAATACCGCATCACCGGGTTCCGCAGCTGGTGGATCGCGCCGTAAACTACTGCGACAGCGTAACGAACCGCCGCAACCACGGAGCGCCGCGATGCTACAAAGCCGCGCCGAGATCAGCCAGGACAAATATTTCGGCCCCCTGACCGATGCAATCCTCGAACGCGATCAGCCACGGACCGCCGATCTGTTTTTTCGCATGGTGGCAAAGGACGGGCGCTCAGTCGGCGACGCGCTTTCGGTGGTGACAGCCGCAGAGGCGCCTTTTGTCCAGGTTCCGTCCCACATCAACGTCAAGGACGGACAGGTTGCGTTGATCAACAACGATCACACGATCCTCGGTTTGCGCGCCGCGGCCGCGTTGATGCCATATCTTCCGGAAAAGTATCGGTTGCTGCCGCTGCTGCAGAGCGTCTGGTACATCCCCGCCGGGCTCGACATCTGGAACCAGTTGCTGGGCAAATATCCCGGCCGCTATGCGACGATGAAGGGCCTCAACGTGCCGCCGCCGGATTACGGTCCGGTGGTGTGGCAGGACCATCATGAACCGATCCACGAGCAGGGGTCGGTCGAGGAGCGGCTGCATTCGTATATGATCGCGACGGTCAGCGGCGATGTCCGGCGGTCCTACGGCCTGTTTCTCGACATGGCGGCGGATGAGCAGTTGCGCCCGATGTTGCGCGAACAGCTCGAATTTCTCGGGCTGATCGATTTGCAGGACACCGTCATCGGCCGCAAGGCGCGCAATACCGGCCACAAGGCGATCCGGGCGCGTGCGATCACCGATCTTGCCGATGTCGTCGGCTGGGACAAGGCGCATGGCGTGTTCTACATGGGCGTCCCCGATATGGCGGTCGGCCCGCTCTATTACTCGCTTTATGACGCGGTGTGCGTGCGGCTGGCCGCCGAGTTTCCCGAAGATGTCGGCAAAAGCCTGGTCCATACCAACCAGACACCGCTGACCCCGGCCGAGGTCGAGGACTTCGTAGAGCAGCTGATGACCGCGGATAGCGACGCGGTCTGGGATCTTTTGACCAAACATCTGAAAGCTGGCAAGTCGATCCGCAGCCTTGGCGATACGATCCAGCTGGGCGCTGCCGAGCTGATCTTGCGCACGACCGTCGGGCGGCAATTTACCAGCGGCCAGCACCCGTTTGATTACTGTAATGTCGCGAACAACTGGATTCGCAGTCGTGACAATCCTTATCAGGCTCGGATTCTCTATCTGATGGCGAGCTTTATCAACGACGTCGCCCACGAAAACAAGCTCTACAACCCGGTTATCGAACAGGAATGCGCCGGGTTCGACGCCGGCGCGCGGACGCCGCAGGCGCTGCTTGGCGAACTCGACGAGGCGATCATGGCGCTCGACTACGCGCGGGCCACCGCCGTCGCCAACGCTTATCTGCGATCGGGGGCCGACCGTCGGGCTTATCAGGAGACGGTGGCGCTGTGCGCCTGCCGCTTCCAGGACGATCCACACAACCAGAAGATCACGATCTCGACCTTTGAGGAATATGGCTGCAATTCGACGCATTTGCGCGACCGCTTTTTGCTGGCCACGCCGCGGCTGCTGGCCGGCTGGCTCAAGATGCCCGGCGAGCGTGATTGCCACGCGCGCTTTATGCGCGAGTGGATCAACAACTGATCGGGGCATTGATAGCTCGGCGGCGTTGCCGGCGCTGTCCTAGTTGAGCGTCGTCGGCCGCCATTCAAGCCGGCGAACTCCGCAGCGGTGTGCAACACCGTCGGTGAAATCGGGCGAGCCGCGGCTGTGGCCGTGCTCGCGCCAGCGGAGCTCATAGCGGATTTCGCAGCAGTCGCCGCCCTCGAAAAAGGACCGCGACTGGCTGGCGACTTCATAGCCCGCGCCTGCGAAGGCGGCGGCGAGATAGGGTTCGACGGTATTCTTGCTGTCGAAGGTCACCAGCAGGCTGGCGCGGCACGGGATGCCGATCAACCGCTCGACCCATGCCAGGCACCACAAGACAAACACACCGAGCGCCAGCGCCGCGAGGCCCAGCGCAATTTGCCCGCCGCCGAGACACAAACCGATCACGGTCACGTACCATAGGGTCGCGGCTGTCGTGACCCCTTCAACGAGATTGCCTCGGCGCACGATAGCCCCGGCGCCGATAAAGCCCATTCCGGACAAGATGCCGAGCGGCAGCCGCATCAGGTCCATCGTGATAAAGGAGCCTGGTGGCTTGCCCGCGAGTGGCAGCAGCAGGTTGACCTGGATCATCGCGACCGAGGCTGCGAGGCAGACGAGGAGCGTGGTGCGCAATCCGGCCGCCCGGCGTTGCTCGCCGCGATTGAAACCGATGACCCCGCCGGCGAGCACGGTCAGTGCCAGGCGGACGGCTATCATGTCCCCTCCGAGATGTTCGGGCATTTCTATCGGCGTCTCCACAGTCCCACGGCACAGCCACGGCCCGGCGGCGGCGGTCACATTTCGGTCATGGTCCAGCCGTCAAAGAGAACGGTGAGTATCGCCCGAACAATGCTCGCCCTGACAAGCTTTTCCGCGTCAGCGTCTTAATGCACCTGCGAGGTGGCGGCGCCGGTAGCCGGTTTGCGCATCAGCCGCATCGCCGACCGCTTATCAAGCCGCGCCGGGAGCGGCCGTTACCGATGACAAAATAAAGAGAGCTGTCCACGGGCGCCGTCGTGCGACAGATTGGTTGCGCGCAATGGGATTGGCAGGCCTCTTCTATGTTATGCTGCGGATGATCGCATTCAGCCCTGGTCTCGGCGAGTGTTTGCGCAGGCAGGGGCTGGTCTGAGCGGGAGTTGGCCAATGATTGACGCGGCTGATGCGCTTGATGATTACCGGCGGCGCTACCTCGGGCGGCCGCCGGCGCCAAGCAACCAGGGTTATCAGCAACGCGATCCCGAGTTGATCCGGTGCACGATCCGACCGGCGACTGCCGAGATATGGCTGCAGCCGCATTTCTACACGCCATACGCCAAGGCGATCCTGCTGGAGATTTCCGCCCGTTACGCGGCGGTGATGAAAGCGGGTGCCTGGGAAGACCGCGGCGATGACGATCCGGTCGTGGTCCACGCGACCCCAAATCGCGCAGGGCGACGGGTTTGGAATGGTGCGCATCGGCTCGGCGCCATCATGCTCCTCGGCCGCCCGTTTGCGCTACCGATCCGCTTTTGCCGATAAGTTCTGCTGGTCGGCTGGGTGCAACAGCCTCCACCCGCCGGGTGGGACATGATCATGTCCGGAAAGCTGGCACGGCTGTCGCGTGACCTCCGGTGCCGCGCCGCTGTCAATGGTCACCCGCGATGATTACTCGGCCGCCGCCTGGGCCTCCTCCATCGCCGTGAGTTCCTCGGTGAGCCTGCGATAGGAGGCGATGACTTCCTCGATCGGGCCGATTCTCAACATTTGCCCGTGATGCAGCAAAATCCCGCGGCTACACCACTTTTCGATCAGATCCAGCGAATGCGATGCGAGCACCAGAATGCTCGAATGGCGAACGAACTCTTCGATACGGCGCTGCGCCTTTGCAAGAAACCGCGCATCGCCGGCGCTGACCCATTCGTCCATGACCAGGATATCCGGCGCCACGCATGTCGAAATGGCAAAGGCCAGACGCACCATCATACCGGCAGAATAGGTCCGCACCGGCATTTCGAGATAATCGCCGAGTTCGGTAAATTCGGCGATCGCGGGCGCCCGCTGCGCCATCTCGCGCGGATGCATGCCCATGTACATGCCGCGGAGGATGATGTTCTCGTACCCGGTGGCATCGACATTCAGCCCGACACTGGTATCGAGCAGCGAGGTGACGTGACCGTGCGATATGATCCGTCCGTCGGTCGGCTCGAACACGCCGGCGAGCACTTTGAGCAATGTCGTCTTACCTGCGCCGTTGGCGCCGACGAGCGCGAACCGGTCGCCGCTGCGCAACTCAAAGCTGACCCCGCTCAAGGCACGAACGTTGACGCGATCACGGGCATCGCGAGCCAAATTTCCGCGGGTTGACGTCGCGAGCAGCAGTTTTTTCAGTGAACGGCTGCTGCCCTGGTAGATTGGAAACTCAACCGATACGTTCTCTAGGCGGACAAACGACACGACAATCGACCGGGCTGTTGACAGGTTATACCCAAAACGCGATGCGGGCGCGAAAGCGGCTGAAGAACATAAAGGCGGCGACACAATTAATACCCGTAACGATCGCCATGATCGTCCATGAATGCGGCGAGGTCGGGATCCCAAGAAGGGGTGCGCGCACCACGTCGATAGCTGCATAAAGCGGATTGAGCAGCGCCCACCACGCGTTTTTGCCCAGAGCCGTCGGCGGCCAGAAGATCGGCGTCAAGAAAAACACCACC
Organism: Allostellaceae bacterium; assembly: GCA_035509615.1. GTDB lineage: Bacteria > Pseudomonadota > Alphaproteobacteria > ATCC43930 > CGMCC-115725 > AP-15. The sequence continues at coordinate 55,511 of DATJLK010000067.1, read as the reverse complement.
TGGACGATACTGGCCACGATCGGCGGCACATCGCGGAACCGGGCGCAGACCATGCCCAATAAGATACTGACGGCGACCCCGTTGATCATCAGCAACAACATGCCCGGGACAATTTCCAGCAACCGGATCCACGCGATCGGATGCGGGAAGATGATCAGCACGATCGGGATGATGACAAAGCTATGGGCCAAGACCAGGACATTGCGGTACACGAGCCGATAGGCGTGCAACGATAGCGGCAGCTTGACCTGTTGGATGATATTGCGCTCGGAATCGAAGGTGCCGCAGCCTTCGGTAATCATGCCCGAGACAAACACCCACGAGATCAGGCCCACCGTCAGCATCGGCAAATAATCGTGAAGCTCAACCCGGAACAGCTTGGCGTAGATGACCCCCATCGAGCTGATCAGGATCACCGTCGTGATCGTCTGCCAGAACGGGCCGAGGATCGAGCCGCGATAGCGCAACCGCAGATCCTGATGCGCCAACCGCATCCACAGCCAGCTCTGCCCAAAACCGTCGCAAATGTCGGCGACAGCGCAGCGGACGCGCGTCGACGGCGCCGGGAAATCGAAAATCCTGTCAGTCCCCGGCTCGGAAATAGCTTCGAATTGTGTCACTTGACCAACCGCCCCCAACTCTTGGTCACGACGCTTGCCGCGATCACTGCCTGGAAAAAGCGCGACGGTCGGCGCTATAGCATGGCCGCCGCGGCGCGTCCACCGGCCCTTCGGAGCAAGCCGATCCTTGGCAGTGCTGTCCCAGGCTGCCATAATTGCGCCGATGTCGGAATCGAGCTCTGGCAGATAACCGGCGAGCGTGCGATCGGCGTTGAACCAAAGTGCCAGACAACCGGAGCCAATGCCTGCCGAGATTCGCGATAAACACGATTCCCGAGGCCGGCGACAGGCAAAGCGCTCCTCCGGCGCCGGCCGCCGGGGCGTCAACCCTGTTGCGATGTTGGCCAATCCGGTCGTGATGTTCGTGCTGTACTATTTCGTGATTGTGCCGATTGGCATTGCTATGCAGCTGGCCGGTCGGGATCGCCTGCGGCTGCGCCGCGATCCCGCCGCGCCCAGCTACTGGCTCGAGCGCAATCCGCCGGGGCCGGCACCGGCCTCGATGAAGCGTCAATCCTGAGGGTTGCTCGCACGTGCAGATCCACCGCTGCGGTCGATGCTGTGTCCGCGCCGCGAGCCTCGGCCGGTCCCGCTCGACGAATCTGCCGGTGATCGGCGCCCGCTTATTCACCCGTTATCAAGCCGGTTTCGGCCGTTGCCGCGAGACCGCCTTATCAGCAAGAAACCAAACGAGATCGGCAAAGGACGCGGTAGAATGCTCCACCGGCACAACCCGAGGCCGATCTTTCGGGCGCACGAACAGCCGCTCGGCGGGTGCCGGGAAGGCGCCTGATGGTTTCATAACCGTAATCTCTGATCAGCAATCACCGGGCCATGCGAATACTCGGCATCTCTGCTTTTTATCACGACAGCGCCGCTGCGCTGGTCGAGGATGGGCATGTGACGGCCGCCGCGCAGGAGGAACGCTTTACCCGCAAGAAGCACGATTCGCAGCTCCCGCAACATGCCATCGAATTCTGTCTGGCGCGAGCCGGCATCGATCTCGACGGCATCGACTATGTCGCGTTTTATGACAAGCCATTGCTGAAATTCGGGCGGCTGGTCGCGACCTACCTCGCCACCGCACCGCGCGGCTATCGCAGTTTTGCCGTAGCGATACCGGTCTGGCTCAGGGAAAAGCTGTTCCAGAAACAATTGCTGATCGGTGAACTCCGGCGCTATGCGCAATCCTATGACTGGCGCAACCGCCTGCTGTTTGGCGAACACCACCAAAGCCACGCGGCAAGCGCATTTTTCCCGTCGCCATTCGAAGACGCGGTGGTCCTGACGATGGACGGGGTGGGCGAGTGGGCCACCACCTCGATGGCGATCGGGCGGGGCAACCGCCTTGATATGCTCAAGGAAATGCATTTTCCGCACTCTCTCGGGCTGCTCTATTCCGCCTTCACCTACTACATCGGGTTCAAGGTGAACTCCGGCGAATACAAGGTCATGGGTCTCGCTCCGTACGGAGAACCCAAATATGTGCAAGTGATTCTCGACAATTTGATTGACTTAAAGCCAGATGGATCGTTTCGGATTGATCTAGATTACTTTGATTATTGTACCGGGTTGCAGATGACGAACGACCGGTTCGCGGCACTGTTCGGCCGCCCGGTGCGCCGTCCGGACCAGTGGATGGACTCGTTCCACATGGATATTGCGGCATCGATCCAGCGGGTCACCGAGGAGATCGTGTTGCGGCTGACCCGTGCGGCGGCGCGCGAGACCGGGTTTGAAAATTTGTGCCTCGCCGGCGGCGTGGCGCTTAATTGCGTCGCGAACGGCAAGGTGTTGCGCGACGGCGCTTTCAAGCGGGTCTGGGTGCAGCCGGCCGCGGGCGATGCCGGTGGTGCTATCGGCGCGGCGCTCAGCGCCTATCACGGCTATGCGGATCAGCCGCGTGTTCTGAATGGCGCGCTCGATGGCATGGCGGGCGGCTATCTTGGCCCGGAATATGATCAGGATGATATCGAGTGCCGTCTCGCCGCGGCCGGCGCCCGGTTTGAAGTCGTCGGCGAGCAAGGGCTGATCGGGACGGTCGCCGATGGCCTTGCCGCGGGTCTGGCCGTCGGCTGGCACCAAGGCCGCATGGAATTTGGGCCGCGCGCGCTTGGCGCCCGATCGATCCTCGGCGACGCGCGTTCGCCGACAATGCAGAAAATCTTGAACCTCAAGGTCAAATATCGCGAATCGTTCCGCCCCTTTGCGCCCGCGGTATTGCGCGAGGATGTCGCCGACTGGTTCGAGATCGACAGCGACAGCCCCTATATGCTGCTGGTCGCCGACGTGCGCAAAGACCGGCAGCGTCAGATGACCGAGGAGGAAAGGCAGCTATTCGGGATCGACAAGTTGAACACGATCCGCTCCGAGATCCCGGCGGTCACCCATGTCGATTACTCGGCGCGGATCCAGACGGTGCACCGCGAGACCAATCCGCGCTTCCACGCCCTACTGACCGCGTTCAAAGAGCGAACCGGCTGCCCGGTGGTCGTCAATACCAGCTTCAATGTCCGCGGCGAGCCGATCGTGTGCACACCCGAGGACGCCTTCCGCTGCTTTATGGGAACCGACCTCGACCTGCTCGCGGTCGGTAACTGCCTGCTGCGCAAAGACCAGCAGGACCCCGCCCTGAAACACGACTACCGCGATCAGTTCGACCCCGATTGAATAAGGTTCACGCTCGACGGTAAACGGTTAAGCCGATCGCCGATACCTGGTGCCGGCGAACCCTCATCCGCATCGCTACATTCGGCACCCTGTCCAGCATTGCGGCAGAGGGTGGTGTCAACCTGTTAGGGCTGCTGGTGGGTGAGATCAGAGTAGCCATCATCGGTCCGGCTCGCCGCTATGCCTGCTTCGCTTCGATGATCGAGCGGCGGATGGCGCGGGTGCGGGTGAACAATTCCTCCAGGGTCTCGCCTTCGCCCCAGCGGATCGCGCGCTGCAATGCGGTCAGATCTTCGCTGAAGCGCTGCAACACATCGAGCACCGCCTCGCGGTTGTTCAGAAAAATATCGCGCCACATCACCGGGTCGGAGGCGGCAATCCGGGTAAAGTCGCGGAAGCCGCTTGCCGAAAACGCAATGACCTCGGATTTGAGGCTTTCCTCGAGGCTGGTCGCCGTACCGACGATCGTGTAGGCGATCAGATGCGGCAGATGCGAGGTCATCGCCAGCACCCGGTCGTGGTGCGCCGCGGTCATCGTCACCACCCGCATTCCGGCCAATTCCCACATCTGTCCGACTTTGGCGACGGCCTCGGATGCGGTCTCAGGCAGCGGGATCAAGATGCACCAGCGGTCCCGGAACAGTTCGGCAAAGCCGGCTTCCGGGCCGGAATGCTCGGTGCCGGCGACCGGATGACCGGGCACGAAATGGACGCCCGGAGGTATGTGAGGGCCGAGATCGCGAACCACCACCTCTTTGACCGATCCGACATCGGTCAGGATCGCGCCCTGTTTGAGGGCGGGTCCAATCGAACGGCCGATTTCGCCATAGGCGGAGAGCGGGGTGGCAATGACGACGAGATCTGCACCGTCGGCGGCGGCGGCCGGGTCATCGGTGGTTTCGTCGGCTAGCTCGAGGCGCTCGACCGCGGCCAAAGTCTCGCGCCGACGAGCGCAGGCAACAATCTCGGTACCGGGACTGTCGCGCCGGAGAACGCGCGCCAGCGACGAACCGATCAGCCCAATCCCGATCAATGCTACGCGATCGAACAATTTCTGGTTCACGGACCGCTCCCGAATCTCTTTTCATCCTCGCCGCGAAGGCGGGGGCCCGGATACTCGCCAGGAGCGAACGGCTGCAGCCGGGTCCGCGATCGCGCGGCGGGGACAATAATCACTGACGAACAAAAAGCCGTCATCACCGAGCGATGAATTCGCGGAGCACTGCCGCCACTTTTTCCATCTCCTCACCGGTGCCGATCGTGATCCGCAGATGTTGCGGCAGCCCGTAGCCGCCCATCTTTCGCGTCAGAATGCCGCGGGATTGCAGGAAGGCAAAAGCGGCATCGGCATTGCGCCTGGGTTCTTCGGGAAAGCGCGGCAGAACAAAATTGCCGACACTCGGCGTCAATACCAGGCCCAAGGCCGCAAGCTGTTGCGAAAACCAGGGCTGCCATTGGTCGTTATGCGCGCGGGCTCGCTTCAGCGCCTCGACATCCTCGACCGCGGCAACCCCGGCGGCGATCGCCGGCGTCGACACATTGAACGGACCGCGCACCCGGTTCAGCACGTCGGCGATGGCCGGCGGACAATAAGCCCAGCCGAGCCGCAGGCCGGCCAGCGCATAGATTTTCGAAAACGTGCGCAGCATCACGACATTGTCGGCCTGATCGACCAGGGCGACGCCGGCGTCGTAATCGTTGCGATTGACAAACTCGGCATAGGCGGCGTCGATCGCCAACACCACCGATGCGGGCAGTCCGGCATGCAGCCGCTGGAGCGCCGAAGCAGAGAGGTAGGTGCCGGTCGGGTTGTTGGGATTAGCCAGAAAGACCACCCGCGTACGCGGGGTCACCCGCTCCAGCAGCGCATTGACATCGGCGGTCAAATCCCGTTCGGGGGCGGCGATCGGGGTGGCGCCGACCGACAGCGCGCCGATCGGGTACATCAGAAAACCGTGCCGGCTATAGAGGACCTCGTCGCCGGGACCGGCATAACAGCGCAGCAACAGCGCGATCAGCTCGTCCGACCCGGCGCCGCAGACGATCCGCTCCGGGTCGAGATTGTGGCGCCGCCCGATCGCGTCGCGCAACTCCTGGGCACTGCCTTCGGGATAACGGTGGATATCGCCGGCAAGCGCAGCGTAAGCGCTGATCGCTTTGGGACTCGGCCCCAAGGCGCTCTCGTTTGAGGCAAGACGGATCGGGCGTTCGATCCCGGGGATGCGTGCCTCGCCGCCGACATAGGGAGCGATATCGAGGATGCGCGGGCGCGGGACCGGGACGGTTGTCGCAGGCATGTCAGGTTAGCCTTTCGCCGCGTCGGGCAACAGTGCGGCCGAGGGCAGCGGCACCGCGTAGCCGCCAAACGGCAGCAATCGATGAATTGCGGGGCCGAGCCTGGTCCGGAAATCGATGATCCGGGGATCGGCAATCGGCACGAACCCATCGATCTCGACAAGGTTGAGAGTGACTTCGCCATGTTCCCACGCGGCGAAGAAGGTACAGCTCAGCGCCGTGGCCGATAGCAGGCTGAGAAACCGCGCCCGGCTGACCGCGACCGCCAACTCGGCCAGGAACAAGGTACGGTCGGCGCCGGTATCCTGCGGCGCATCGCGTCCGATGACAAGTGCGTCGGGGCCGTCGCTGCGGGCATTGCCGCGAGCTCCAAACGGCAGGCGGGCGATCACCCGCGGCGCCCGCTCATTGTGCGATACGAGATGGCGCCACCACGGGTCGTGATCGCCTTCTTCGGGCATCGGCAGGACGCCGACCGCGGCACGGCCTTCGCCAACCGCGCGGATCACCTGGCCGATCGAGCGATAGGCCGAGATCGGCGCGTGGCTGCCGTAATGATCGCGCGCCAGATCCCAAAAACCCTGGGCGGCGCCGTCGGCAAATACCGCTACGGCAAACGGTGTTTCGAGCCGGACGGTCGCTGCCAGCATTTCACGCCAGATGCGCAGAACGGTGGCAACCGGAAGCTCGCCATGGTGGCGCGCCGCCAGCCGCCGCAGGATCTGGGCTTCGCGTCCCGGCTGGTAAAAGGCGGCATCCTGATCTTTGGTGGCACCGACCCGTTTGCTCGCAGCCACCTGCATCACGATCTTGGCCCGCTCGATCAACAGATCGTGCATCCGGTCGTCGATCGCATCAATGCGGCGGCGTAGATCAGCGAGGTCGGACGGGATTGCGGACATGGTCTGTGGTGCTGCCGAGAGGCGCTACTAGTAAAAGCGCCCTTTCACGAAATCAAAGAAAACGTTGACATGCCTTGCCGGTGAACACTAGCTAGCTGCCCCCGAATCGAACAGCGCCGATCCGGGGCCGCGAATGCGGGAGGATGCGCCGCAACCGGATCGCGTTCAGGGAGCAAGCGTGTCGACAATTGCATTTCGCCGGCGCTCGCGCTCCGACCATGATTGGCCCGGTCATCGACTGACGGTGCGCGATCCGTTGCGGCTCGATTGCGGCATCGATTTCGGTCCGTTCACGATTGCCTACCAGACCTATGGCCGCCTCAATGCCGACCGTTCCAACGCGATCCTGATCTGCCACGCGCTGACCGGCGACCAGTACGCCGCCGACCCGCATCCGATCACCGGCAAACCCGGCTGGTGGGAGACCCTGGTCGGCGCCGGCGGTGTGCTCGACACCGAACGCTATTTTCTGATCTGCGCCAATGTCCTTGGCGGCTGCATGGGAACCACCGGACCGCAGGACATCGATCCTGCGACCAGCGAACCCTGGGCATTGTCGTTTCCGGTAATCACCGTGCACGACATGGTGCGGGCGCAAAAACGCCTCGTCGAGCATCTCGGGATCGACAGCCTGTTTTGCGTGATTGGCGGCTCGATGGGCGGCATGCAAGTGCTGCAGTGGGCGGCGAGCTATCCCGAAAGCGTGTTCTCGGCGGTGCCGATCGCCACGGCAGCCCGCCACTCGGCGCAGAACATCGCCTTTCATGAGGTCGGGCGGCAGGCGATCATGGCCGATCCCGATTGGTGCGGCGGCCGCTATCTGAGCCTCGGCCGCAAGCCCTCGCGCGGCCTTGCTGTCGCCCGCATGACGGCGCATGTCACCTATTTGTCGGAAGCGGCACTGCACCGGAAATTCGGCCGCAACCTGCAGGACCGCCACGCCGTGACCTATGGCTTCGACGCCGATTTCCAGGTTGAAAGCTATTTGCGCCATCAGGGCAGCACCTTTGTCGACCGGTTCGACGCCAATTCCTATCTCTACATCACCCGAGCGATGGACTATTTCGATCTGGCGGCCGAACACGACGGCTCGTTGCGCCAGGCTTTTGCCGGCACGCGCTCGCGGTTTTGCGTGATCTCATTCACCAGCGACTGGCTGTTTCCGACCTCGGAGAGCCGCCAGCTGGTGCATGCCCTGAACGCGGTTGCGGCCAATGTCAGCTTTGTCGAGATCGCGACCGAGAACGGGCATGACGCGTTCCTGCTGCATGAGCCCGAACTGTTCGAAACCTTGCGCGGGTTCCTCACCGGTTGCGCCGAGCATCGCGGTCTGACCCGATAGATGCCGAATAAATGACTGCAGCGCTGCCTTTGGACCGGGTCGAGGTTCGCGCCGCGGTCGCGGACGGGGACGAACTGCGCCACGACCTGCGGCTGATCGCCGAAATGGTCGAGCCGGGCGCTCGGGTTCTCGACATCGGCTGCGGCGATGGTGCGCTGCTGGCCTATCTGACGCGGCGGAAAGGGGTCGACGGGCGCGGTATCGAGCTGAGCCAATCGGGCGTCAACGCCTGCGTCGGTCACGGTCTTTCGGTGATCCAGGGCGACGCCGATCGCGACCTCGACGCCTATCCGGCCGGAGCGTTCGATATCGTTGTCCTGAGCCAGACGTTGCAGGCGACCCGTGAACCGCGGCGGGTGATGGAAGCGCTCGTTCGCATCGGTCGCCGTGCGATCGTCTCGTTTCCAAATTTCGGTTTCTGGCGGACCCGCCTGGGGCTGTTGCTGCGCGGCCGGATGCCGATGTCCGAGCTCCTGCCGCACCCGTGGTACGAGACGCCGAACATCCATCTGTGCACGATCCATGACTTTGTGGCGCTGTGCGACGAGATCGGGGTCGCCGTCGAGCGCAGCGTGGCCCTCGATCGGCAAGGCCGGCCCTATGCTCTGGATCCCCGAGGCGGGCTCGCCAACCTGCTGGCCGAGCAGGGGATCTTTGTCCTGCGTGGACAATCCGCCGGTGAAATGTCGCGCTCGGCGCCGGCCGCGGGCCGCCCAAAGCTGCCGCCTCGAGGTTAAAGGTCCATTTCACGGTGCGACAGGCCGTGCGGTGCGGGGGCATAGACAAGGCGATTGCGGGGAGCGCGGGCGGCTTTCGGCTTGGCATAGATCTGCTTTGCCGCTTCGATCAGGACCACTCCGGCAAAGCGCGGAAACCAGCGCTTGCCAAGGCGTTCCCATGCCGCCGCCGAGCGCAAGATCATCCGGCGGCGCGACGGTGGGACAAACAGCGCGGCACCGCTGGTAACTGGCGTAAATAGCTCCTCGCGCAACAAACGCGACAATTGCGTCATCGTATAGGGCTGACCCGAGCCGAACGGTGTGCGGTCGAGCCGCGCCCAGATCCCACGCCGGTTGGGTGCGACGATCAGGAGTCGCCCGCCGCCGGCCAGAACGCGCCAGATCTCTTTCAGAAGTTGCCCGGCCGCCTCGCTGGTCTCGAGCGCATGCACCACCAGCACCCGGTCGATCGAATAATCGGCAAATGGCAGTTCCTGCTCCACAGCGAGAGCAACGAGATTTCCGCCATCGAGCGACCACCCGAGCACGCCCTGCGATGCCGGCATCAACGCCGCGACGCGCTCGGCATCCGCTGAGATCGCCGAAAGAAACGGGGTCGGGTAGCCGATCCCGAGGAGCCGCATGCCATGCAGATCGGGCCACATGCCGCGGATCGTGCGGCGGATCATCAGACGCGCGACCCGGCCCAGCGCGGTCTGGTAGAAATCACGCAGATCGATCACGTCGCTTGGCATCGCGTCACTTTATCATGATCCCCGCTTTATCATGACCCCGGCGCAGCCGGCGCCGCTGCCATCGCTCCGATCTCGCCAGCGAAAGACGTCCATATCGCTCAGTCCGGTGCTATGCTGCCATGATGTCGGGATCGGCCTTCAAGCGACAAGATCGCCGAAACCCTGACCCAGGCCGGTGGTAAATTGAGGAGGGAAGGAGGGAGCGCGATGGCGGACAAAGCCCATTGGGTCGGCACCTGGACGACTGCACCGGCGCCGGCGGAAGGTGCCGCCCTCAACAATCACACCCTGCGCATGAACGCCCGGGTCAGCATCGGCGGCGACCGACTGCGCGTGCGGCTCTCCAACGCCTATGGCGCGCGCAAGCTGCTGGTCGGTGCGGCGACGATCGGGATCCGCGACAAGGGTGCGGGCATCGTGCCGGGCTCGCTGCGCAAACTGACGTTTGGCGGCGAGGCGAGCGCGTCAATCGCGGTCGGCTCGCCATTGATCAGCGATGCGATCGATTTTCCGCTGCCGCCGCTCGCGGATGTCGCGATCAGCGTCTATCTGCCGGGCGACCTGCCGGCGAGCTTTGGGATCACCGGCCGGTATTCGCGCCAGACCAACTATATTTCGCCACCCGGCAACTTCGCTGCCGAGACCGTCATGCCGGTCGGCAAGATTACCGATGATTGGTATTTCGTGTGCGGTGTCGATGTCGTCGCGCGACCGGAAACCGGTGGCGTCGTGGCGCTCGGCGATTCATTGACCGATGCCAATATTTCGACGATCGACGCCTTCTGCCGCTGGCCCGATCAGCTGTCGCGGCGGCTGCAGGTGCGCAGTAGCGGGCGGCCGATGGCGGTCATGAACCAGGGGCTCGGCGGCAACCGCATCCTGCACGACATTCGCGGCGACAGCGGCCTGCGCCGGTTTGACCGCGATGTCCTGGCGCAGCCCGGGGTCACCCATACGATCGTCATGCTTGGCACCAACGATTTGCGCAACCGTTGGGCCAAGCCCGATGAGGAAGTGACCGCCGACGAGATGATTGCCGGCCTCAAGCAAATGGCTGTGCGCGCCCATGCCCGTGGCATCAAGATCTTTGGCGCCACCTTGACCGGGTTCGAGAACGAGACGTTTCTGCCCGGCGCCTGGAACCCCAAGCGCGAGGCGACGCGGCAAGCGTTCAACGCCTGGATCCGCGAGGGTGGCGCCTTTGATGCGGTTGTCGATTTCGACAAGGCGTTGCGCGATCCGGAGCATCCGACCCGCATGCTGCCGGCCTATGATTGCGGCGATCATCTGCACCCGAGCGATCTCGGCTACAACAAGATGGGCGACGCGATCGATTTGTCGCTGTTCGAATAACCTACCGCCCAAGCCGTGCGGCCATGCTCCGGCCGGGTAGCGGCCGCACGTTGGTTAAAGCGCCTCGCGACCGAACAACGGCTTCCCGTCACCGTCGTTGTCGCGGGTGCTTCGCCGCGGAGCAATCTGACGTCTACTTTGTTCCCACTTTGCCGGCGACAGAATCGATCGGAAAAGTCTGCCACTGATGGTGCTTAGCGGGTGGCGAACTGGGTCGCGCCGAACGTGTTTTCGCGCTCGCGCTCGCTGATTGGGGCGTCACGCTGCTGGTCAGACAGCACCGCAAGGCCGCGCTGCACTGCCGGGCGCGCCGCGATCTCGTCGTACCAGCGTTTGACGGCCGGATAGTCGTCGAGATCGATGCTGCCGCGCTCGGCAAAGCGGGCGCCTGTCTGCACGGCGGTGCGAATCCACGGGAAGGTGATGATATCGGCCATGCTGTATTCGTCGCCGGCGAGATAGGGGGCTTCGGCGAGTCGGTGCTCCAAAACCCGGGTCAGCCGCTTGACCTCGTTGGTGTAGCGCTCGATCGCGTAGGGGATCTTGTCCTTGGCATAGGCGCCGAAATGGTTCCATTGGCCGAACATCGGCCCGACCCCGCCCATCTGAAACATCATCCATTCGAGGCATTTGTAGCGGCCGATCGGGTCTTTGGGGATCAGTTTGCCGCCATTCTTTTCCGAAAGATAAATCAGGATCGCGGCTGATTCGAACAACGTAAATGGCTTGCCGCCCGGCCCTTCGGGATCGACGATCGCCGGGATGCGATGATTGGGCGTGATCTTCAGGAATTCGGGCTTGAATTGGTCACCGGCGCCGATATCAATCGGGATGACCTTGTACTGAAGCCCAAGCTCTTCGAGCGCGATATGCACCTTGTGGCCGTTCGGCGTTGGCCAGCTCCACACTTCCAACACGGCAATCCCTCCACTTGTGTGCGTCCCGGCATGATCCGGAGCCGCTATCTTAAGGGGTTCGACTGAGCGGTGGAACAGGCCGGTCCATATCGCAACAGCTGTCAAATCCGTACGGCCAGCTTCGCGCCTACGCGAGTTGCTAGGGCAGGAATTTGTCGGCGCGGAAGGTAATCAAATGCCTAGGCGCCAGAGCATCAGGGCAGAGAGCTCAATAAAGCAGCAGGTGATGGTGCTGCTGCCATCGGTTGTGGCTGAGCAACAACATACTGGAACGGGCCTCCAGAAGAACCGGAAGCTGCGGAGTCGTCCAGCTGGAATGCACCGTACTCGTTCTTGGCTTCGTCGGAATCATGGCTGAAGGACAGATCCAGCAACGGGCTGCCTTGTCTGATGTTCCAGTCTTCGTATTCAATCGAACCCGCCCAGGCTATCGAGTTCGACAGCCAGCTATACTGCGCCAAGCCGGATCTTTTTATCCAATCGCAGACCGCTCCGGAACCATAGACCCCGACCCTGTAATCCGCTTTTCCGCCGCCTGCGGCGGCCAAGCCCGCTCTGATACCTTGAAAGTAGTCGTCGATCGCTGCGAGCGAACGGCGGCGCGCATCGAAATCGACGGCAAAGTAGATCGCACTCCCGGCAGGCTGCGCGATCGCCTTGGCCTGCATATATGCGACCATTGCATCACGATAACCGGATAAATAGGAGAAGTTTCGCGGATCCCGCGAATGACTTTCCCAAACGGCGACAATCTTCAAGCCTTGCGACGAGAGTTGTCGAGCCTCGCTTGCCGAAAGCGCTGGCCAGCGGGAGTCGGGGGCGCGATAATAGCGGGCAACAAAGTCGATTCGCCTCTCCTTGATCTCGTTCACCACCGCGGTGGCATCGGTTGCTAAGTCAACCCCCTGAGCCGGTTCGGGACTCTTCGGCTGGACAACGGCCACAGGCGGCGGTGGGCTCGGCGGGGCTTGGCATGCCGCGATAGTCAGCGCCGGCAGGAATGCCGTCCACACTGCGAACTTCAATTTGCTGCTCCGTGCCAAGCTGGGTTAGCAGGATTCGGTGCCCACGGCTTGCGCTCCCCGCGCCAACGTTGCGATTGCGCTGGGCCGTGCTAACCAAAGTGTGGCGCGAAGGTTAAATTTGTGTCAAGCGCAGAACCCGTCTTGCAGCCTCGGGACCCGCAAATTTGCCGCTGCACACAGGAATATCTGTCGAGGCAGCCCTGCCCTGCCGGCTCAGATTCGGCCGGAAGAGCCGCCGCCGGCACTCAAGCGACCCGCTTTATGTCGCGTTGACGAATCGAATACCCGCGGGTGTCGTTCCGAAGCCCGCGATCCCGATGTGTTCGATCAGCACCGCGGCCCCGCCGCGAGCGCGCTCAACCCGCATGCGAACCTGCCCGTGCAACACCTCGCGGGCAACCCGGCCTGCCCCTATCCAGGCATAACGAGGTAGCAACAGCGTCGGCTGCCGGCGAGAAGGTGTTCGGATCGCGTGACTTTGGCCGGCGTGAGCAGCCGCTCGAACAGCACCAGTTCAGATCGGCAAAAGCCCCGACAGCTCGTCGCGGCGGCACAAATGGGGCAATGATTTTCGATGATGAGATATGTCTCGTGGGCACAGCGCGAGAACTCCGCCATGTAACCTTCCTGGGATCGGAGCCGCACCAGCCGGTCTACCCGTTCTTCCAGGGTTTGCGCGCCTTGTAATGCCTGTTCGTACCGCGCCGCCGTCGCCTGCTCACGGCGCGCAATCATGCGCTCAAGGCCCTGCTCGCCAAACTCGGCGCGGATCGACTCGATAAGCTCGACAGTCATTTGCGCGTGAGTGTCAGGAAACCGGCCGTGACCCTTCTCGGTCAGCGACCATGTGTGGCCGGGCCGCCCAATCCCGCCGGGAATCTGGACGTAGTCGACCAATTTTGCTTCGCCGAGTTTGCGCAGGTGCTCTCGCGCCGCTTGACGGGTCACGCCGACCCGCGCGGCGAGATCAAACGTCGTCGCGGGGCCGCGCGTCTTCAGTTCAAAGAGAAGCTGATCCGATGTTGCCTGCAAGGCTCGAACCCTATTTTTGCAACCTATTCATTGCAAAAATAGGGTGGCCCTGTCTATACGTCCATTTGACAACTCAGAGGTTGCTAAATGGACGCGACCGCGACGCGGGTTCCCTGGTCCGATGTGATCGCAGAGGGCCGCCTGCCGCTCTTCATACTTATCTGTCTGGCCGTCTGGCTGAATGCCGCAGACACATTGATCGCCGCGACGATCATGCCAACTGTCGCACGCGCGATCGGCGGGTACGCCTATTTTGGTTGGGCCACGGCCGGCTACCTGATGGGATCAGTGCTGGCGTCGGCGAGTTCCGGTGTCCTCACGCTGCGGTTTGGCTTGCGCTTCGCCACGGTGATGTCGGCATTATTTTACACCGCGGGATGCGTGCTGAGCGCGGTCGCCCCCGAAATTTTCACGTTCCTGACCGGACGTGTCTTACAGGGCATCGGCGGCGGGTGGCTTTCCGGTCTCGCCTCGGTGGCAATCGGGCTGTTGTTCCCGAACCGACTCCTGCCCCGCGTCTACAGTGCAGTCACCTCGATTTGGGGCATCGCCATCCTGATTGGTCCGATGCTCGGAGGGCTGTTCGCCGATCGCGGGACGTGGCCCGTCGTCTTCTGGCTGTTTGCAGGGCAAGGGGTCATCGTCGCCGCGGCCGCTCATGTCATGCTGCCAGCCTCAGAGAATTCACAACCGGCGCGCCCGGTGGCGTGGCTGCAACTCGGCGTGGTCGGGATCGGCATCGCGCTGATCTCGATCGCGGATTTGGCAAGCGACTTCACCCGCGCAGCGGTCCTGATCAGCCTGGGCATCGGCGCGTTTATCCTCGTGCTGATGCTCGACGACCACACCACAGTGCGGCTTTTTCCCAAAGGGTCGGGCGATATGCGCACCGTTCACGGCGCAGGTTATGCGACGCTTTTCCTGCTCCGCGTGGCCACAATGGGTTTGTTGGTAGAAGGCCCGGCGGTGCTCCAGACCCTGCGCGGTCTTTCCGCATTGGAATCCGGCTATATCGTTGGCGTCCAGTCGCTGTTTTGGACGGCTACGGCGCTGCCGGTGTCCGGTCTCACCGGTGAATGGCCGAACCGGCTGATTCGTTTGGGCGCTCTGACCGTTCTCGTCGGGCTGGCGGCCTGCGCACTTGTCTTCAATGACGCTCCGCTCCCTCTTGTCGTGCTGGTCAGCGGTTTGAGCGGTGCCGGTCTCGGTTTGTCTTACGCTTTTCTGTCTCAAGCTATCCTGGGCGATCTTGCTGCCGATGAGCGCGCGATTGGCGGGGCGGGTATTGCCACGGTGCGGCTTACTGGCGCGGCAGCGGGTTCAGCCATGGCGGCGGCAATCGCCAATTTTGCCGGCTTTGCCGATGGATTTTCGATACCCGCCGCACAGTCCGCCGGAGTTTGGGTATTTGTTTTCGCAATGCCCGTTGCCGCGCTGGCCTGTCGCAGTGCCTGGCAGATGGGCAGGCACCGGACCGATCGGCAGCACGCCTGAGCGGCGCTTGACGAGTGAACTGGTGCCAGGGTTGCGGGCGCCTGTCCCTCGCCAATCCTGCCGAATTGTCGGGACCCGTCCGCGGCACGGGGGCCTCGGTTCGACTTTCTGCTTTCACCGCATCGCCGTCGCCAGCCACATCGCCGCCAATGACGCCTATTCGTGTGCTAAGCAGCGGGCTAGGAGTTCGAGGCAGAGGCTTCCAACGCGCCGGCAGCGGCCGCTTACCGGATTTCGAACCGGGAAATCGATCTCGGCCCGGCCCGCCACCTCGGCAACAACCGCCAGACGCCATCACCTCCGCGCCGAGCGCGCGCTTCGGCCGCTCGGTCCACCGGCGTTGACGCTGCCCAGCGCGCCTCAGCCCGGTGGCTTCCGGCTGAGGAATTCGCGGAAGCCTTCGCGCGGGTGACCCGCGGCGAGCCAGGTGGCGCGGGCATCTTCTTCGGTGGCATAGCGCTCGCGCCAGCCCAGACCGATCTCTTCGTGCAACAGGCGCTTGATGCCCTGAACCATCCGCGCGTCGTTCTTGGCGATCGCCTGGGCAATTTCGATGGCGGTCTCGACCAGCCGGGCGGACGGGACGATCTCGTTCAACAAGCCGATGCGCAGGGCTTCTTCGGCGCCGACAACCCGGCCGGTATAGAGCAGCTCCTTTGCCTTTGGCAGACCGACCAGCAAGGGCAACGACCAGGTCGAATTGACCCGGCCATAGCTTGCCGCCAAAAACCGGAATTGGGTGCGCTCACAGCCGATGCGCAGATCGAGCGTCGACGACAGCAACGCGGCACCACCATAGGCAAGCCCGTTGATGGCGCCGATCAGCGGCTTGGCGAAAGTTGCGACATGCCAGGTCGCCTCGCTGCGAAACGCCTGGCGCTGGGCCAATTCCTCACTCGACAGCCCGGCCATTTCGTGAATGTCGGCGCCGGCGGAAAAGGCGCGCTCGCCGGCGCCGGTCAGGATCACCGCCTTGACCGCGTCGTCTTTTTCGTATGCAGTCAGCGCCTCATCGAGTTCGCGCACCAGCCCAAAGCTCAGCGCGTTGAGCTTTTCCGGCCGGTTCAGAGTGATCAGCGCGACTTCGTCGCAGCACTCGGTCAGAATGAACTCATCGGCCATCGCACACTCCCCAGCAGGCTCGTCAGCGTTCTTCGAGACTACGCGGGCGCGGTTGCCCGCTCAACCTTGAAGACCGCGCGGGTTACGGTTGGCAGACGCGCGCCATCGGCCGGGACCTTGCGGGCCCCGCCCTCCGACCGGGTCCTCGCGGGCCCCGCCCTCCGACCGGGTCCGCCATCAGTCCTGCATCATCAGCGGCGTCAACACCTCGGGATCAGACAGCATCGGATAGTGACCGGTGTCGATTTCGAGATATTTGGCGCCGAGCTTGTCGGCGGTGCGGCGTTGGTGCGCCTCACCGGGGTTGGGGGCGCGGCGGCAACGGATCACTGTCGCGTGCCATGGCTGGGACCAGAAGCTCTTGAGCGCCACCGGCTCCTCCATCGCCGCAATCGGATGCGGCGTATAGCGCGCCAGCGCAAACTCCCGCGCTGCAGGATCGAGCCCGGCAAAACTGCGGTTTTCGGCATCTTCGCGCGACGGACCGACCGACAGCGCGGTGGTGACGCGCGGGGTCGGGCGATTGACGATCTGGGCCACCCGTTCGCCGTCGAACAACGCCAGCGCATCGATAAAAATCAGCCGCCCGATGCGCTCGCGCGCCATCTCTGCCGCTCGGCACAAGACCATCCCGCCGGAACTGGTGCCGGCCAGCACGACGTCGCTCAAATCTTCGTAAAGCAACAGTTCGGCGATTTGGGTGGCGTGGGTTTCGATCGTGATCCCCGGCCGCAGCGCCGATCGCCGATCGGCACAGCCGTCGAGCGACGGCGCGTGAACGAGATGCCCGGCTTCGCGCAGGCGGGTTGCCGTCGGCTTCCAGATCCAGCCGCCTTGATAGGCGCCGTGGATCAGCACGTATGTCGCCATGTTATTCTCCCTTCCCAATTCGCCGAGTGTCCTGGATCCCAGCTCGCGCGGTTGCTCGCCGCGTCGGACCGACGGAGGCGGATGGCCACTGCCGTCGCCGGCCCCGGCATTCGCCGATGTGACGCGAAGTCACCTCGGAAGCCAATGCCGACCGAACGCTGAGCCAAACCGGCGCTGATCAGGTTTGCCTCAGCCGTTTGTCGGCCTTTACCCCGGCTTGACCCATGGCGGGTCCGAACCGGGATCAGGCTTTGCGACCACGATCGGCGGCGCCGGCCGCGTCCTGCCGCCGCCGCTGCCGTTGCCGACCGGTTTGATCACCGCGCCGTCGAGTTCGACATTGATTTCCAGCAGCGAGGTTTCACCCGACCGGGCGAGGTTGACGCGCAGCATGTCGTCGCGGATCTCGACATAGCGGCCGACAACCTCGAGCAGTTCCTTTTGCAACGCCGGCAGAAAGTCCGGGGCGGCGCGGCTCGCGCGCTCATGGGCGAGCACGATTTTGAGCCGGTCGCGGGCGACGGCAGCGGTGTTCCGGCGCTCCGGAAACAGAAGATCGAGGAGCCGCATCACGCCCGCCCGAAGAGATTGCGGAAAAAGCTGCGGCGCTCGGGCCGCAAAAAGCGCAGTTCGCGCGGTTCGCCCAGCAGGCGGGCGACCGCGTCGAGATAGGCCTGGCCCGCCGGACTGCCATCATCGAACACCACCGGGGTCCCGGTGTTCGAGGCGCGCAAAACCGATTCGGATTCCGGCACCACGCCGAGCAGCGGGATCGACAGGATCTCCTTGACATCCTCGATCGCTAGCATCTCGCCCTTTTCGACCCGCTCGGGCGAATAGCGGGTCAGCAGCAAATGGATTTCGACCGGCTCCTGATTGTTTTCAGCGCGGCGCGATTTCGAGGCCAGGATCCCGATGATGCGATCGCTGTCGCGCACCGAGGAGACCTCGGGGTTGGTGACGATGATCGCGGTGTCGGCGAAATAGAGTGCGGTAATCGCCCCGTGCTCGATCCCGGCCGGGCTGTCGCAGACGATGTAGTCAAAGCTGGCCTTCAGCTCGTCCAGCACGCGCTCGACCCCGTCGCGCTTCAACGCTTCCTTGTCGCGGGTCTGCGAGGTCGGAAAGATGTAGAGATTATCGTTGCGCTTGTCCTTGATCAGCGCCTGGTTGAGCTTGGCGTCGCCGTTGATGACGTTGATAAAGTCGAAAACGACGCGGCGCTCGCAGCCCATGATCAGATCGAGGTTGCGCAGCCCGACATCGAAATCGATGACGACGGTGCGGTGGCCACGCAGAGCGAGGCCGGAGGCAACCGCAGCGGCGCTGGTCGTCTTGCCGACGCCGCCCTTGCCCGAGGTGAGCACGATGACTTTTGCTGCCAAAAAGACCTCCCCCTCCCCCGATGCCGGCCTCGTTCCAGATGTCGGCCCAGATGTCGGCAACGTCGCGAGTCGCACCCCGTTCACTACGTGGTGCTCGCATTATGATGAGCGTCAATTACGGGTGATGGTCAACCGGTCATCGACAAGGGCGATTTCGACCGGCAACCCCCGCTCTCCCGGTGGAATCTGCTCGCTGACGAGGTAATGACCGGCGATGCTGACGAGTTCGGCCTCGAACCGGCTGCAAAAGATTCGCGCCTCGATGTCTCCGGCCGCACCTGCCAGTGCTCGGCCGCGCAACGGCCCATAGACGTGGATGTTGCCGTCCGCCATCAGTTCAGCGCCCGGACTGACTGCGGCCGTGACGATCAGATCGGCACCGCGGGCGTAAATCTGGGTGCCCGAGCGCACCGGCTGGGTGACGAGCCGGGTCTTGCCGGCGCCGGCGCGCGGCTCGGGTCGCAGCGGCGGAGTTGGCGCCGGTGGGGGCGAGCGCGACGGTGACGGTTCCGATCGGGGATCCGGCTCAGGCGGGCTCGCTGCGGCGGGGACCGCTTCGGCCGGGCGCTGGCGGCGTGGACCCGTCGAATTCGGGGCAAAGCTCGCCAGCCCCGCCGCCGCCGCGGCCTCGATCTGCGCCGGCAGCGCATTCTGGATCCCGACGAGGGTGAGGGTATGACGGCGCAGCACGGTCTTGGCGTCGGCAAACTCGGCCGCGGTGGCAAACGCCGCCGCATCGCGCAGGTCGAGGACCACCGGCGCGTTCAGAAAAAAGCGTGGGCTGCGGCCGATCTGCTCGGCCAGTTGCGCCTCAAAGACCGGGTCGCGCAGCATTCCCGCGCGCACCACCATGACTGTAAAAACCGCACCCTGAACCAGATTGCTCGCCATCGCAGAATCGATGCCGCCCCCTGCGCCGCAACCAAATCGGGGTAGCCCCAAACCCGCCATCGCGCAACGGGTTTTGGCCTATTATTAGCGCTCTGGTCGAATATTGCCGGCGAGGCAATCCGGGAATTCGCCCCGATGCGGGACAGCGTTTCGGGGGTGGACGCGGGCGTCGTCGGCGAGTAGCGTCCGACCCCCAATTACGGCACCCCAAATCCCTGGCGGAGACGAGAATGCGACCCTCGGGACGCGCCCCCGACGTGATGCGGCCGGTCACCCTCGAACCCGGTTTCGCCAAATACGCTGAGGGTTCGTGTCTGGCAAAGTTTGGTGATACCCATGTGCTGTGCGCCGCCACCATCGAGGAGCGGGTGCCGCCCTTTCTGCGCAACACTGGCAAAGGCTGGGTCACTGCCGAATACGGCATGTTGCCGCGCTCCACCCTGACCCGCACCGAGCGCGAGGCGGCGCGCGGCCGGCAGAGCGGGCGCACCCAGGAAATCCAGCGGCTGATCGGCCGCAGCTTGCGCGCGGTAACCGATCTGGCCGCCCTTGGCGAGCGCCAGATCCGCATCGATTGCGACGTTCTGCAGGCCGATGGCGGCACCCGCACGGCCGCCGTCACCGGCAGCTATGTCGCGCTGCACAAAGCGCTGGCCGGGCTCGTCGCCGCCGGTCAGCTGCCGACGCTGCCGCTTAGAGACAGCGTGGCTGCGGTGTCGTGCGGCGTTTTTGGCAACGCCGCCGTGCTCGATCTCGATTACGCCGAGGATTCGCAGGCGATGACCGATGCCAATTTCGTGCTGACCGGCCGCGGCGGCATTGTCGAGATCCAGGCGACTGCCGAGGGCGCGCCGTTCGATGAACCACTCTTTGCCGAAATGCTGCGCCTGGCCCGCGCCGGCATCCGTGATCTGACCCGGCGCCAATGGCTGGCGCTCGGTCTCGGAGCCGCCTGATGCGGCGCCAGCTTGCCGGCGGCCGGCTGGTCATCGCCAGCCACAACCCGGGCAAGGTCGAAGAGATCACCGCATTGCTGGCGCCCTTTGGCGTCGAAAGTTTGGCCGCCGCCGCCCTCGGGCTGCCCGAGCCCGAGGAAACCGGCGACAGCTTTGAGGCGAATGCCGCGCTCAAGGCGCATGCTGCCGCCGGAGCTACGGGGTTGCCGGCTTTGGCCGACGATTCCGGGCTGGTGGTGCCGGCCTTGGGCGGGGCGCCGGGCATCTATTCCGCGCGCTGGGCCGGGGCGAACAAGGATTTCGGCATGGCGATGGCGCGCGTCGAGCGCGAACTCGATAACAAGGATCGCAGCGCCCGTTTTGTTGCCGTCCTGGCGTTGGCTTGGCCTGATGGCGATGTCGAGTTGTTCCGCGGCGAGGTGCCGGGCCGGCTGGTCTGGCCGCCGCGCGGCGGGCGCGGTTTTGGCTATGACCCGATGTTTGTTCCTGACGGCGGCTCGCTGACGTTTGGCGAAGTCGAACCCGCCGAAAAGCACAAGATCAGCCACCGCGCCCGCGCTTTTGCCAAGCTCGTATCCGCCTGCTTTACGAGTAAGTAGTGATCGTGGCAGAGCCGCTGGCGGTCTATGTCCACTGGCCGTTCTGCCGGTCGAAATGCCCATATTGCGACTTCAACAGCCATGTTCGCGACGATGTCGACAGCGCGCGCTGGACCCGGGCCTTGCTCGCTGATCTCGATCATATGGCCGGGCTCGCGCCGGATCATACCGTCGCGACCGTCTTTTTTGGCGGCGGCACCCCGTCGCTGATGCCGCCTGACACGGTCGCCGCCGTTCTCGAGCGTGTACGGTCGCGCTGGCGGATCGCTGAGGATGTCGAAATCACCCTCGAAGCCAACCCGAATTCGGCCGAGGCGGTCTGTTTCCATGGTTTTGCCGCAGCCGGCGTCAACCGCTTGTCGCTCGGGGTTCAGGCGCTCGATCCGGCGGCGCTGCGGTTTCTCGGCCGTGCCCATGACCGTCGCGAGGCGATTGCCGCCATCAAACTGGCACGCACCAGCTTCGCCCGCTTCTCGTTCGATCTGATCTATGCCCGCCCCGGCCAGACCCTCGCCGGCTGGCAGAGCGAACTCGACGAGGCGCTGGCATTGGCCGGCGACCACCTCTCGCTCTATCAATTGACGATCGAGCCCGGCACCGCCTTTGCGACCAGGGCGCGCCGCGGCGATCTCGCTCCCCTCGATGAGGATACCGCTGCGGTCCTTTACGAAGCCACCCAGGAGCGCCTCGCGGCCGCCGGTTTGCCGGCTTACGAAATATCCAACCATGCTCGCCCCGGCGGCGAGTGCCGGCACAATCTCGCCTATTGGCGTTATCAGGACTACATCGGCGTCGGACCCGGGGCGCATGGCCGGCTGACCCGCGGCGGGATCAAACGCGCTACCCGCCAGCGCCGCGCGCCCGAAAGCTGGCTCGCCGCTGTCGAGGCGAACGGGACCGGGCTCGAAGATACAACCCCGATCGCGCGCGCTGTGGCGGTCGAAGAAATGCTGATGATGGGGTTGCGCCTGACCCGAGGCGTGGGTCGAGTTCGCTTCGAACAAGTCGCCGGGGAAGCCATCGAAACGCGGTTCGCGCGCCAATTGCCGCGATTGATCGAGGGCGGGTTTTTGACCATGGAGGGTGGAGGTCTCGCCGCCACGCCGGCCGGACGGCAACGCCTGAACGCGGTGCTCGCGGCTCTGCTGGGCTAGAGCAGGATCGCCTGCAATGGAAGCAGAGCTTCCCTTTCACGCGTGAATCCTGCTCCCAATTCCAAGGGCGAGACCATGATTTCACGGGTCGGATCGGCGCGCCGGGGCGCTTCGATCCGATCATGGTCTGGGCCGGCGCCGATCGCACCCGGCTCGCTCTCAGCTTGGCTTGCCGGGTAGGGGCGAGGCGGGCGGCGGCGGCTTCGCTCCTTCGCCGGAAAGCTGTTGATAAACCATTTCGGCGATCTTCAGCAGCTGCTGGCGATTGATCTTGGCGGCGAGCGCGTAACCGAAATCTTGATCGGACCAATAGAATTCGCCGACTCCATTCTGCTCGCTATAGCGAAACGTGGTGTCGCCGGTATTGCCGGAGCGCTCGTAAAAGGTCAGGCGATTGTTGCCCTCCTGGTACATGAATTGGGCGGCGGGCCCACCTTCGGACGGCAGCAGCCGGCCGCCCATCAGCTGAAAACCGGCGGAAGTCAGATCTGGGACGACAAGCGACCGCCCGAGCCGCTTTGACAGCCATTGCACAAGGTGCGTCTCCTGCGCCGCCGCGACTTCGACTGGATGGCGAACTTCGACCGAGAACACCCGGTGTGCCGCCAGCGCATCGGCGGTAATTTCGCGCTCGGTCGTCGCCTGAGCAGTCTGATCGGCCCGCGGGGCTCCAATCCCTGAATTGCGCGCCATCCAGCCACCGCCAGCTCCCAGCACCAGAAAAATGACCGCAGCTGCGGCCGCGCCGAATTGGCGGTAACGTCGTCGTCTTTTTTCCGCCAGCAGCCGTGCCAGCTGTAGACGGCGCGGTATCGGCTCGTCGTTTGGCCCGGCAAGAGCATGACGCAGTTGGTGTTGGATTTCGCCATATTGGCGCAGCCGTTCCCCCTCCTCGGGGTGCGCTGCGAGATAGGACTCGAGCACGGCGGCACGCTCCGGCCCTAGACGCCCGTCGATCGCGGCCATCAGATCGTTCTGGTCGATGCCGCCCGGAGCCCCGCTCATTGCGCTCCCCGGGGGGCGTTTTCGGGCGCCTCCAGATCACGGTTCATAAATGACCGCAACCGCTCACGGCCGCGCGAGAGCCGCGACATCACCGTGCCGATCGGCACTCCCAAGACGCGTGCCGCCTGTTCGTAGGACAGATCTTCCACACCGACAAGAAGCAGGACGGATCGCTGTTCTTCCGGCAGTGTGGAAAACGCACGGAGCAGATCGCGGTGCTCGAGCGCCGCGTCCTGGCCGCCCGTCACCTGCGGCAATTCGGCTTCGCTGGCGTCTGTCAAGGTACCGTGAACTCCGTGCCGCTTCTGACGATGCTGTTCGCTAAGAAAGCGGCGATAAAGGATCGTATAGAGCCAACCACGCAGATTGCCCTCTGCGCGCCGCAGGTGCCATCCCGACAGCGCTCGCTCGAGACTGTCCTGGACAAGATCGTCGGCCCGATCGCGGTCGCCGCGCACCAGGGTACGCGCGAAACGGCGCAAGCCCGGTATATGCGGTTCGATCGAGGCGGCCTCTACTGCCATTGCATCTCGTGAAGACGAAGGGCTGGCGATGCAAAACCGGGGTAACCGCCGGCATCCTGAAGGCCCCGGGTCGAGGGCCTAAGGCAAG
Source organism: Allostellaceae bacterium (assembly GCA_035509615.1). GTDB lineage: Bacteria > Pseudomonadota > Alphaproteobacteria > ATCC43930 > CGMCC-115725 > AP-15. The sequence goes on along the minus strand of DATJLK010000067.1, from coordinate 31,793 downwards.
GCGATTAACCACCTCATCATCGGAGCGTTTGGTTCGCTTTTCCATCATAATCGCGCTAATCGGCGTCTTCGGTTTGTGGCAGTGCTCCAGGCCATGGCCGGGCGCCCATTGTCGGCCGAGCTAAGTTCTTGCATTCTACGACTTTCAAGGCGCTCGCTTATTCCGGCGTTTGAGTTCGAATATTGAAAGATTTTCCGATTGCGGCGGAACCATCCGCCGGGTTGGCGGTCGGGAGCCGCACATTTTGAGCCGCCGCGCTCAGCTAACGCGCGCGCGGCAGACGGCGCGGATCACGCCGCATGACCGCCCGGCGGCGCGAACTGCCGCGCTGCGCCGACCAAAATGCATTGTCCTCGAGCTTTGGCCGGCTCATCCCGCCGCCTTGCCCGCCCGCAGATTTCGCGCTAAGACCGGATCAAGCTGCGCCCAGCACGTGGCGCGGCAGTGATGGGACATTCGGATGGCACGCAACAAGATAGCACTCGTCGGCGCCGGGCAGGTCGGCGGCACCCTCGCCCTTCTCGCCGGGCTCAAAGAGCTGGGCGACATCGTGCTTCTCGACATCGTCGAAGGCGTGCCGCAGGGCAAGGCGCTTGATATTGTCGAGGGCTCGACGATCGAGGGCTATGACGCGATCGTCAGAGGCTCCAACGACTATGCCGATATCGAAGGTGCTGATGTCGTGGTCGTCACCGCCGGCATCGCCCGCCGGCCCGGAATGAGCCGCGATGATCTGATCGGCACCAATGCGAAGGTGGTGTCGACGGTCGGCCAGGCGATCAAAAAGCATTGCCCGCAAGCGTTTGTCATCACCATCACCAACCCGCTCGACGTCATGGTCTGGGTGATGCGCGAGGCGTGCGGATTGCCGCCCGATCGCGTCGTCGGGATGGCGGGCGTTCTCGACAGCGCGCGGTTCCGCTATTTCCTCGCCGAGGAACTCAAGGTGTCGGTCGAAGATGTCAGCGCCTTTGTGCTGGGCGGCCATGGCGACATGATGGTGCCGCTGGTGCGCTATTCGACCGTCGCCGGCATCCCGCTTCCCGACCTCGTGCGCATAGGGTGGACGACGCAAGAGCGGCTCGACAAGATCGTCCAGCGCACCCGCGACGGCGGCGCCGAGATTGTCGGTTTGCTCAAGACCGGCTCGGCGTTCTACGCCCCGGCGAGTTCGGCGATCGCGATGGTCGAGGCCTATCTGCGCGACAAAAAGCGTGTCCTGCCTTGCGCCGCCTGGCTGACCGGGCAGTATGGCGTCAACAATCTCTATGTCGGCGTGCCGGTGGTGATCGGCGCCGGCGGGGTCGAGCGCATCGTCGAGATCGAGCTCAACCGCGAGGAAAAGGCGGAGTTCGACCGGTCGGTCGCCGCGGTTCGCGATCTGGTCGATGTCGTCAAAAAAATGCCGATGGCGAGCTGACGCATGAACATTCACGAATATCAGGCAAAAGAGCTGCTGGCGAAGTTCGGCGTCGCGGTGCCGCGCGGCGGCGTCGCCTATACCCCGGCCGAGGCGGTCGCAGCTGCAAAAAAGCTCGGCGGACCGGTCTCGGTGGTCAAGGCGCAGATCCACGCCGGCGGCCGCGGCAAGGCCGGCGGCGTCAGACTTGTGCGCGGCGAAGACGAGGTCGCGGCCGCGGCAAGAGCGCTGTTGGGCACGACCCTCGTCACCCACCAGACCGGCCCTGGCGGGCGCGAGGTCAAGCGCGTCTATGTCGAAGAAGGCTGTGAGATTGCTCGCGAGCTCTACCTCGGCATGCTGGTCGACCGCGACACCGGGCGCATCACCTTGGTCGGCTCGACCGAAGGCGGGGTCGAGATCGAGGAAGTTGCCGAGCATTCACCCGACAAAATCCTTAAAGTCGCGATCGATCCGGCAAGCGGCATTCAGCCTTTCCATGCCCGCGAGATCGCTTTTGGTCTCGGTCTCGAGGGCAGGCAGATCGGCACCGCGGTCAAATTCATCACCGCGCTCTATCGAGCCTTTACCGAACTCGACGCGACGCTCGCCGAGATCAATCCGCTGGTCGTGACTGCGGCCGGCGAATTGCTGGCGCTCGACGCCAAGATGGATTTCGACGACAACGCGCTCTATCGCCAGCCCGAAATCGCGGCGTTGCGGGATGAGGACGAGGAGAACCCGACCGAGCTCGAGGCCGGCAAACACGGGCTCAACTACCTCAAGCTTGATGGCAATATCGGCTGTATGGTCAATGGCGCCGGCTTGGCGATGGCGACGATGGACATCATCAAATTGCACGGTGCGGCACCGGCGAATTTTCTTGATGTCGGCGGCGGGGCGACGCGCGAACGGGTCTCGACCGCGTTCAAGCTGATTTTGAGCGACCCGAATGTCGAGGGCATCCTGGTCAACATCTTTGGCGGGATCATGCGCTGCGATGTGATCGCCGAGGGTGTCGTCGGCGCGGCGCGCGAGATCAACCTGCACGTGCCGCTGGTGGTTCGGCTCGAAGGCACCAATGTCGACCTCGGCAAGAGAATTCTGCAGCAATCCGGGCTGCCGATCCTGGCCGGCGAAAACCTCGTCGACGCCGCGACCAAGATCGTCGATGCAGTCAAGGAGGTGCATTGATGTCGATCCTCGTCGATGCGTCGACCCGGGTGTTGTGCCAAGGCTTTACCGGGTCGCAGGGGACCTTTCATTCGGAGCAGGCGATCGCCTACGGCACCAGAATGGTCGGCGGCGTAACCCCGGGCAAAGGCGGCACCCGCCACCTCGATCTGCCGGTGTTCGACACGGTTCACGAGGCGCGCGACAAGACCGGCTGCGATGCGAGCGTGATCTACGTGCCGCCGCCCTTTGCCGCCGACGCGATCCTCGAAGCGGTCGATGCCGAAATCCCGCTCGTCATCTGCATCACCGAGGGCATCCCGGTCCTCGACATGGTGCGCGTAAAGCGGGCCCTTACCGGCACCAAGAGCCGGCTGATCGGCCCCAATTGCCCGGGTGTCATCACCCCCGACGAGTGCAAGATCGGCATCATGCCGGGGCACATTCACCGCCGCGGCAGGATCGGGATCGTCTCGCGTTCGGGCACCCTCACCTATGAGGCGGTGGCGCAGACCACCGCTGTCGGTCTCGGTCAATCGAGCTGTGTCGGGATTGGCGGCGACCCGGTCAACGGCACCAATTTTGTCGAAGTGCTGGAAATGTTTCTCGCCGATGATGAGACCGAGGCGATCGTCATGATCGGCGAAATCGGCGGCAGCGCCGAAGAAGACGGTGCGGCCTTTCTGAAATCGTCGGCTCGCAAGAAGCCGGTGGTCGGCTTTATCGCCGGCGTCACCGCACCGCCGGGCCGGCGGATGGGGCATGCCGGGGCGATCATCGCCGGCGGCAAAGGTGGCGCCGAAGACAAGATGGAAGCGCTGCGCAGCGCGGGTGCCACGATCGCCCGCTCGCCAGCCGAGATCGGCACCACGATGCGCGACGTGCTGAAAGGCTGACCATTGCCGTTAGCCTAACCCGTTTGCTTTGGCGCTCACGCCAATGGCTGGCCGCGCGCTTCTTCAACGGCGCTTACCAGCTGTGCTGCGAGGTGGCTCTCGACAAGCGCCTCTAGCGCGTCAGGTCGAGGGATATCCTTTGGCCCACGCGGCATCCGCCGCCTCTAGCGCTTGGTAGTAAGGACCTTTTTTCTCCGCAATCTGATCGGGGATTGTAGGTTTTCCAGGAGTTTATTGCGCAATTTTATGCATAGGACGAGATACGATGCTGCTCGAGCAGTGCGTCCATTACCATCATCGAACGGATGTATCCAGTTAATCCGCCACATGACATAGGCGGCGAGATGCAAGGCCGAACGTTCATCGAACTTCTCGTTTACGTATTCACACAGGTCCTCTACGAAGGTCAGTACTTCTTTAACCGCCGGAGGCTTGTGCTTCGCACGCGATTTATCACGCCCGCCGCCTACGCGCTAATTGCAAGGCAGTAATTCGTAACGGATTTGCGATATCGTCACCCTATATTGTCATAAGCGAGAACTGGCCTCCACGAAATGATCGCCCTAGCTTTTGGCGTTCTACAGGGACAGCGTTTCAGGGTCACCGATGGCTGATATCGACGGCGCGAGTTTTCTGACCGGCACCAATGCCGGCTTCATTTCCGATCTCTACGCCCGGTTTCTCGACGACCCGACATCGGTCGACGACAGCTGGCGCCGGTTTTTTGCCGAGATCGGTGCCGATGAAAAAACGGCGCTCGCCGATCTGCGCACACCGGTTTGGGATCAGCCGCCGCGACCATCCCGCGGCAACGACATGGCGGCACCGGACCTGGCCGCGCTGCAGCAGGCGATCTCCCATTCGATCCGCGCCTTGCAGCTGATCCGCGCCTACCGCGTGCGCGGCCACCTCGAAGCCGACCTCGATCCGCTTGGTCTCGACAAACGCGGTCCCTATCCCGAACTCGATTATCGCAGCTACGGCTTCAGCGAGGCCGATCTCGACCGGGAAATATTCATCAATCACATTTTCGACCGCGAGCGCGCCAGCCTGCGCGAGATCATCGCGATCCTGCGCCAAACCTATTGCGGCAAGATCGGCGTCGAATACATGCACATCCAGGTCCCGGCCGAACGCGCCTGGATCCAGGAAAGATTTGAAAAGCGCGACCGCCGGCCGGGTCTGACGACCGCGGCAAAGCAAGAAATCCTCGACACGCTGACCACCGCCGAGACCTTTGAGCGGTTTCTCGACCGGCGCTACACCGGGACCAAACGGTTTGGCATCGAGGGTGCCGAATCGGTGATGCCGGCATTGGAGGCGATCTTGCGCCGCGGCAGCCGTCTCGGCGTCAATGAGTTCGTGATCGGCATGCCGCATCGCGGCCGCCTCAACGTTCTCGCCAATTTTGTCGGCAAGCCCTATGCCGCGATCTTTTCCGAATTTCAGGGCAACTCGACCAATCCCGAGCACGTCCACGGCTCGGGCGACGTCAAATATCATCTCGGCACCTCTGCCGACCGCGAGGTCGACGGCCGGACCGTGCATTTGTCGCTCGCCGCCAACCCGTCGCATCTCGAAGCGGTCAACCCGGTGGTGCTTGGCAAGGTCCGCGCCAAGCAGCAGCAGCGCGCCGACATCGCACGGCGCGAGGTCGCCGGCATCCTGATGCATGGCGATGCCGCTTTTGCCGGTCAGGGGCTGGTCGCCGAATCGCTGGAACTGTCGGAGCTGACCGGTTTTTGCACCGGCGGCACGATCCACATCGTCGTCAACAACCAGATCGGCTTTACCACCGCACCTTCGGCCGCGCGGTCGAGCCCGTATCCCTCGGATGTCGCCAAGGCGGTGCAGGCGCCGATTTTTCACGTCAACGGCGATGATCCGGAGGCGGTTGTCGAAGTCGCCGAAGCCGCTGCCGAATTTCGCCGCGAATTTGGCAAGGACGTTGTCGTCGACCTGTTCTGCTATCGCCGTCACGGCCACAATGAGGGCGACGAGCCCGCCTTCACACAGCCATTGATGTATCGAACGATCGCTCGTCATCCGACAACCCGGCAGCTCTACGCCAAGCGGCTGGTCGATGAGGGGGTGGTTGCCGAAGGCGAGCCCGAGGCGATGGCGGCGCGCTTTGTGACCCGGCTCGAAAGCGAGTTTGAGGCGGCGAAGAGCTATCGCCCGAACAAAGCCGACTGGCTCGAAGGTGCCTGGGCCGGCCTAGCCGCCGCCCCCGACGACGATCGCCGCGGCGATACGGCCGTTGCCACCGAGAAATTGCGGGAACTGGGTCGCGGGCTGGTGACGGTGCCCGAAGGCTTTCGGCTCAACCCCAAGATCGCTCGGCAACTCGATGCGAAACGCGCCGCGATCGAAAGCGGCGAGAGCATCGACTGGGCAACCGCAGAAGCCCTGGCGATTGCTTCGCTCTGCGCCGAGGGCACGCATGTGCGGATGTCGGGCCAGGACAGCGGCCGCGGCACCTTTTCCCATCGGCATGCGATCCTGATCGATCAGCACAGCGAGCAGCGTTATGTGCCGATCAATCATGTCCGGCCGGGGCAGGCGCCGTTCGAGATCATCGACAGCCCGCTGTCGGAGGCGGGCGTAGTCGGCTTTGAATACGGCTACAGCCTCGCCGACCCGTCGACCCTGGTGCTGTGGGAGGCGCAGTTCGGCGATTTCGCCAACGGCGCCCAGGTCATCATCGACCAGTTCCTCGCCGCCGGCGAGGCCAAGTGGCTGCGGATGAGCGGTCTCGTGCTGTTGCTGCCGCACGGTTATGAGGGACAAGGCCCGGAGCACTCCTCGGCCCGCATCGAACGCTATCTGCAACTCTGCGCCGAGGACAACATCCAGGTTTGCAATCTGACGACGGCCGCCAATTACTTCCACGCGCTGCGGCGGCAGGTGCGGCGGAATTTCCGCAAGCCGCTGATTGTCTTCACTCCGAAATCCTTGCTGCGAGCCAAGGAGGTGACCTCGCGGCTCGAGGATATGGGGCCGGGAAGCTCGTTCCACCGGGTGATCGGCGAAGTCGAAGCGATCGCACCCGACGACCAGGTGCGCCGGGTCGTGCTAAGTTCGGGCAAGGTCTATTTCGATCTGGCGAAGGCGCGGGCGCAAAGCGGCGACGATCGGGTGGCTCTGGTGCGGATCGAGCAGCTCTATCCGTTTGCGTCAGCCAGCCTCGCCAAGGTGCTGGCCCGATGGCGCAATGCTGAAATCGTCTGGTGCCAGGAGGAGCCGCAGAATATGGGGGCGTGGAATTTTGTCGATCGGCGCATCGAGCGGATTCTGTCGGGTCTCGACATCGCGGCACGGCGGCCGCGCTTTGTCGGGCGCTCCGAAGCGGCATCGCCGGCGACCGGCCTCTTCAAGCGCCATGTCGAAGAGCAGGTGCAGCTCGTCGCGGCGGCGCTCGCCGCCTGATTATCTGGGTCGGCGGTCATGACGATCGAAATCAAGGTGCCGAATCTCGGCGAGTCGATCACCGACGCGACGGTTGCGAAATGGTTGAAGCATCCTGGTGAGGCGGTTGCAATCGACGAGCCGGTCGTCGAACTCGAAACCGACAAGGTGAATGTCGAAGTACCGGCGCCGGCGACAGGGACGCTCGCCGAGATCGTCGCCGAGGAAGGGACCAGCCTGCCGGTCGGTGCGGTGCTCGGCGTTATCGGCGAGACCACCGCGGTTGCGGCTCCGCACCCGACCCCGCTTGAGGCCACCCTGCCTCTGCCGCGCGAGCGCGACAGCGAACGGGAGGCGGCGAACGCCGGCAGAAGTGCCGTCGCGACCTCGCCGATCTCCCCCGCCACCCTCGCCCACTCAGGCTCGCAGATCGGCTCCCCCCTCGCCAGCATTGCCGGGGAGGGGGCCCGACCCGGGCGAAAGCCGGGGGAGGCGGGCGCGGACGAAGCCGCCTCGGTGCTTGAGCGCGCCGGACCCGCGGTTCGCAAGCTGGTCGCGGAAGGCGAGCTTGACGCTGCCGCGATCGTGCCGACCGGACCCGGCGAGCGCATCACCAAGGCCGATGTCGAGGCGGCACTGGCGCGGCCGCGGCCAGCGCGTCCGATGCCGGCACCGGCCGCGCCTCCGCCGGCCGTATTTCAACCGAGCGCACCCCGGCCGGTCCCGGAGCCGGCGGCGACCCCGGCCAGAGGCGAGGTGCGGGTGCGGATGACGCGGCTGCGACGGCGCATCGCCGAGCGGCTGAAGGCGGCGCAGAACACCGCCGCGATGCTGACCACGTTCAACGAAATCGACATGAGCCGGACGATCGCGCTGCGCCAGCAATGGCGTGACCCCTTCGAGAAAAAGCATGGGGTTCGGCTGGGCTTTATGTCGATTTTCGTCAAGGCGGCAATAGCGGCGCTAAAGGAAACCCCGGGCGTCAACGCCGAGATCGATGGCGACGAGATCGTTTATAAAAACCATTACGACATCGGGGTTGCGGTCGGCACCGAGCATGGGCTCGTCGTGCCGGTCGTGCGCGATGCCGACGCCAAGAGCTTTGCCGAAATCGAAAAAGAGATCGGGGAGTTTGGCCGCAAGGCGCGCGACGGCCGATTGTCGGTCAACGAATTGTCCGGCGGCACCTTTACAATATCGAATGGCGGTATCTATGGCTCGCTGCTGTCGACCCCGATCCTCAATCCGCCGCAATCCGGCATTCTCGGGATGCACAAGATCGAGCGCCGCCCGATCGCGGTGAAGGGATCGGGCGCAGAGGCCGAGACCATCGAGATCCGGCCGATGATGTATGTGGCGCTGTCCTACGATCACCGCATCGTCGACGGGCGCGAGGCTGTCGGCTTTCTGGTCCGCATCAAGGAATTGGTCGAAGATCCCGCGCGCCTGCTGTTCGACGTCTGACCAGCCGCCACTCTGGACTATTTGGCGCCGGCCGGCGGCCGATCCCGATCGCCGGCGTTGATGCGCGCGATCAGCGGCAGAATCTTGCGGTCGATATCGGCTTCACTGAGCGGTCCGACCTGGCGGTAGCGGATATGCCCGGTGCGGTCGACGACATACGTCTCCGGTACGCCATAGACCCCGAAATTGATCGCGGTGGTACCATCCTGATCGACCCCGATCCGTCGGTAGGGGTCGCCCAGATCGGCGAGAAACCGGCGTGCGTCGGCGGGTTTGTCCTTGTAGGCGATGCCGTCGAGGGTGACGCCCGGCAGATGGGCGAGCGCGATCAACCCCGGCTGTTCCTCGCGACAGGGCGCGCACCACGACGCAAAGAAATTGACCAGGGTCACGCCATGGCCGATGTCGCTGCGCGCCAGCCCCTTGCCAGGATCGTAAAGACCTGGCAGATCGAAATTCGGGGCCGGCCGGTTAATCAGCGCCGACGGCAACAAGCTCGGGTCGTGGTTGAGCCCCATCGCAAATGCGACGATCAGCACCGCAAAAACCGCGACCGGCAGCAGGAACAGAAGTTTGCGCGTCACACCACGCCGCCCCGTCGTCGAAAATTCTTTGGCCGATGCCATCGTGCCTGGCCCATGATCCGATCGGTGAATCGTGGTCTCGCCCCTGGAAGCGAGAGCAGGATTGACGCATGAAATGGAAGCTCGGTTTCCATTTCATACCGTCCTGTCTAGTGTATTGGCAGCGGGGCAGCGGCATGCAACGGCGCGGCGGCGGCCTCGCTCGCCGCCCCTTCCTGCCAATGACCGGTCTTTTTCAGCGCGTCCACCACTTCGCGTGGCATATAGCGTTCGTCGTGCTTGGCGAGGATGGTCGAGGCGTCAAAGAGACCGTTTGGTTCCAGCTTGCCCTCGGCCACGACCCCTTGACCCTCGCGGAACAAATCCGGAAGGATGCCGTGATAGACCACCGCGATATCCGTCTTGCCGTCGGTGATGCGGAAAGCGACCCGGCTGTCGGCACCGCGCTTGACGCTGCCATCCTCGACCAGCCCGCCGATCCGCACTCGCTGGTCGACGGCAATCGCCCGGGTTCGCAGATCGCTCGGGCTGTAGAAGAAAACGAGGTTGCTGCTGAACGCGCTGAGCACCAGGGCGGTGGCGCCGCCGAGTGCGGCCATGCCGAGCGCCAACAGGCCAAGCCGCTGCTGCTTGCGGGTCATCGCCGCGGCCCAAGTTGGCGCTGCAGTCGTTCGAGGCTGCGCACGCTGTCGCGGTAACGCTGCCAGGCGTATAGGGCGAGACCGCCGAGCACCGCGGTGGCGATACCATAGGCCGGCCACACATAGACCGCGTAGCCTCCCATCGCAAAATAGGCGCCAATGGAATTCACCATCGGCCTTTAAGGCAGCGCTGCCGGCGGCGCCAATTCGGCACTCTCCGGGCGGCGGCGGGTGGGCATGGGCGCCGCCATCGCATTGAGGCGCAACGCCCGGATTTTACGCTCGTTGAGTTCGGTGCGCATGCGCACCAGCAGCAGCGTGACAAACAGCAGCGTAAAGCCCAGCGCCATGACCAGCAGCGGCATCAGCATCGACAATGCGATCGTCGGTTTGCCGAACCGCAGCACGCTGGCCGGCTGATGCAGCGTATTCCACCAATCGACCGAGAATTTGATGATCGGCAGGTTGACGACGCCGACCAGGGCCAGGATCGACCCGGCCCGGCCGCCGCGCGCCGGATCGTCGAACCCGTTCACCAGCGCGATATAGCCGAGGTACAGAAAGAACAGCACCAGGACCGATGTCAGCCGCGCGTCCCACACCCACCAGGTGCCCCACATCGGCCGCCCCCACAAGGAGCCGGTGGCGAGGCAGACAAAGGTGAAGGCGGCGCCGATCGGTGCCGCCGAACGCGCCGCGATCTCGGCCAGGGGATGCCGCCAGACCAGGGCGACGCCGCTGGCGACGGCAACAAACAGATAGGCATTGAGCGCCATCCATGCCGCCGGGACGTGGATGTACATGATGCGCACCGCCTCGCCCTGCTGATAATCCGGCGGCGCGACGATCAAGCCGAGGTAAAGCCCGACGGCGATGATCGCAGCACTGGCCCCGGCACACCAAGGCAGGGCGGTGGCGCTGATCCGCATGAAGCGGGCCGGGTTGGCAAAGCGGCTTAACATCGGGCCCGATATCTGGTTACCACAATCATATTAGCGCACCGGCAACCCTTCGCCAGCGGCGACCGTGCCGCAGGCTTTTGTTCATTCGAGCGCCTGCCGCAATGCCGCCGCCGTCGCCCACGGGCACAGCGGCAAGGCCGCCAGGGTCAACGCGCTGAGCAGCAGCAAGTCGACGCGGGGTTCCATCCCCAGCGCACCGGCTTCGACGGCGCTCGCCCCAAACACCAGCGGCGGCACGTAGAGCGGCAAGACCAGCAGCGACAGCAACACGCCCTGACGCCGGGCGCCGAGGGTCAAAGCGGCGGCAACCCCGCCGATCAGACTGAGCGCGGGGGTGCCGATCAACAGGCTCGCCACCAGGGTCGCAATCGCTCGCGGCTCAAGATCGACAACCAGCGCCAGCGCCGGGCTGATCAGCGCCAGAGGCAACCCGGTCGCCACCCAATGGGCGGCGCATTTGGCGAGTGCGGCAAGTTCGAGCGGCAGCGGCGACAGGGCCACAAGATCGAGCCCGCCATCCTCATAATCCGGCAGAAACAGCCGGTCGAGCGACAGCAACGCCGCCAACAACGCCGCAACCCACAAAATCCCGGGCGCCACTCGCGCCAAGACTTCGGGTTCGGGACCGACCCCGAACGGAAACAGCACGACGGTCAGCACAAAAAACGCAAGCACCAGACCGGTGTCGCCCCCCTGACGCAGCGCCAGCCGCAGGTCGCGGCGGAACAGGCCAAAAAACGCGGCCATCGTCACCCCGCGAAAAGCGGATCGAGGTTGAAGCGCGGGGCAAACCCGTCGAGCTCGAGGGTCATGGCGCCCTCGAGCGCGATCGGCGTGTGGGTCGCGACCATGACCATTCCGCCGGCGGCGCGGTGTCTGGCAACCGCCGCTTCGAGCCGGGCCTGGCTCGCTTCGTCGAGCGCGGTCGTGGGTTCGTCGAGGAGCCACAAGGCCGCCGGTGCCGCCAGCAGGCGGGCGAGTGCGACCCGCCGCCGCTGCCCCGCGGAAAGCCAGCGGCAGGGCCAATCGGCGACCACATCAAGGGCGAAGGTGGCGAGCGCCTCGGCGAGCGCCGGTGCTGCCGGCGGCAGAGGGCAGCCGCGCAGCGCTGCCCAAAAGGCAAGCATTTCGCGCGGCGTCATCGCCGGCTTCAGCGCGTCCTGATGGCCGACATAGTGCAGCCGTGCGTGATGGGTGGCAAACTCTCCGGCGCGGGCGGCGGCGCCCCATGACAGTTGCCCGGCGGCGGCGGGCAGCAGACCGGCGACGAGCCGCAACAGGCTCGACTTGCCGCTGCCGTTGGCGCCGGTCAGAACCAGAGCGCCGCCGGGCGGCAGCCGAAACGAGACGCCGGTAAAGATGATCCGCTCGCCGCGGCGGCAGGCAAGATCTTCGCCGACTAGATCGGGCAGCTTTGCCGCCGCCTCGGACAGCGCCGCCGCGTAGCCAGGCTCGGTTACGCTTGACGACACGGACGGGCAGACAAAAAGGCGGCTCCGGAGGGGGAATCCGGAGCCGCTTGGCCGTCGGCCGTCGCTGTCGGCCGAGTGCGAGGTTTGGGGGACAAACCTGTAAGGATGAACCTTACGACCACCATATGGGCTCGGGATTGGGACTTTGGTTTGAAGGAAGTTTGACCATTTGGTGAATTGGGTGTTGTGGCATCGCGATTTGCACTGCCCGATGACGTACGATCACGTTGCCGAGCCCGGGCGAGCGCCGCTCCTTCTTCGGCAAATGCCGCCCTCCGCACCCCCTTCACACCGGTCGGATACGTGCGACCCGTGCTATAACAATCAGTCGCTCTCCACGAGCGCCTCGCCTGCCGTCCATTCTGTCGCCGACGCCGCCCGACAGCAACATGCTCTTTTCGTACGCAGCAGGGTATGCCACGTCGACCAGCGCTGCGGCCGCTGGCCGGCATTTTATTTGATCATCGAGTTCCCGACTGTTCGGCGTCACAGGCGGGAAGCCCGCAAGCCTTGCGGTCGAATGACCCGCTACATAAACTCGCGGTGGTTGGGGAAGGTAATCGGGACAACCCCCCGATGGCGAGGGAAATGAGCGGGTGAACGCGTCGCGAGAACGCCACCGTACCCGATCGAGGCACGCGCAGTTTTTCCTGCGTTGCTGCGCCCTCGCGTTGCTCGCCACGCTGTTCATCATCAGAATCGCAGCGGCGCAGGCGCTCTCGGGCGACGAGCGTACCCGCCTGGAGGCCCGAAAGGATGCGCTATTTCAACAAATGTTGCATAATCCCGCTAATCTTGACGTCACCTTTGCCTACGCCGATGTTTCGGCCCGCCTAGGTGATTATGAGGCGGCGGTCTCGGCACTTGACCGCATGCTGTTGTTCAATCCCAGTCTGCCACGGGTAGATCTTGAGCTTGGGGCTCTTTATTTTCGGATGGGATCCTATGATCTCGCCCGAGACTATTTTGGACGCGCTCTGGCAGCCAACCCGCCGACCGAGGTCCGCGCCAGAATTGACGAGTACATGGCGCAGATCGAAAAGGCGACATCGCGCAATCACCTTTCCGGCTATGTCTTTCTCGGCGGGCAATATCAGAGCGACGCCAATGTCGCCCCCGGGTCGCCGCTGATCCTGTCGCCGATCGGTCCGGTACTGCTCAACAGCCAATTCGTCAAGCAGCCGTCGGGTAGCGTCTTCGCCAGCGGGTCGATGCTGTACAGCTATGATCTCGAAGACCAGCGCCGCGATTCGATCGATGTGACCGCCGTTGGCTATATCAACCATTACTTCAATTCGAACGTCAGCCGCCTTGATCTCGGGTTGCTTGAACTGACCGCCGGGCCGCGCATCAACTTCCCCAATGGCGGGTTGCTCGGCAATATTGCCGCCTCGATCAAACCTTACGCCATCGGTGACGAGGTCGGCCTCGGCGAGGCCCAGTATTTTGCCGCTTATGGCAGCGGCTTGGAATATGACGAGACCGTTTGGCAAGACATTTTGCTCAAGTCGGTCTTCGAGTTTCGTCAGAAATATTTTACCAATACGGACATGCGTCCATTATCTACCGGATTGAATGGAAACGATAAGCTCGTGTCTTTCTCTGCCAACAAACCGGTCGGCGAGAACGCTCTGGTCAATGTAGAATTTGATTATCTCGACCAGAGCACCAACTTGGCGTATTATACGAATTCGACATATGCGCTGATCGGCGCCTATCACTTCAAATATGCGTTGCCGCTGAAAGCGATGCTCTTTCCTTGGGAAACATCCCTGTTTCTGGGCCGCGCCTGGAGCGTCTATGCCGCGCCCGACCCGTGCTGCAACACGAGCAACAATCCCGCCATCTTTTCGACAAGCAGCCAATTGACCCAGCGCTGGCGATACGGCGTGACCGAGGCGATACCGGTGACACCGCGGTTTGCGCTAGTGTTGCAATTGGAACGCGATATCGTGTCTTCAAATCTGCCAATTTACGCGTACACCAGTAATTCGTTCTTGCTCGGACCGCAACTTCGCTTTTAGGAAGAGGACTTCGGAAGGGGTGCTGATGATTGTGACCGCCCGATGGCTGCGGGTTGCCGCGTTGCTCGGCTCTTTGCTGCCTGGGAGCGGGCTGGTGAGCGCTGCTGTCCGCGCCGACCAGCAGGTTGGGGTCGATAGCGGGGTCAATCCCGACGCAACCGGCGTGCCGCCGGGTGCGTTGCCGCGGCGGCTGGTTCTGGGCCAGAACATCTTTTTCAATGAGCGGATCACGACCGCAGCCACCGGTCAGACCCAGGTGTTGTTTGTTGACCAATCGACACTGTCGATCGGGCCGAACGCCAATATGGTAATCGACCAGTTCGTTTATGACCCGAATACCGGCACCGGCAAGATGGTGGCGAGTTTGACGCGCGGCGTATTTCGCTTTGTCGGCGGCAAGCTCAGTGAGAAGGACAACCTCGTCAGCTTCCACACCCCGGCGGCGACGATCGGCATTCGTGGCGGCACGTTTCTGGCGCGGGTCGGAGAGAATTGCGGCGGTGCTCCGAATTGTAATTCGCTCTATGTCCAGCACGTATATGGCACGACATTCGTCACGGCGACAAACGGGGCTTCGGTAACGCTGACCCGGCCCGACTTCATGACCGTGATCGGCCGCCCCGGCGAAGCACCGTCGGCGCCGGCCCCGGCGGCTCCCGATGCCGCCGGAGCGATCCTCGCGCAACTGGACGGTCGTGCCGGCAGTCATGGCGGCGCCCCGATCGTACCGACCGACGTCATGATCGTTAACAGCGGCTTGCCAAGCGTGGTTTCGGCCAATCTGGCCGCCAGTATCGAAGCCGAGGAGAGGGCGCTACTGGTGCAGCCGCAGCCGCGAAATGTGAGTGCGCTGGTCGCTCAGACCCAGCTCAACAACCAGAATGTGCAGGTCGCTGGTGCCGCTGCGACCTCGGTTAGCGGCGGCACCAGCGTATCTTTCAACCAATTTTTGAGCAATCCAACCCAGCCGGGGACCCCGACGATGCGGACGGCAGCCGCAGCCACCCCGGCACCGACGCTGCCGGTCGTTGCCGCCCTGACGCCGCCGCTTGCTCGGCCAACACCGCCGTCGATCGCCACCAACCCAGCGCTGCCGACCATCAATCCGAGGCTGCCGGTTGTCACCAACCCGGTGCCGCCGGTCACCCATCCGGCATCGCCGATCGCCACCAATCCGGTGCCGCCGATCATCATCCCGCCGCCGGTCATCACTCCCCCACCCCCGCCGATCATCACCCCACCACCACCGGTCATCGTCCCGCCGGCGATCAATGCAACCGTCGCCGGCGCATCGGTCCGCAACGGAGCGCTCAGCGCCTACGCCAACGGCAAGATCGTCAATGGCATTTTTACCGGCGCGGGCTACAACTTCCCGCTAACCTTGCGCACGAGCGGGACGAGTCCGCAGGGCAAAGTGACCGGCACGACCTATGTCGCGTCAGACGGCAGCTTCTTTTACGCCAACCTGACACCGGTCGACCGCCCGTCGCAACGCGAATTCATCTATGGCGGAACCCCGGTCAACGCCGCTTTCTATCAAGCAACGTCAGCGACCCCGACCTATCTCGCTTTTAACATCCGACCCGATGCCGCGCTGCAGTCAAGCATCCCGTTCACTGCGATCACTTCACGCGCGCTGGCCAGCGCCGCGACAGTCTCACCGATCATTTTGGCGACGCCGCTCAACACCACGTTTTCGAGCGGCATCGGCGGGACCAAAGCACTGCAGGCGAGCCTTGCCGTGGTCGGTTCGGGTCCAGGCCAAAGCTCGCTGCTCGTGGTTATGGTCGGCAACGTCTTTGACGCGTCGCTGAACAACACCAGCCCGGCGCAGCCGATCCTCAACGGCATCATCCACGGCAGCTATCTCGCCAATGCCTATGGACAACCGACCCGGATCTATGCCCCCTATGTGACCCCGGCCGACGCAAACGGAAGCAGCTTTTACGGCGCCAAGAGCATCTCCGGCTTTGTCGTCAGCAACGGCAATTGCTGCGCTCCGGGAGAACTCGCATCGCCAGCCTATCAGACCAACACCGCCAACCAGGCGGTTGCAAGCTACCAGTTTGCCCAGCCGGCGACTTCGGCGACCCGGCTGCCGGCGGGCGTCGCCGATGCCACGCAGACGACGCGGCAATTGACCGGATATTTCGGCGGCATCATGACCAAGGAGCCCAGTCCCGGCTCGACCGCAACCCCGATCCCCTATGCACTTGCCGGCGCCGCCACGATCAACACCAACGCGACCAATCTGCAGGTCAGCGCCAATCTGGCCGGCTCCGATCCGTTTGCCGCGACCAGCGGCAGCGGCATCAAATCGGTCAATCTCGGCTACGGCTCGACGTTGACTGGATCGACCAATGCGCGCATCGCCTTTATCAATGACAAACTGTTCGCCGCGATGGAGAACCCCTCGAACCCGTCGACCGTCAATGGCGTGACGGTGCCGGTCAATGACAGCAATACCGGGTCGAACATCTACCTTGTGACGCAAACCGCCGCCCCGCCGCCGACCACGCTGGTCGCGTCGACCGGCCTATGCAGCACCTGCCGATATCTGCAGTGGGGCTACTGGGGCGGCGAGCTTGACACCCCGGCCTCGGAGAGCAACCCGGCGCGGACCGATGTCGGGCATATCAATTTTTGGGTGGCGGGAACGCCTGCCACTTCGCTCGCCGAGATTTCAAACCTGAGAGCAGCGAATTTTACCGGCAGCTACAGCGGCAACCTGATCGGCACCGTGGTCAATAACGGCGCGCAATATTTGGCTTCCGGCGGATTGCAAGCGACTTACGCGTTCGGGACCCAAAGGGGCACGTTCACGGTCAGCCATTACGATGTACTGCCGACGTTCACGGCCACCGGCCGCGCCCCGTTAAACGGGTCCAACTACACCTTCACCTTTAACCAGCGCGGCATCGCCGGCTCGGTCAACGGTGGCTTTTACGGTCCGAAGGCCAGCGAAACCGCGGGTAACTATGCGTTCACGGCGGGTCCGAAATACATTACCAGCGGCATCTTTGCTGCCGGGCCGCCATCGCACTGACCGCCATCGCACACCGAGCAGCGCGCGGGTTGCACGCAAAAGGGCCCGACCGGCGATGCCTGACGGGCCCTTTTATGCTCAACTGGGGTCTGTTACCGCGCTTGCGGCGTGCTCTGGCGCGAGCGGTGTCGCGATAGTCGCTGTGACCGGCTCAGTTCAGCTTTGGACCGGCCCGATAGGGTTGATTGGCTTGACTCTGCGACGCGGTGGCGGGCGCTTGCGACGTCCCTTCATCGATAACCTCGGACCCGCCGGGCTTCGGATAAAAGCCCTGTGTCGAGTGAAAAGGCGTCGTGTACGGGGTCTGCCCCTGATCGGCGGCGTAGGGCGGCGGTGCGTTGGGCGGCAACGACGAGACTGACTGCGCCTGGGCGACGGCCCCGGCTCCGACGATCAGGCCGAGCCCGACCAGTGTCGCTTTGAGGATGTTTCGCATACCCGTATCTCCAAAAAAAGCGAAAGGATATCCTTAGCGAGTGTGGCGATGCCCCGACCTGACTGCAAATGATGATGTTGCATTGCAGCAATGAATAATGTTCATTTTTCCTCCTTTGATCTGAACCTGCTGCGCGTCTTCGATGCCCTGTTCGAAGAACGCAGCGTGACCCGTGCCGGCGAGCGGCTGGGCCTGACCCAGTCGGCGATCAGCCATGCGCTGAGCCGCTTGCGCTTTGTCCTCGACGACGAACTGTTTGTGCGCGGCCCCGACGGCATGCAGCCGACCCGGCGGGCGGCCGAGATTGCGCCGCGGCTGCGCCAGGGCTTGTTGCAGCTGCAATTGGCCCTGACCCCAGCCGACTTTGTCCCGGAACAAACCTCGCGGCGGTTTACGATCATCTGTGGCGAATATGTCGGCGCGGTCCTGATCCCCGCCTTGGTGGCCCGGCTGCGCGACTCCGCACCGCGAGCGGAAATCAGGATCCGGCCCAGCAATATGGGGGTGACCGAAGCGCTGCTCGCCGGCCGCGCCGATCTGGCGATCGGCAGCTTCCGCCGGGTACCTGAATGGTTTGCCTGTGAGCCATTGTTCGAGGAGACGCGGGTCTGGGTGGTCAGCAACCGGCATCCGGTGGCGTGGCACGATCTGACCCTCGAACGTCTGGCGGCTCTACCGCATCTGATCATTTCCGCGATCGGCGAAGACGAGCAGGCGGTGGCGGGTTACGTCGTCGATCACGGGCTCGAACGCCTGGTGACCCGCAGCGAGGTCGGCTTGCTGCAGGGTGCGCTGGCGGCGCGCGGTCTGACCCGCGCCATCGCGCTGACGACACCGCATTTTCTGGCGGCTCTCGCCATCGTCAGTCATTCCGACATGGCTGCACCACTGCCGCGCCGGCTCGCCGCCGCCTTTGCCGCGACCTACGACCTCAAATTGTTCGAACCGCCCTACGCCTCGCCGCCCTTCGAGATCATGGCGTTGTCGCACCGCGAACACGGCAGCGAGCCGGCGATACTGTGGTTGCGGGAGATCGTCCGCCAGGTCGCCACGGCGATTTGATTTAATCTCAGCACATCGCCGAGGCAAAGCCGCCGAGTCGCCCGGGCGTCCGCGCAACCCGCTCTGGAACCGCTGTCACCTGCCGCCCCAGTCAGCTTCCCTGCGAGGCGGTCAACAGACCCGGCAATTCAGCGAGCGATCCGATCTCGTAATCGGGAGCGCCGGGCAGCCGCTCGCGGGCGAGCCCTCGCCGGTTGCACCAGGCAACCCGAAAGCCAAAAGCCGATGCGCCCCAGGCATCCCAACCGTTCGAAGACACGAACAGGATGGCTTTGGCAGCGAGACCGAACCGGTCGCAAGCCAACTGATAAACCGCTGAATGCGGCTTGTAGATCCCGACGGTCTCGACCGACAGCGCCGCGTCGAACAACGGGGTCAACCCGGCGTGATCGATGATCGCGGCGAGCATCGCCGGGGTGCCGTTCGACAGGATCGCGGTCACCATCCCGGCAGCACGCAATTGATGCAGGACCGCCGGCGCCTCCGGGTAGACGTCGAGCGCCAGATAGGCCTGCATCAGCCGCTCGCGCAGTCCGGCGTCGCCGATCCCGAGTGTCGCCATCGCATAGTCGAGCGCCTCACCCGTGACCTGCCAGAAATCGGCGTGCCGGCCCTCGATCGCCCGCAGCCAAGTGTATTGCAGCTGTTTGTCGCGCCACAGCGTCGCCAGCTGCGGCACCGCCTCGCCGACGGCATCGGCACATCGCCGCGCCGCCGAGCCGGTGTCAAACAAGGTGCCGTAGGCGTCAAAGACGCAGGCGCGAACACCGCGCAGCTCAGAATCGGTCACCGCTGTCACTCCGCCGCCAGACGCTTCTTCGCTCGCGGCCAGCGCGCGCCGACCAGCGGCAGCACATCGGTGATCAGCTGCCGGGTCTGGGCCAATATTTCACTATCGCCGCGCGCCGCCGGACGCAGGATGAATTTCGAAATCCCGGCGTCGACATAGGCGGCGATACGTTCGACGATCGCGGTGGCGTCGCCGACCGCGAAATGGCGCTTGGGGTCGCGGCCGGTGCGCCGGCGATAGGCCTCAAACAGGCGTTCGAGCGCCGGGTCGTCGGGAGCGCCAAACCGAAATGCGATGCCGGCGCCATAATGGTCGTCATCGATCGGCCGGCCCTCGGCGATGGCGGCCGCGCGGATCGCCGCGATAACGGCGCCGATATCGTCGGGGGTTTCGCCACCCGCCTGCCAGCCGGTGCCAAACCGCGCGGTGCGCCGGATCGCCGCCGGGCTCGACCCGCCGATCCACATCGGCAGGTCGGGCTGTACCGGTTTAGGACTGATCGAGGCGCCTGACAGCCGGTAATGGACCCCCTCGAAATCGACGGTTTCCTCGGCCCACAACCGGCGAATTATTTCGAGCCCCTCATCGGTCTTGCGGCCGCGGGTTTTGGTGTCGAGGTTGAGGGTGCGCCATTCGGGGGCGAGCGGGCTGCCGATGCCAAACGCGGGCAGTAGCCGGCCTTCCGACAAGACGTCGATCGTGGCGCACTGTTTGGCAAGCAGGACCGGATCGCGAAACGCCAGCGACAGCACATTGACGCCGAATTTGATGCGTCGGGTGCGGCCGGCGAGTGCCGCCATGACACTCATGCATTCGAGAATCGGCTCGCGGCTGATCATCCGGTCGGTCTGCCACAGCGAGTCAACGCCGCCGGCTTCGCACAGATCGACCCAGCGCCAAAATCCGGCGACGCTGTCGAACGGAAACTCCATCAGCCCGAGCCCGACGGCGACATTTCGCAACATTGCGCTCTCCGCGACGAGGTGAGGAGCGATCTTATCGACCAACCGCACCGGCGGAGCAACGTCTTCGGGGTGATGCCGGCGGCGCCGTGTTCGGGCCGCGCCGCGATGATAAACATACCGCGCGGGTAGTTCAGGTTTTTGCCGGTCCGCGGGCCGGCACCGGACCGTTCAGCTTTTGGGAGGTCTGACCTGGCCGCGGATCTCTCCGGCAGGATGATCCTTGGAGTGCACATTGATGTACCATTGGTCCGCCATGAATTGCTGCGCCTGCTGCGGCGTCAGCATTGCCTGGCCGGCGATCGGGCTCGATACCGGAGCACCCCTTTTGGTCAGCCAGATCCGCACCGGCGCATTGTCACCCGGACCGGCCGGTCCATGAAAATGGGCCATCGTGACCGGGCTCGACAAACCGCTATAGGTGATCGACCAGGTCACGACGCGGGTGGTCGGATCATAGGTCAGATCGGCTTTGCCACTGCCCGTGGTTTGGACCGGCGGCACCTGTTGGGCGCCGGTGAGCGTGACCGTAAAGGACAGCGGTGCCGCCAGCGCACTGCCTCCCGCCGCCGCCGCGCCCGCCAAGCCGGCGACAACCGCGACGGCGAGCCAAAGAATTCGCCTGATCATTGGGTCTCCTCAAATCACGAAGGATCGATACACAGGAGCATAGACAATATCGCGCGATCGCTGGAAGCCGGCCCGTCCTTGTCGCGACAAAATCACCGGGACCGATCGGGCGCGCCGCTTCCGCCGCCGCCCGGACGCCGGGGCCTGGATGCCGCGGCCCGGATGCCGGGGCCGGGGACACGAACCTGGTTCTCTTATTCGCGACTTGATTGATTTACGTCAAAGCGTAATAATTATGCACAGGGAACTATCAAGAAAATGCTTGGAGGCTATCGATGCGCGCCATGGACGTAATGACGACGCCGGTCATCACCGTCACCCCCGACACGACGGTACTGGAGCTGGCGAAACTGCTGTCCGAAAAGGGCATCAGCGGAGTGCCGGTGGTTGAAAACGGGGATCGGCTGGTTGGCATCGTCAGCGAAGGCGATCTGTTGCACCGCGCCGAGACCGGCACGCAGCGGCGCCTGCAAAAGCGGCGGTCGTGGTGGCTCGACTCGCTTGCCGCCGAAGAGGAGGCGGCGCGCGACTACGTCAAGGCGCACGGCCGCAGGGTCGCCGACATCATGAGCCGCGACGTCATCAGCGTTGCCGATACCGCTGATCTCGCCGAGGTCGCGATGCTGCTCGAAACCAAACTGGTCAAGCGGGTCCCCGTCATTCGCGACGGCAAACTCGTCGGCATCATCAGCCGCGCCAATCTGGTCCGCGCCTTGGCGACGACGAGCACCGCGCCGGCGATCGTCGCCGATTCCGACGACCGCATGATTCGCGAAAGACTGCTCGCAGAGTTGCGCGGTCAGCGCTGGGCCAATATCTGGGCCGCCGACATCATGGTTCGCGATCGCGTCGTGCATGTCTGGATGTCCGACGACCAGCCGGAAGCCGAGAAACAAGCGCTGCGCATCGCCGCCGAAAATATTCCGGGCGTGCGGCGCGTCGAAGAGCACATCGTCCCGGCCCCGATCGTTCCGGCATTCTGACTAGGCCGCTTTGGATCGATAAGCGGTCCGAGCGGCCAACCCGCTGCGGACATGACATGGAATGCTTTCCCGTAACCTTCAGGCCACGGGCTCAGGCCTGAAGAAAGCCAGAGCCGATGCCGCTTGGCAAGTGCGCGAACGGGGTCGCGCGTACCGCTCCCGGATGCAGTACAGGCGGGGTGTTCATCCGGCGGTGAAGGTGAAGTGCCGAGGCGCTTGACCTTGCAGTTCGCGCATAGTCTCGTGCATCTGCTATCGATGCTGATGCGAGGGGCTGCAGGATGGCGGGGCCGCTGTCAGGGTATCGCGTTGTCGATCTGACCTCGAATGTTTCGGGGCCGTTGGCGACAATGATCCTCGGCGATCAGGGGGCCGATGTGATCAAGGTCGAAGCCCCTGATGGCGGCGATGCGACCCGCGCCGGCGGCAACCGGCGGGCCGGGTATACCGCATCGTTTCTGAACAACAACCGCAACAAGCGCTCGATCGTCCTCGACCTGAAGCAGCCGGCGGCACGGGCAGTGGTGCTGCGGCTCGCCGCCGGCGCCGATGTCTTTGTCCAGAATTTTCGGCCGGGTGTGGCCGAACGGCTCGGCGTCGGCGAGGATGCGGTGCGCGCCGTTTCACCGGACATCGTCTATGTCTCGATCAGCGGGTTTGGCGAAAACGGCCCCGATGCCGCAAAACCCGCCTACGATCCGGTGATCCAGGGGTTTTCCGGGGTCGCGACGGTGCAGGCCGGCTCTGACGAAGCCCGCCCACGCCTGTTGCGCACGATCCTGCCGGACAAGCTGACCGCGATCACCGCCTCGCAGGCGATCACCGCGGCCCTGCTGGCGCGCGAGCGGACCGGTGCAGGACAGCATGTGCGGCTGTCGATGCTCGAAGCGGTGCTCGCTTTTTTGTGGGCTTCGGATATGGGCGATCAGACCTTTATCGGCGACGAACCGCCGCGACAGACCCCGGCAAGCGCGCACGACCTGATCTACGACACCGCCGACGGGTATATCACGGTGGCGGCGTTGACCGACCGGCAATGGGCCGGGTTGGCGCGCGCCGTCGACCACCCGGAATGGCTTGAAGACGCGCGGTTCAAGACACCGGCGCTGCGGCAGCAAAACATTGATGCGCGGCTTGCGATCACCCAGCAGGCGCTGCTGACCCGGCCTACGGCGGAATGGCTCGGGCGTCTGACCGCGGCG
The DNA here is from genome assembly GCA_035509615.1 of Allostellaceae bacterium. GTDB lineage: Bacteria > Pseudomonadota > Alphaproteobacteria > ATCC43930 > CGMCC-115725 > AP-15. The sequence continues at coordinate 8,659 of DATJLK010000067.1, read as the reverse complement.
CAGGTGCCGTGCGGCCCGGTGCTGACCCGCAATCAGGTCGTTCATCATCCACAGGTCGCGGCGTTGAACCTCGTCGTCGAGACCGAGCATAAAAAGGCCGGCCGGCTGCGCCAGACGCGTGCGGCGGCGCGGTTTTCGAAGACGCCGACCGAAATTCGCTGCGGTGCCCCCGGACTCGGCGAGCATAGTCAGGAGATCCTCTCTGAACTCGGCTACTCGCCCGCCGAAATCGAAGCGCTGATATTGGCGGGTGCTGCGGGCGGCCCCGCCAGAAAGTAAATGTCGTTGCCGGAAAGCAAACCTCACCGCCGGGTTGTCTCCGGGACGGGTGATCGGCCGATCACGGAACCGCCACAAGAGCGATTGCACGGCCGAAAGCCGGGACCGGGTGGTTCGGCCGTCGAGCGCCCGGCGGGCGGTCCCGGTTTTGCCGGCCGGGTTCCTGTCTCATCCGGTCCCGGTACCATCCTGTTTCTTGCCATGGCGAGATAGGCAAATCCGATGATCGATTTTTATTATTGGCCGACGCCAAACGGGTGGAAGGTCGCGATCATGCTCGAAGAATGCGGTCTTCCCTATCGCGTGATCCCGGTCAATATCGGCAAGGGCGACCAGTTCAAGCCAGAGTTTCTGGCGATCAGCCCGAACAACCGGATGCCGGCGATCGTTGATCACGATGACCCCGATGGGCCGATGCCAGTCTTCGAATCGGGCGCGATTTTGATCCATCTCGCCGAAAGGGTGGGGCGGTTCCTGCCGCAGAGCCGGCATGGGCGAAAGGAATGCCTCGAATGGCTGTTCTGGCAGGTTGGCAATCTCGGGCCGATGGCCGGCCAGCTAAGCCATTTTGTAAATTATGCGCCGGGCGAGCACCCTTATTCGCACAAGCGTTATGCCGACGAATACAATCGGTGTCTCGGTGTTCTCGAACGCCGCCTCGAGCAACGACAATTCATCCTTGACGATTATTCGATCGCCGACATGGCGTCGTGGCCGTGGGTGTTGATCGCCAAGCCGCTGGGCCAGCCGCTCGATGATTTTCCAAATGTCGCGCGCTGGCGCGCCGCGCTGCGCGACCGCCCGGCGGTGCGGCGCGGCGTCGATCTCGGCAAGGATCTACGGCGCTCGGCCCCGCCAACAGACAACGAGCGCCGCGTGTTGTTCAATCAAACTGCGCGCAGTGCGATAGAAATTGCGGATAAGCGATGATATTCGTTCGATTTTCCGGGTCAGCGCAGCCAGCAACTGATCGCGCGATCCTTTGGGTCCGGCACCGATGATGTTCCATGCTTTGACTGTAATGCGCGCACGAGATCCAAGAGACGTGTCCACCTGACAGCCGCCGCCAAGGTGGCCGCATAGTCAGAGCATCTTCGGCGATTATCAGTTGACAAACCTAGGGCTACCTATTGCCGATAGGTCGCGCTGCCAGCGCGCCTAGTCCTTCGCCAATCCTTGAGGCGCACCCATTCTCGTTTTAGAAGCGTTCTGGCTACTCCAAGCATCTTAGCAGATTTGGCGTCGCAATCGATGATGGTTGTGCGTCTGTCAATCTCGGCAATTTTCGTGATCAAGGCGATAGTGTCCGGTTCGGAAGGGTTGGCTTGGCGGTGCCGCGCGGCAATCCGGCAAAACGGTTGACCTGGTCGAGCCGGACGCGCATCTCGAGATTGATCCGGTGCGCGCCAGCAGCACGAATCGGGGCAGGGGAAGTCGGGGGGTGCGGCGCAACGGCGATCCGGAAGACCGCCAGGAGGGGTGTGATGCCGAACTCCGTGATCCGGAGGATGCTTCGCCAGAGGGCCGGGCAATGCCGCAGAGCCGGACAAGTCGCGTTGCGACACCCATCGAGGGCGCAATCGGCCGCGGGCTGGCGATTGACATCGGCACGGGGCGCAATTACCGTTCCAAGGTCCTCCCGTGGGGGAGCGGCTCACCCCATATTTGGGGACGCCAGTCCGCGAGTGTCGCGCACTGGCGCTTTTTGTCGGTTGGTGGCTTTCGGGTATATCAATGTTCAATAGCCTGACCGATCGCCTCGGCGATGTTTTCGACCGGCTGCGCCGTCATGGCGCGCTGACCGAGAGTGATATCGGCGCCGCCATGCGCGAGATCCGTCTTGCCTTGCTCGAAGCCGACGTGGCGCTGCCGGTCGTCCGCGAGTTCATCTCGACGGTGCGCGAAAAGGCGCTCGGACAGGAGGTGCTGCGCTCGGTCACGCCGGCGCAGATGGTGGTCAAGATCGTTCATGATCATCTGGTCGAGGTGCTTGGCGGCGGCTCGGAAGCCGGCGCGATCGACGGGCTTGATCTGAATGCACCGGCGCCGCTCGGGATCATGCTGGTCGGCCTGCAGGGTTCGGGCAAGACGACGACGGCTGCCAAGATCGCCAATCGGCTGAAACAGCGCGACCGCAAAAAGGTGCTGCTCGCCTCGCTCGACGTGCAGCGGCCGGCAGCACAGGAGCAGCTCGCCGTACTCGGGCGGCAGGTCGGTGTTGCCAGCCTGCCGGTGGTCGCCGGTGAGAAGCCGGTCGCGATTACCCGCCGCGCGCTCGAAACCGGCCGGGCCCAAGGCTACGACATCATCATTTACGATACCGCCGGGCGCCTTCACATCAATGAGGAGCTGATGCTTGAAGTGGCGGCGGTCAGCGAGGTGGCACATCCGCATCAGACCCTGCTCGTCGCCGACGCGATGACCGGCCAGGACGCGGTCAATCTCGCCAAGGCTTTCAGCGAGCGTGCTGCGATCACCGGGACCGTCCTGACCCGGGTGGACGGCGACGCCCGCGGCGGTGCCGCCTTGTCGATGCGCCAGATCACCGGCAAACCGATCGTCTTTATCGGCACCGGCGAGCGCATCGGCGCGATCGAACCGTTTCATCCCGAGCGCATCGCCGGCCGCATTTTGGGCATGGGCGATGTCGTCAGCCTCGTCGAAAAGGCCGCCGAGACCGTCGACCGCGACGAGGCCGAAAAGCTCGCCGCCAAGATGGCCAAGGGCAATTTCGATCTCGATGATCTGGCCGGCCAGCTGCGCCAGATCCGCCGCATGGGCGGAATGGGCGGCATGCTGTCGATGCTGCCGGGGGTCGGCAAACTCAAGAAACAGCTCGGCGACGCCAATATCGACGAAAGCATCATCAAGCGCCAGGAAGCGATCATCTCGTCGATGACCAAGAGCGAGCGGCGCAATCCCAAATTGCTGAACGGCTCGCGCCGGCGGCGTATTGCCGGCGGTTCGGGGACGTCGGTGCAGGAGATCAACCGGCTCTTGAAGCAGTATCAGGATATGGCCGACATGATGAAAAAGATGAAAAAGCTCGGCCCCAAGGGCTTGGCGCGGCATGGTCTCGCCGGGCTGATGCCGGGCCCCGGTCTTCGCCATTAGAGGCAGGTGAAACGATGTCGTTGAAGATCCGCCTCGCTCGCGGCGGCGCCAAGAAAAGACCCTATTACAGCATCGTCGTCGCCGATTCGCGCAGCCCGCGCGACGGGCGCTTTATCGAGCGGATCGGAACCTACAACCCGATGCTCGACCGCAGCCACCCCGACCGCGTCAACCTGAAGACCGAGCGCGTCCAGCATTGGCTGAGTGTCGGCGCCCTGCCGACCGATCGGGTGGCGCGCTTTCTTGGCGAGGCCGGCCTGATCGAAAAACCGCCGGTCCGCGAGACGCCGATCAAATCGGCGCCCAAGGCCAAGGCCCAGGAGCGGGCAAAGGCCGCAGCCGAAGCCACGGCAGCCGCCGCCGGCAGTGGCACCTAGGGCGTCCGTTCGGCGCGTGACCAATGACATATGAGGCAAGGCAGGTTTGCGTCGGCGTTGTCACGGGCGCGCACGGGGTGACCGGCGCCGTCCGGATCAAAAGCTTTACCGCTCGCCCCGAGGATGTCGCCGCCTACGGCCCGCTTGCCGACGAGAGTGGGGCGCGCCGGCTTGAACTACGCCTGCTCGGCGCCGCCAAAGGTGTGTTGATCGGCCGGCTGTCGGGTATCGACGACCGCAACCGAGCCGAGGCGCTGCGCGGGCTGCGCCTTTATCTGCCGCGCGCGGCGCTGCCGCCGCCCGGCGACGAAGAATATTACCATGCCGACCTGATCGGGCTCGAAGCGGTGCTGACGAATGGAACCGTGCTCGGTCGGGTGCGAGCGATCCATGATTTCGGCGCCGGCGATAGCCTCGAAATCGAGCGTCGCGGCGCGCCGCCGATCATGGCGCCGTTCACCCGTGCGATCGTGCCGGTGATCGACATCCAAGCCGGCCGGCTCGTGGTCGATCCGCCGCCGGGTCTGCTCGACAATGGTGAGCCGGGGCGTCCGCGGGTTGAGGCCGAGGGATGAGCTGGCGGGCGACGGTGTTGACGATCTTCCCCGAGATGCTGCCGGGATCGCTCGCTTATTCGCTCGCCGGCAAGGCGTTGCATGCCGGAGCGTGGCGGCTCGACACCGTCGACATCCGCGATTTTGCGCAGGACAAGCATCGCTCGGTCGACGATGCGCCGTTTGGCGGCGGGCCGGGCATGGTGATGCGACCGGACGTGCTCGATGCCGCGATATCAGGCGCCGACGGCGTCGGCCCGTTGATTTTGCTGTCGCCGCGCGGCCGCCGGCTCGATCAGGCGAAGGTTGCCGAACTGGCGGCCGGCCCCGGCATCCGGCTGGTCTGCGGCCGGTTCGAAGGTGTCGACGAACGCGTTGTCGAGGCCCGTGCGATCGAGGAGTTGAGCCTTGGCGATTTTGTCTTGTCGGGTGGCGAGCCGGCGGCGATTGCGCTGATCGACGCCTGCGTGCGATTGCTGCCCGGCGTCGTCGGCGACAGCGAGGCTCTGACCGAAGAAAGCTTTGCCGACGGGCTGCTCGAATACCCGCAATATACCCGCCCGCAGATGTGGCGGGGACGGCTCGTGCCTGACGTCCTGGTCTCCGGTGATCACGCTCGCATCCGCGCCTGGCGGCGGGCCGAGGCCGAGCGGCTGACGCGCGAGCGCCGCGGCGATTTGTGGGAACGCTATCGGGCCGCCCGCCGGCCGGCGATCGGCGGCGACCAAGCAAGCAATCGAAAGGTCGAACAATGAACCTCCTTCAGCAATTGGAGGCCGAGCAGGTCGAAAAGCTCGCGGCCATCCGTCCGGTGCCAAAATTCGAACCCGGCGATACCGTGCGCGTCAGCCTGCGCGTCGTCGAGGGCGAGCGTGAGCGCATCCAGGCTTTCGAAGGCGTATGCATCGGCCGCAAGAATGCCGGCATCAATTCCAGCTTTACATTGCGCAAGATTTCGTATGGCGAAGGTGTCGAGCGCGTCTTTCCGCTGTATTCGCCGCGCATTACCGCGATCGATGTCGTGCGTCGCGGCGTCGTGCGCCGGGCCAAGCTCTATTATCTGCGCGGCCGCACCGGCAAGGCGGCGCGCATCGCCGAGCGCGCACGCGACAGCGGGCGCCAGGAACCCGCTGCGGCGCGGGCACCATCTGCCCCGTCTGCCGCCGCCGACAACCGACCGGAGTAACCGAATATGGCCGCGCCGCGCACGCTGTTCGACAAGATCTGGGACAGTCATGTCATCGCCCCACAGGGTGAGGGCACCTACCTGATCTACATCGACCTTCACCTGATCCACGAGGTCACCACACCGCAAGCCTTTGAGGGGCTCAAGCTCGCCGGACGCAAGGTGCGCCGCCCGGATGCGACGATGGCGGTCGCCGACCACAATATTCCGACGACCAACCGCAGCGCCGGTGCGGCTGGCATCGACAACCCGGAGTCGAAGCTGCAGGTCGACGTTCTCGAACGCAACGTCAAGGAGTTCGGCGTCCCGTATTTCCCGATCGACAGCATCGATCAGGGCATCGTTCATATCATCGGGCCCGAACAGGGATTGAGCCAACCGGGAATGACGATCGTGTGCGGCGATAGCCACACGGCGACCCATGGCGCTCTGGGCGCGCTCGCCTTTGGCATCGGCACCTCCGAGGTGGAGCATGTTCTGGCCACCCAGACACTGATCCAGGCGCCGGCCAAGAACATGCTGATCTCGGTCAACGGCCCGCTCGGCGCCGGGGTCAGCCCAAAGGACGTGATCCTCGCGATCATCGCCAAGATCGGCACGGCGGGCGGTACCGGCCATGTGTTCGAATACGCCGGCAGCACGTTCCGCGACATGTCGATGGAAGGCCGCATGACGGTCTGCAACATGTCGATCGAGGCCGGCGCGCGGGCTGGGCTCGTCGCACCGGACGAAAAGACCATCGCTTATGTTATGGGCCGGCCCTATGCGCCAAAGGGGGCGGCGTGGGAGCAAGCGGTTGCCTATTGGCGCACCCTGCCCTCCGACCCCGGCGCCAAATACGACAAAGCGGCGTATCTTGACGCCGCCGACATCGCACCGCACGTCACCTGGGGTACCAATCCCGAGCAGGCGGCACCGGTTACCGGCCGGGTCCCCGACCCTTCGCAAATCGACGACCCGCTAAAGCGCGCCGCAATCGAGCGGGCATTGCAATACATGCAATTGAAGCCGAACACCTTGCTGATCGAAGTGCCGGTGCAGCGCGTCTTTATCGGCTCGTGCACCAATAGCCGCATCGAGGACCTACGCGCCGCCGCGGCGATCGCCAAGGGCCGCAAGGTCGCCGATGGCGTTACGGCTCTGGTGGTGCCGGGCTCGGGACACGTCAAGCACCAGGCCGAAGAGGAAGGGCTTGACCGCATCTTCCTCGAAGCCGGCTTCCAGTGGCGCGATGCCGGTTGCTCGATGTGCATGTCGATGAATGACGACAAGGCGATGAACGGCGAACGCATCGCCTCGACCTCGAACCGCAATTTCGAGGGCCGCCAGGGCAAGAACGCCAAGACCCACCTGATGGGCCCGGCGATGGCCGCCGCCGCCGCCGTCACCGGCCGGCTGACCGACGTGCGCCAGCTGGGTTAGCATAATGGAAAAGGACTACACTCGGTCCGGAGCCATTGTCTGCGGTTTGGCAGCGCGATTGAAGCTGGATTTGGCGAAGCCTCCGTGGAATCCCAACTCGTGGCGACCATCCGCCGCGCGGTCGAGAGGAAAGCACTATTGAGAACCGGCGGCAAAGACAAGACAGTAGTCGATGCGCGCATAAGAGAGATTTTCGACGAGACGCGAGGTAATCCGTCCGCGGACAAAGGATCGGGCGCGGAAAAGGGCGCAGTGCTTGCCGCGATCAGCAAGCACCATACCGGGATTGCGGGTGCCGAGGACCCCGTGGGACCAGACCTCCCTATTTAAGGAGGCGGCACGCATGGCTCTGATGCTGGCCGAGACTTATGCGGCTTTCAAAGCCGCCGGAGTCGACGACGATCAGGCGCAAGCGGCGGCCGAGGAACTAGCGGCATTCGAAACGCGCTTCGCGTTGATCGAGAGCAAGATCTCCCATATGGATGGGAAGATCACCTCTATGGAGGGCAAGTTTACCGTATTGCTTTGGGCGGTAGGAGTGAACGTCGCCGCGACGATCGCGATCTTAGGCGTCCTGCTGCATCATAGCTGAGTTTTGGACTGGAATGACCGTTGCAGGACAAAGATGGAAAAATTCACTGAGCTGACTGGCGTGGCGGCGCCGCTGCCGATCATCAATCTCGATACCGACAAGATCTTTCCGGCGATCTATCTGAAAACGATCAAACGCACCGGCTTGTCGCAATGGCTGTTCCAGGAGATCCGGTTTCGCGCCGACGGCTCGGAAAACCCTGACTTTGTCTTGAACCAGCCCTCTTACCGCAACGCCAAGATCCTGATCGGCGCCGACAATTTCGGCTGCGGGTCGAGCCGCGAACACGCCCCCTGGGCGCTCCTCGATTTTGGCATTCGCTGCGTCATAGCCCCGAGCTTTGCCGATATCTTTTACAACAACTGCTTTAAAAACGGCATCCTGCCGATCGCTCTGCCCAAAGAAATTGTCGAGACATTGATGGAAGACGCCCAGAAAGGCGCCAACGCGGTCATGACAATCGATCTCGAAAGCCAGACGATCACCCGCCCCGACGGCGAAAAGGTGCGGTTCGAAGTCGATGCGTTTCGCAAGAATTGCTTATTGAACGGGCTCGACGATGTCGGGCTGACCGAGCAGAAGGCAGCGGAAATTGCCGACTATGAGGCAAAAGCGCGGGTGGCGCGCCCCTGGCAGTTCGGCATGACGCAGCCGGCGACATGACCAACCGGCAACATCACCAACCGGGTCCAGGCTTGCTTCCCGCCCGGCGATGCTGGTCAGTCTTACGGAAGATTCTCGAAGGATCGAGTTTTTGCGGCCAAGCCTAGCCGTACGTTAGTGCAGGATCGCATGCAATGGAAACCGAGGTTCCCTTTCAAGCGTGAATCCGGCTCTCGATTCCAAGGGTGAGACGATGGTTTACCGGCCGGATCGGAGCGCCGGGCGCTTCGATCCGATCGGATCATGGTCTAGGCACAGCCGCGGCCCCGGCGGAAAGCCGGGGCCCACCCTCCCAGCGTTTGGCAAGACGGATCAGTCGGTCCCAGCTTTCGCCGGAAATGCGCAGTTCGATCAGCCGATGACGGCGGAGAACCGCGGCCGCGCATGACTAGTAGCTGGGCTTGGATGCAGAAGGCGTGAGCTGGAGTTCGTGCGTCCAGCACGATCTGTCCTGGGTGTGCAGGTACCAGTA
>DATJLK010000066.1:0-10570 GCA_035509615.1 Allostellaceae bacterium | reverse complement strand
TGCCCGCGGTCAGGGTCACCATCGTAACCAGGCAAAAGCCCAGCCCGGGGTTCAAGACGGCGGTCTCGGCGCCGGCGCGCATGCCCTCAATGCCGACGGCGATGCCGTAGGCCTGCACTGCGGCCAGCAGCACCGTGCCGTATCGCGTGTACTGGTTCAATTTTTTGCGCCCGCTCTCGCCCTCCTTTTTCAGGGCTTCGAGGGTCGGCGACACGGCGGTCAACAACTGGATGATGATCGACGCCGAGATGTACGGCATGATGTTCAAGGCGAAAATTGTCATGCGTCCGAGCGCGCCGCCCGAAAACATGTCGAACATGCCGAGAATCCCGCCGGCGTTGCGGGAAAAGATGTCGTGAAGGATCGCCGGATCGATGCCGGGTATCGGGATGTATGTCCCAAGCCGGTAGATCACCAACGCTCCGAGCGTAAACCAGATCCGGCTCTTGAGTTCGGTCGCCTTGGTAAAGGCCGAGAAATTTATGCTGGCAGCAAGTTGCTCGGCGGCTGACGCCATTCTAGATCATCCTCATCTCAAAACCCGAGCGACCGAAGCGCCCTGATAATCCAGCCGAATGCGGTTGCCGGGAAGCTGCAGCTCGTTCCTCCACCTCAGGCCGGCGGCTCAGCGACCTCGCTCGCCGCTTGCGGTTGTTGGCCACGGCCGGTGCGTAAGATCACCTTGCCGCCGACGCCTTCGACCGCGGCAACCGCCGCCTTGGAGGCTCCCGCCACCTCGATCGTGATCGGATTGCGCAACTCGCCTTTGGCCAACAGCCTCACCCCGTCGCCATGCCGACGCAAGATTCCCGACGCTACGAGTGCTGGACCGTCGACCACGCCATCCGCCTTCAACCGGCCGGCATCGATCGCCTTTTGTAGCCGTCCGAGATTGACCACTTTGAAGTCCGGTCGGAACATGCCGTTGTCAAAGCCGCGCTTTGGCAATCGCCGGTGCAGCGGCGTCTGACCCCCTTCAAAGCCGTTCAGCGCCACGCCGGTGCGCGCCGTCTGGCCCTTTCCGCCGCGCCCGGAGGTCTTGCCCTTTCCGGAACCGATACCTCGGCCGACGCGCTTGGCGCGGTAATGCGCGCCGGGATTGTCTCTAATTTCGTTCAGCTTCACGCTTCCATCCTTTTATGGCCGTCCGAGCCTCAGCCGCTTGCGGCCCGCGTCCGGGGGCGAGCGCAGCGCCGCCAAACCGCGGTGCAGATCCGGGTCAATCCGCTAGCTCTCGTCAACAACCACCACGAGATGCCTGACCTTGCGAATCATGCCTCTTACCGCCGGCGTATCCTGTAGAACGCGGCGACGGTGCCGCTTGTTCAAGCCAAGACCCTTAAGCGTCTCCTCCTGATCGTGGCGACGTCCGATCGGGCTGCCGATCTGTTCGACGGTGACCGATTTCCGGCTATCCATCACGCCTGCTCCCGCGGCGCTTCGGCATCGCGGCGGCCGAAGATCTCGCCCACCTTTTTGCCGCGCCGTGCGGCGACCGCGCGCGGGCTCGTCGCCCGGCCGAGGGCGGCAAAGGTTGCCTTGATCATATTGTGCGGATTGGCGCTGCCGACCGATTTCGCGACGACATCATGGATCCCGAGCGCTTCGAAAATCGCCCGCATCGGCCCGCCGGCGATGATCCCGGTACCGGGTTGGGCGGCGCGGACGATGACTTGGCCGGCGCCGTAACCGCTGGCGATGTCATGGTGCAAGGTGCGGCCTTCGCGCAACGGCACGCGGATCATGTTGCGGCGCGCCTGCTCGGTCGCCTTGCGGATTGCTTCGGGCACCTCGCGCGCCTTGCCGGCGCCGTAACCGACCCGCCCCTTGCGGTCGCCGACGACGACAAGCGCGGCAAAACCAAAGCGCCGGCCGCCTTTGACGACCTTGGCGACACGATTGATGTTGACGAGCTTTTCGGCAAATTCGGTTTCGTCGCGGTCGCGCTGTTGGCGCTCGCCGTCGCCGCGCCCGCGCCGTTCCCCTTGTGTACGTTGTGTCCGCGCCATTCCCGCCCTTTCAGAAGTCGAGACCACCCTCGCGGGCAGCGTCGGCCAGGGCCTTGACCCGGCCGTGGAACAGATAGCCGCCGCGGTCAAACACGACCTGGGCGATCCCCGCCGCCTTGGCCCGCTCGGCAATCAATTTGCCCACCGCACCCGCGGCGGCAATGTCGGCGCCGGTCTTGAGATTAGTTTTCAGACCGGCATCAAGGCTCGATGCGGCGGCGAGTGTGCGCCCATCCGCATCATCGATCACTTGTGCGTAGATATGCTTTGACGAGCGAAATACCGAGAGCCGCGGTCGGCCATTCGCGGCCTGGCGCAGGGTTCGCCTCACCCGCTGACGCCGGCGTAAAAACAAAGTTTTCGATTGTTGCGCCATTGCGGTTACTTCTTTTTGCCTTCTTTGCGGCGGACGGTCTCGTGGGCATATTTGATGCCCTTGCCCTTATAGGGCTCAGGCGGCCGAAAAGCCCGGATCTCGGCCGCAACCTGGCCGACGCGCTGACGGTCGGCCCCGGTCACCGTGATCACGGTCGGCCGTTCGCAGGCGATCCTGACATCAGCCGGGATCGGGAACGCGATATCGTGCGAATAGCCGAGCTGCAAGTTTAGAACATTGCCCTGAACCGCGGCGCGATAGCCGACACCATTGATCTCAAGCCCGACGGAGAACCCTTTCGAGACCCCGACGACCATGTTGTTGACGAGCGCCCGGGTGGTGCCCCACATCGCTCGCGCCTGCTTGGTGTCGTTGGCAGGCGCGATCTTGATCGAGCCATCGGTGACCGAGGCCGTCACATCGCTGCTGATCACCAAGTTCAAGGCGCCTAGTCCGCCCTTTGCCGACAGGGTTTGCCCGGACAGCTGTACCGCGACCCCGTTCGGGATCGGCACCGGGTTTTTGCCGATACGTGACATCTCGGTTCCTCGACCCTATCCCTTAAAATACGCGGCACAGCACTTCACCGCCAACTTTAGCCGCACGCGCCTCGTTGTCGGACAACACGCCCCGCGGCGTCGACAGGATTGTAATCCCCAGACCATTATAGCTGCGCGGCAGATCGGCGATGCGCGAATAGATTCGCCGGCCCGGCTTTGACACGCGCGCGATCTCGCGGATCACCGGTTCGCCATCGACGTATTTGAGCTCGATCTTGAATTCGGCGACACCCGGACGCAGATCGTCACGGCTGAAGCCGCGGATGTAGCCTTCTCGCTTCAACACTTCAAGCACGTTCGCGCGCATCCTTGAAGCCGGCGATGCGACCACCGCCTGACGCGCGCGCTGCCCGTTGCGAATCCGCGTCAGCATGTCCCCTAACGGATCGCTCATCGACATCGATCGGATCCCTCTACCAGCTCGATTTGAGCATGCCGGGGATCTGACCCGACGACGCCAGTTCGCGCAGCGCGATCCGCGACAGGCGGAATTTTCGATAAAACCCGCGCGGCCGCCCGGTCAGGGCGCAGCGATTGCGCACCCGCGTCTGCGAGCCATTGCGTGGCAGCATCGCCAGTTTCAATTGGGCGGCAAATCGTTCTTCGGGCGGTGCCGTCCGATCAAGCGCGATCTCCTTGAGCCGCAGCCGGCGCGGCGCACTCTGTCTGGCGAGCTTTGCCCGCCGGGCGTTTTTTTCAACCGCGCTTTTTTTTGCCATCGCAGCCGGACCCCAATCCTCTCAATTGACAAACGGCATTTCAAAACCCTTCAGAAGCGCCTTGGCTTCCGCATCGGTTTTCGCCGTGGTCGCGACCACGACGTTCATTCCGCGCACCGCTTCGACGCGATCGTAGTCGATCTCGGGAAAAACAATCTGTTCCTTGAGGCCGAGCGCGAAGTTCCCGCGGCCATCAAAGCTTTTGCCGGGAATGCCGCGAAAATCGCGCACCCGCGGCAAGGCGACGTTGATCAGCCGATCGAGAAATTCGTACATGCGCTGCCGGCGCAATGTGACCTTGCAGCCGATCGGCATGCCCTGGCGCAGTTTGAAGGTCGCAATCGACCGCTTGGCGCGGGTGACGACCGGGCGCTGACCGGCGATGGCGGCAAGTTCGGATGCCGCGGCGTCGACCTTTTTGGCGTCCTGGGTACCCTCGCCGACCCCCATATTGATGACGATCTTGTCGAGCCGCGGCACCTGCATCGGATTGGTATAGCCGAATTCCTGCATCAGCGCCGGCCGGACCGTGCTCTCGTAATATTCCTGCAAGCGCGGCTTGTTCATCATCTCACCTATCGATCACTTCGCCCGAGCGACGGGCGACGCGCACCTTGCGGCCATCGCCAAGGACCTTGTAGCCGATTCGGGTCGGCTTGCCCGAAGCGGGATCGACATGGGCGACATTGGAAATGTGGAGCGCCAATTCCTTCTCAACGATGCCGCCGGGCTCGCCCATCCGCGGTTTGGTGTGCCGCCGCGCGACATGGACCCCTTGCACGATGACCCGGGCCTCGCTTGGGAATACCCGCAACACCTCGCCGGTGCGACCCTTGTCGCGGCCGCTGATGACAACGACGTTGTCGCCCTTTTTGATCTTGAGCTTGGTCATGACCTGATCCCGCCCGAACCGTTCACAACACTTCCGGTGCCAGCGAGACGATCTTCATAAAGCGACGCGCCCGCAATTCGCGGGTCACCGGTCCAAAGATGCGGGTGCCGATCGGTTCGTTCGCCTGGTTGATCAGCACCGCGGCGTTGCGATCAAAGCGGATCGCGCTGCCGTCGATGCGCCGGATCTCCTTGGCGGTGCGAACGATGACAGCGCGATGCACATCACCCTTTTTGACCCGACCGCGCGGGATCGCCTCCTTTACCGAAACGATGATCACGTCGCCAACAGTCGCGGTGCGGCGTTTGGAGCCGCCCAGCACCTTGATGCATTGCACCTGGCGCGCTCCGGAATTGTCGGCGACATCCAGATTGGTCTGCATTTGGATCATGCCGCACCTCCCGTAGTCTCGGTCGTCTCAGCTGCCGCGGGCGTTTCGGCAGAACCGCCGCGCCGACCGCCACCCTCTTCAGTCGCACCCAACACGACCCAGTGCTTGCGCTTGGAAATTGGCCGGCTCTCCTCGATGCGGACGAGATCGCCGACATGCCAGCGATTATGCTCGTCATGCGCAGCGTATTTTTTCGAATGGGTGATGAATTTTTTGTAGATCGGGTGCATCACCCGCCGCTCGACCCGCACGACGATGGTCTTGTCGCAGGCGTGACTGACCACCACGCCTTGAAGTATGCGTCTCGACATTATTTTTGGTTCCTGGAGGCGGGCCGGCGGCGTTCGCCGAGAATGGTTTTGATGCGCGCGATATCGCGGCGTACTTGCCGCACCCGTGCGGTGTTTTCGAGTTGCCCATTCGCGCGCTGAAACCGCAGATTGAAAATCTCCTTGCCGAGCACTTCGATATCGCCGGAGAGCTCGTCATCGGTCTTGGCCCTGACATCGCCGGCTTTCATGCCGCCGCCTCCTCGCCGGCGCGCGCGACAAACCGCGTAGCCAGCGGCAGCTTGGCAGCGGCGAGGGCGAACGCCTCGCGCGCCATCTCGGCCGGCACACCGTCGAGCTCGAACATGATGCGGCCCGGCTTGACCCGGCAGATCCAGTATTCGGGCGAACCCTTGCCGCTGCCCATGCGGACCTCGGCCGGCTTGGTTGACACCGGCACATCGGGAAAGATGCGGATCCACACCCGGCCGCTGCGCCGGATGTGCCGGGTGATCGCCCGCCGCGCCGCCTCGATCTGGCGCGCGGTGATCCGCCCGGGATCGGAGGCCTTGAGACCGTAGGCGCCAAAGTTCAACGTTGTGCCACCCTTGGCCAGGCCGTGGACGCGGCCCTTATGCGCCTTGCGATATTTGGAACGTTTCGGACTGAGCATCTCTGGTCATCCCGCCGGTTCGCGGCGCGACCGCTCGTGGCTGGGCGCCGGGCCCTGGCCCTCGGCTGCACGCTTTTCCTGCGCCATCGGATCGTGAGCGAGGATCTCGCCCTTGAACACCCACACCTTGACCCCGCACACGCCATAGGTCGTCTTGGCGGTGCCATAACCAAAATCGACATCGGCACGCAATGTGTGCAACGGCACCCGGCCCTCCCGGTACCATTCCATGCGGGCGATTTCAGCCCCGCCCAGCCGGCCCGAGCAGTTGATCCGGATCCCCTGTGCGCCAAGCCGCATTGCCGATTGCACCGCCCGTTTCATCGCTCGGCGGAATGCGACCCGCCGCTCGAGCTGCTGCGCGATGCTGTCGGCGACGAGTTTGGCATCGATTTCGGGCTTGCGGATCTCGATGATGTTGAGACTGACCTCGCTCGGCGTGACCTTGGTGATATCGCCGCGCAGTTTCTCGATATCCGCGCCCTTTTTGCCGATGATCACCCCCGGCCGCGCCGAATGCAGGGTGATCCGGCTCTTGCGCGCCGCCCGTTCGATGACAATCCGCGACAGGCCGGCCTGCGACAGGCGTTTACTCAGAAAACGGCGCAGCGACAGATCATCGAGCAGCAGGCTCGAATATTCCTTGCGGGCAAACCACCGCGAGTCCCAGGTGCGGTTGATGCCGAGCCGCAGCCCGATCGGATTGACCTTTTGACCCATCAGCTCGCCTCCTCGATATCGTCCTCGGCGCGTTCGCGAACGATCACGGTCAGATGCGCGAAGTGCTTTTCGACGCGCGCCGAGCGGCCGCGTCCCCGGGTATGAAAGCGTTTCAGAACAAAGGCTCTGCCGACCGTAGCCTCCTTGACGTACAGCCGGTCGACATCGAGCTGATGATTGTTTTCGGCATTGGCGATCGCCGCCTGCAGCACCTTTTTGACCTCGCCGGCGATGCGCCGACGCGAAAAGGTCAGTTCGGCCAAGGCCGATGAGGCGGTCTTGCCGCGGATCGTCCGGGCGACAAGGTTCAATTTGCGGGCACTCGTCCGCAGCCCTCGCATGCTCGCCAAGGCTTCGCTGTCGTCGAGCCGGCGCTCGGCGGCGGGCTTGCTCATTCTAGGCTCTCCTCGCCTTTTTGTCGCCGGCGTGACCGTAGAATGTGCGGGTCGGCGCGAATTCTCCGAGCTTGTGGCCGATCATATTCTCGGTCACCAGCACCGGGATGAACTTATGGCCGTTGTAAACGCCAAAAGTCAGCCCGACAAATTGCGGAAAGATCGTCGACCGGCGCGACCAGGTGCGGATCACCTGGTTGCGCCCCGAGCGCCGCGCCTCGTCCGCCTTTTTCAACAGATAGCCGTCGACAAACGGGCCCTTCCAAACCGAGCGGGTCAAGCTTCTACTCCATGCTCTCGCTGAGGCTCACCGCCGAGACCGAAACAAAACGTACCCTTGACCGTGCTGGTCGATAGATCTTCAGCCCGCGGACCTGACCTGCGGCTCAAGCCTCGCCAAACACCAGACGCGGCCAGCACCTTGCCGGGTTCTCCGAGCGACCCGAACCAGATACGGGCAACCCAACTATGTCCGAGCCGGATCATGAATGCACCGAACCTAACGCTGCTGGCGACGACGCACGATCAACCGATCGGTCGCCTTGTTGTGACGCGTCTTTTTTCCCTTGGTCGGCTTGCCCCATGGGGTGACCGGATGCCGTCCACCCGAACTGCGGCCTTCGCCTCCGCCATGCGGATGATCGATCGGGTTCATGGCGACGCCGCGCACCGATGGCCGGCGGCCGAGCCAACGATTGCGCCCGGCCTTGGCAATGACGATATTTTGCTGATCCGGGTTCGACACCGCGCCGATCGTCGCCCGGCATTCGGCCCGCACCATCCGCAATTCGCCCGAAGACAGCCGCAACAGCGCATATCCCTGGTCGCGACCGACCAATTGGGCATAGGTCCCGGCCGAGCGCGCGATCTGGCCGCCTTTGCCCGGCTTCATCTCGATGTTATGGATGATCGTACCGACCGGCATGCTGCGCATCGGCATCGAATTGCCGGGCTTGACATCGACCCGTTCACCCGCAACCACCGTATCGCCCGCCCTCAGGCGCTGCGGCGCCAGAATATAAGACAGCTCGCCATCCTGGTAGCGGATCAGGGCGATAAAGGCGGTACGGTTCGGATCGTATTCAAGCCGCTCGACCGTTGCCGGCATGTCGACCTTGGTGCGCTTGAAGTCGACGATGCGGTAGCGACGCTTGTTGCCGCCGCCGCGCCAGCGTACCGTGATGCGGCCCGCATTGTTGCGTCCGCCCTTGCCGCGCAGCCCTTCGGTCAAGGCCTTGACCGGCTTGCCCTTCCACAACTCGCTGCGGTCGACGATGACCAGCTGTCGCCGCGACGGGGTCGTCGGATTGAAGGTCTTGAGTGCCATAGCCCGGTTCTCCGCGCTCAAATCCCGGTGGTGATGTCGATGCGCTGCCCGTCGCGCAACGTCACGATCGCCTTTTTCACATCGGAGCGCTGACCGATGCGACCGCGCACCCGCTTGACCTTGCCGGCCACGCGAATGGTGTTGACCGCGGTCACCGTCACGTTGAACAGCCCCTCGACTGCCGCCTTGACCTCGCGCTTTGTCGCGGTCAGCGGCACGCGAAAGATGACTTGGTTATGTTCAGAAGCGTTGGTCGCCTTTTCGGTAATCACCGGCGTACGGATGATATCGTACATCTGTTGCCGGGTCAGCCGGGTAGCGGCCGGCGGGATGACGCGAAAGCGGCTCATTTAAGGCGCGCCTCCAAATGCTCGACCGCCTCGCGGGTCAAGACCAGTGTGTCCCGGCGCAGGATGTCGTAGACATTCGCCCCTTGCTGCGGCAGCACATCGACGCGCGGCAGGTTGCGGGCGGCGCGCGCGAAATTCGCGTCGACCGCCGGTCCGTCGATGATCAGCACCGACTCCCAGCCAAACGCGTCGAGCCGGGCGCGCAAGGCCCGGGTCTTGGCCTCCTCGGCGCGCGCGGCGTCAATGACGATGAGCTTGCCTTCGCCAAGCTTTGCCGACAACGCCGTCTTCAGCCCGAGCCGCCGTACTTTTTTCTGCAACCCGAATTCATGACTGCGCACGACCGGCCCAAAAATCGTGGCGCCGCCGCGAAACTGCGGCGAACGCAGGCTGCCCTGGCGGGCGCGACCGGTGCCCTTTTGCTTGTAGGGCTTTTTGGTCGTTCCCTGGATTTCGCTGATGCCCTTGGTCTTGTGGGTCCCGGCCCGGCGCTTGGCGAGCTGCCAATTGACGACGCGCGCCAGGATGTCGCGACGCACCGGGAGCCCGAAGACGGTGTCGTCGAGTTCAATATCACCGACCTCCTGGTTATCGAGATTGCGGACCGCGATCTTGCTCAACCCGGCTCTCCCTCGGGGGGTTCCACCGCAGGGCTTTCCACCGCGGGGCTATCCGTTACCGTCATCGCCTCCGGCGCAGTCCGGACCGCGGCCGGGAACGGCAACCCGTCCGGTGCCTTGCGCTTGACCGCATCCTTGACCAACACGAACCCGCCCTTGGCTCCCGGTACCGCCCCTTTGACCATCAAGAGGCCGCGCTCGGCACTGGCCGAGACCACTTCGAGGCTCTGCACGGTCACCCGCTCGGCCCCGAGATGGCCTGCCATCTTCTTGTTTTTGAATGTCTTGCCCGGCGATTGCCGCTGGCCGGTCGAGCCGTGACTGCGATGCGAGACCGACACGCCATGGCTCGCACGCAAACCGCCAAAATTGTGGCGCTTCATGGCACCGGCAAAACCTTTGCCGAGGCTGGTGCCGACGACATCAACCCGCTGACCGGGCACGAAATGCGCGGCGGTGATCTCGCTGCCAACCGCGACGACAGCGTCGTCGGAGACGCGGAACTCGGCAAGGCGCGCCTTCGGCTCGACCTCCGCCTTGGCAAAATGACCGCGCTGGGCCTTTGATACATTTTTGACCTTGGCGGCGCCAACCCCGAGCTGCAATGCGCCGTAACCGTCCTTTTCGGGCGTGCGCACCGCCACCACCTGGCAGTTGTCGACGGCGAGCACGGTCACCGGCACGTGGTTGCCGTCCTCGGTAAAAATCCGCGTCATGCCGAGCTTGCGGGCGATCAGACCGGTGCGCATGCCCCTCTCCTGGCTGGCCTCGATTTCATCGCCGTCACTACAGCTTTATTTCGACATCGACCCCGGCGGCGAGATCGAGCTTCATCAGCGCGTCGACCGTCTGAGGTGTCGGATCGACAATATCGAGGACCCGCTTATGCGTCCGGATTTCGAACTGTTCGCGCGACTTCTTGTCGACATGCGGCGAGCGCAGCACGGTAAATTTCTCGATTTTGGTCGGCAGCGGGATCGGTCCGCGGATCCGCGCCCCGGTCCGCTTCGCCGTGTTGACGATCTCGCTGGTCGATTGGTCGAGCACGCGATGATCGTACGCCCGCAAGCGAATGCGGATGTTCTGATTGTCCACCTGGCGTTCCCTTTGTTGGTTTTAGCGGGCTTTATCGGTCTTATTTGATGATTTTGGCGACGACGCCGGCGCCGACGGTGCGGCCGCCCTCGCGGATCGCAAAGCGCAGACCTTCATCCATCGCGATCGGCGCGATCAGTTCGATCTCCATCGAGATGTTGTCGCCCGGCATCA
>DATJLK010000065.1:0-5497 GCA_035509615.1 Allostellaceae bacterium | reverse complement strand
CGATCTTTTCGACCGAGCGCACCGCGATTTCGAGCGCGACCCAGCCGCCAAATGACGAGCCGACCACAACCGCACCGGCCGGCTGCCGGTCGAGCCAGTCGAGATAGAGGTAAGCAAGGTCATGAACGGTGCGAAACCCGTCCGGCCGCGCGGAATGGCCAAATCCCGGATGGCGCGGTGCGGTGACCCGCCAATGCCCGGCCAGGATTTCGAGAAAACGGGCGTTCTGTGCCACATAGTCGCCGCCATGCAGAAATAGGAGCGGCGGGCCGGCACCGGCCGTCGAGCCGTCGAGCCCATAGTTTCCGATTTCGATCGCCGCCATTTGTTCCTCCCGGCAGTCGAGATGTTGCGCGAGGTCCCACGGGCGGGTCCCACGCGCGAGGTCCCGCGGGCGAGATCTGGACCGCCAGTATCGCCGCCATCGCCGCCGCGGTCTACCCGCGCGCGCCGCGATCTGGTCGTTCGCCACTTGCTATCCCGGCTCGGTCAAGCGACGTAGAGATGCCAAGGCGAAAGCGGTCGGGGACGGGACGGCGATGAGCAAAGCCGATCTGGCGGCCGGGTTCGGTACAACAGCGCCGGTCCCGCTCGGCGCGGTTGTGCAGGTGCTGGCACTGCGTCCGATTTTCACCCATTTCGACCGCGCCGCGCTGCGGCAATGGCGGCACACTGCGGTTTCGCCCGGTTTGCCACCGGCAGCGAACAATCCGACGACACAACTGCCTGGCATAGCGCTATCGCGCCTGAACCATTGGGTTGTGGGGAAGAGCAGAGCCGGCCTGGCTTTTAGTCACATCGCGCGGCTCAGTCACATTGTATGGCGGCTTGGTATGGCGGCTTTTAGTATGGCGGCTTGGCCGATCGTGCTATCCGACAAGCCAGGGCCGGATATCGGATCTGAACCCGAATTTTTGCCGCCGCGGAACTGAGGCGAGCGACGGTCGTTCACAGCAGGCTGTAAAACGCTTCGGGAGGACGTCGTGCAAACGGCGGAAGTGCGTATCTCAGACGATGATTTCGGCGGACGATTGAAGGATATGCGGCTCTGGCTCGACGCGCGGCGATTCGAGCCATCGGTCTTTACGTATTTCTATCTCGACCCGGGAATGATGGTGCGGGTATTGTTTGATATTGATAACGAAGCCTTGGCCTTCGCGCAAGAATTTGGCGGCTCTGTGATCGAGACTGGCAGAGAGGTTGGTCCGCTCCTAACAACTGACCCGCTCGCGAATAGTCTGGACCCGATGTACAGTTGAGCCAATTTACAGTTGAGAACATATACGTCGCATCACTCATCAAACCTGTGTATACATCGCCCATGGGTGACGAAAACGACGCCCACAGTACTGACATGATCGCTCAATCGCAGAGGGCAGAAAACAACCACTAAAGAGGCAAGCACGTCTGGTAGCGTCAACAAAGTAATACCGACCTGAATTGAAACTGGCTCGCCGCAGGGGGTGCATCAATCCTGGTTTGCCGCTAGCAGATGTTGTAGTGGGGGAAGATGGAGACCACAATGCCTGCGCTGGCGATCCGCGATGATATCAGCTCGGCAGCCCTACGCCGGCAAGCCAGGCGCGAGGATGACGGCCGGGTCAGCGCTCGGCTGATCGCGCTTGCTAACGCGCTCGATGGCATGGATCGGGCGAGTGCGGCACGGTTGGCGGGGATGGCCCGCGGCCTTGCCGATGATCATGCGGAGCAAGATCGCGCGGCCGCTGCGGCCAAGAACTGGTTGCTCGCCCAGATCGAGAAACAGCGAACCGCGGCGGCGGATCTCGCGGACACGGCGGAGAACCCGTTCGCCGGCAACCGTCTCGCCGCCTAGCAACCGGCCGCAGCCTGCGACGAATGCACCTTCAATCGCAGCCTGCCTGCCGCGCCATGTTTGTCAGCCCGGAGCCTCGGCTCCGGCCCGGCATCCGGACTGCATCGGCTGATCCGATAACTATCCGGTGCGGGCGCACAGGCGGGTGCTGGACGTTTGCGCTCTTACACTGTTAGTTCGATATCGGGCACTGTTAGCTCGATATCGGGCACTGTTAGCTCGATATCGGGTGATCGACGCTTTCCCCTGCTCGATCGCCGATCCATGAAAACCCCGGCTCCCCCGCCGGGGTTTTCGTTTGACCCGCTGAGCCGTCGGCGACCGTAAGCCGGGCGCCGACCGTCAAGGCGGCGAGCTGATAGATCGCGTCGCAGCCGGCTGCGCCAGTCGGCCAGGTCCTCTTCTTCGAGCCGCTCGGGCATGCGTGGCTGCCATTCGCCGGGCTCCGGGCAGATCACCGTGCCGGGATCGAGGCAGCCGCAATCGACCCGCATCGTGCAGCGGTAGCGGCGGCCGACCTCGAAGGTGGATTCGATGATCGTGTTCCGGCCGAGGCGCGGGAGCACCGGCTCGAAATATCTCACTTTCCGGGGCGGAGCGCGGCGGGGCCATTGCGCACTCATGCTGTGTTATTTGCGCTATCCGGATCGTCCGCTGACAGCCGGTGAGCGGCCGCCGCCAGAGCCGCATTCGCGTATCGAGGGCTGGCGCATTTACCGGCCGACGGCATCCGGCAAATATGCGCCTGGGAGCGGTTCTGCGCCTTCGCGCGCGAGGCGGCGCGGCGCTTGGTGGGGACCGACTACCATTTGACCGTCGCGGGGGTGACACACGAGGTCGACGCCGAACTCGCCGGCGAGACAGTCGTAGTCTGGTAGGGCCTGTTCGATCACGAGCTCTGGGGTCGAGCACGGCGAGGAGCGTATGGGTCCGTTCCGGCCAGCCGTCAGCCCGATCCCGTATTCGCTGGTAATTGACAGGGGTTGTTGCGCTCGATACCACCTAGCCGTACCCGACGAAAGACAAAGCTCGAAAAGGCCAATGGGAAGGAAGGGGGGCGGCGCTTTGCCGGCACTGCTCGAGGTCAGAAATCTGCACACCGAGTTTCGCACCGGCGTTGGCGTCGTGCCGGCGGTCGATGGGATCTCTTATACTGTCGAACGCGGCGAGACGGTGGCGATCGTCGGCGAGAGCGGGTCGGGCAAGACAGCCGGGGCGTTGTCATTGCTGCGCCTGATCCCGGACCCGCCGGGACGGGTCACGCAGGGGGAGATCCTATTTGCCGGGCGCGACCTGCTGCGGCTGTCGAACGAGGCGATGCGCCAGATGCGCGGCGGCGATATCGGCATGATCTTTCAGGAGCCGATGACCTCGCTGAATCCGGTGCTGACGATCGGCCGGCAGATCACCGAAACCCTCGAGCAGCATCGCGGCGCCGACCGAGCCGCCGCGATGAAGCGTGCGGTCGAATTGTTGGGGCTGGTCGGGATCGCCGATCCAATGAGGCGGTTAAAGCAATACCCGCACCAGCTGTCAGGCGGCATGCGGCAACGGATCATGATTGCGATCGCGCTCGCCTGCGAACCCAAGCTGATCATCGCCGATGAGCCGACCACCGCGCTCGATGTAACCATCCAGGCGCAGATCCTTGAACTGATGAAGGAGCTGACGCGGCGCCTCGAGGTGGCGCTGATCATTATCACCCACAATCTCGGGGTGGTCGCGCGCTACGCCAATCGGGTCAATGTCATGTATGCCGGCCGCATCGTCGAGAGCGGGCCGGCAGCGGCGATCTACCACGATCCGCGTCATCCCTATACGATCGCATTGCTGCGCTCGGTGCCGCGGCTCGACCGTCCGCGCCAGGCGCGGCTCGATCCGGTCGAGGGTCAGCCGCCCGATCTGACCCGGCTCGAAGAGGGCTGCTCATTTCGGCCGCGCTGCCGGTTCGCAATCGAGATTTGCGCCCGCCAGCGGCCGGTGCTGCAAATGGCGGGGCACGGGCCGCATCTCGCCGCCTGCTTTCGCAGCAACGAAACCGCAAGCGAGATGACCACGGTGCAGATGCGCCAAGCGGCCGGCGCCGGCGTCGGGCCTTGAGCGGAAAAAGACGAGCGGAGGAAGCCATGAAAATCGGATGGGGTCTGGGGGCGGCAGGTCTCGGCGCCCTCCTCGCCATCGCGGCTATGGCGGCGCCGGCGACCGACAAGGAGGCCCCCAAGCGCGGCGGGACCCTGACTTATATGATCCCGGCGGACGCCCCGCCGAGTTTTGACGGGCACCGCGAGAGCACCTATGCGACCGGACATGCCGCGGCGCCGTTCTATAGCCTGCTGATCCGGGTCAACCCGGCCAACCCGTCGCTGACCACCGATCTCGTATGCGATCTGTGCACGGCGATGCCAGAGACGACCGATGACGGCAAGACCTACACCTTCAAGATTCGCGATGGGGTCAAATTCACCGACGGCTCGCCGCTCACCGCCGAGGATGTCGCTGCCAGCTTCAACGAGATCGCGTTTCCGCCCAAGGGCGTGCTGAGCGCGCGCGCCAGCAACTATCTGATGATCGACAAGATTGAGGCGCCTGACGCGAGGACCGTCGTCTTTCATTTGAAGTTCGCGACCAGCGCCTTTCTGCCGGCGATCGCCGACCCGTTCAACTGGATCTATAAGAAGGCAATCCTCGACAAGGACCCACGCTGGTACGAGACCCATATCCTGGGCTCCGGCCCTTTCAAATTCGTCGGATACGAAACCGGCCAGTCGATCAAGGGGGTCAGAAACCCGGATTACTACGTAAAGGGGCTGCCTTATCTCGATGGCTTTACGGGTATCTTTGCGGCGAAGCAGGCGGTGGAGATCGACGCGATCCGCAGCGACCGCGCGGCAATCGAGTTTCGCGGCTTCCCGCCATCCGCGCGCGATGAACTGGTTAGAGATCTCGACGGCAAGATCGCGGTGCAGGAAGGCGACTGGAACGTCGCCAGCGCGGTGACGCCGAACCACATGAAGAAACCCTTTGACGATCCACGGGTTCGCCGGGCGTTGAGCCTGGCGATCGACCGTTGGGGCGGTGCGCCGGAAATGTCCAAGATCGCGATCGTTAAAACCGTCGGCGGCCTCGTCTTTCCCGGCTCGCCACTGGCCGCCACCAAGGCAGAGCTTCAGCAGATCGCTGGTTATTGGCCGGATATCGACAAGTCGCGAGCGGAGGCAAAGCGTCTGTTGAAGGAGGCAGGGGCCGAGAACCTTTCTTTCCAACTGCTCAACCGCAATGTCGACCAGCCTTTCAAATATGTCGCGGTTTGGCTAATCGACCAGTGGAGCAAAATCGGTCTGCATGTCACGCAGCGCGTGCTGCCAACCGGGCCGTGGTTCGACGCGATGCGCAAAGGCGATTTCGATGTCGTCCTCGAGGCTCCCGGCCATGGCATGGTCAACCCTTTGCTCGACGTGCAAAAGGTGCTGCCGGAATCGTTCGACGCCGAGAACTACGCGCATTACTCAGACGACACCGAGGTCGCCTTGTACGAAACGCTGCTGCACGAAACCGATCCGGTAAAGCAGCGCATCCTGATGCGGCGGTTCGAGAAATACGTGCTCGATGACCAGGCGCATGAGATCTGGGTTTTGTGGTGGCACCGGATCGTGCCGTACCGCT
>DATJLK010000064.1:0-12990 GCA_035509615.1 Allostellaceae bacterium | reverse complement strand
TCCCCCAGGTCTTCCTGCCGGCCTGGGAAGACGGCGTCTTCCCGCCGGACTATGGCGACCCGGCCGAGGAACGGCGGCTCGCCTACGTCGCGATCACCCGCGGCATGCGCGGGGTCACGATCTCCTATTGCAACTACCGCCGCGGGCCGGCGTCACCGACGCCATTCATCGCCGACATTCCCGACGATCATTGTGTCGTCGTCGGCCTGCGCGATCCGAGCGCTGTGGCGGGACTCCAGCGCCGGCCGCGCGACCGATCGGAAACCATGCAATCGCAGCGGCGGTTCTGAGCGCCCGACAAGCCGCACGATCGGCGAAGCAAATGAACAAGGAAGCAAAGCGCCTACCGCGCACGGACCGGCCGCCGCAAGGGTAACGGCCTGCGGCCGCGCGCCCTGGGGCGCGCCCTTGCCCCGGCCGGCCCGGCGCGGTCGCGGAGGGGTGATTTCCACTCGGATGGAAGGACACCCCGATGAGCACCAGATCCGCGCACCGCCACCAAAACAGCGGCCACACGCCGCACGACCTCTACACGCAGGTCACCGACCGGGTCATCGCCTCACTCGAAGCCGGCACGCCTCCCTGGCGCAAGCCCTGGAGCACGCCCGGCAACGCCAGCCCGGCGATGCCGTGCAACGCCGTCACCGGGACCCGCTACCGCGGCATCAACGTCTTGGCGCCACCATGTCGGCGTTCGCGTTTGCGAGCAGCGACCCGCGCTGGGCAACCTACAAGCAGGCCGCCGATCGCGGCTGGCAGGTCAGGAAGGGCGAGCGCGGCCCCACCGCGTATTTCTTTAAGCAGCTCGATCTGGCCGACACCAGAGACGAACCAGATCACGACACGGAGGCGACAACGCGGCGCATTCCGCTGCTGCGCGCCTTCACTTTGTTCCATGCGAGCCAGATCGACGGCATCCCGGCGTTCACCGCACCGACCGATGCCGAGGCGCCGTGGCGCGCACCCGACGCCGCCGAGACCATCATTGCGAACAGCGGCATCACAATCCGGATCGGTGGTGACCGCGCCTACTACGCACCGGCGACCGATCACGTTCAGATGCCGCCGCGGAACGCATTCCGTTCAGCGGAAGCCTGGTGCAGTACAATTTTGCACGAAGCATCACACGCATCAAGTCATCCATCACGACTTGATCGTGATTTACACAATGTTACCTTCGGCTCTCCCGACTATGCGAGGGAAGAACTCCGAGCTGAGGTAGCGCAACTGATCATATGTGCGGAGCTTGGGATTGCCGACTGCCAATTTACTAACGGTGCTGCCTATGTCAAGTCTTGGCTGGAGGCCCTGAGATCCGACCGCAGGGAAATCTTCCGCGCTGCCGCCGAGGCGCAGCGCATCGCCGACTATCTCCTCGCCTTTCACCCCGACTATGCCGCCGGCCGGCAGAGCATGACAGCAGCCGCAGCGGATGCGACCGGACCGCAATCGCCGATTTGAGGTTGCAAATACGGCTACGGGGCCGCCGTCGCGGCCCATCATCTCGGCGACCCCGACCCCGACCCCGACGGCCGCCGACGTTTCAGTTATCCTCGGTTGGTCGTCGCCGAAATGCCGATCGGACAGATAAGTCACAATAAGCAAATCAAAAGGCACGGCGAGCAAGCCGGAAAGCAGCATCGCAAGCAAGACAGCGACGGGCGGATGCCAGCCGGCGTCCCGCCGTGCAAGGGTCGAGCCGGGCGCCTGACGGCGCCCTTGCGCGGCACTCCGCCGGCCGGCCGGGCAGAAGGCGATCTTCAGGAAAGGAGAACGCCAATGCCCGGGAAGATGACCGGCGGCAGCTGGACCGAAGAGGCCACGGAAAGGCTGCGTACTCTGTGGGGCGACAAGCTGCCGGCTTCCGAAATCGGCCGCCGGCTCGGCCTCAGCAAGAACGCCGTCCTCGGCAAGGCCTGGCGCCTCGCCCTGCCGCGGCGCCGCCCTCCGGACACGCCGACGCCGGCCGCAAAGCTCACTCCGCCTGGCGCCCACCAATGCCGGTGGCCGCTCGGAGACCCCGGCACCGCCGGCTTCCGGTTCTGCAACGAGCCGGCCGCCGAAGGCCGCCCCTACTGCGAGGCCCACTGCCGCTGCGCCTATGCGCGGCACGCCGAACGCGATCGCCGATAGGCACAAGCACCCCATGGAGGTCGCAATGCCCTGGATCGTCATCCAGCAGCACAAGTTCGGCCGCATGTATCTCTGCGGCTGGTCGAAGCGCTGGGGCGCCGTCGTCTGCGCCAACCGCTTCACCGCTATCGTCTACCCGACCGAAGGCGATGCGAGGCTCGCCTGCGCGCACGCCGCTGCCCGCTGCCCGCATTTCACCGATGGCCGGCCGATCGACTGGCAGGTCATACCGGAGCGGCCGCCCGACCCCGCCGGCTCGGACAGCGGCGCCTAACCCACCCGACAACCTTCACTCAGGACACTCGCCCGATGACGCGAAAGACGCTCACCGACGCCGACCTGACGCAATTCACCGGTACCGAGCATTGGTACCGGCACGGCCTCGTCCGCCATGTCCTCTACACCGATGGCGTCAAATATGTCGCCGACGCCGGCGGCGCCTATTGGCTCATCGACGAAATCGCGCTGGCGCAGGAGTTGGACGACCGCCTTGCCGCCGAACCGTTCCAGGTCTGGACCCTCGCCGTCGGCGAAAACAGTACTGCCGTGCTGATCTGCGACGACGGCAACCTGCATCCGCTGGCAATGAAGCAGATCCCCTACACCGATTTTCCGATGCGGGAGATCCGGTTCTATTTCGTCGACAACACGATCCTGCTGCCGAGCGAATACTAGCGCGCTCCAACAGATTGCCGATCCGGACAGTCCATCGCCGGAAGCGGTCGAGATCCGACCGCCCTCCCGACCACTGCACTGAACCTCCGGCCGACGCGGGTCAGGACCGCCCCAGCATCCGGACCCATTGCTGAGCGCTGCCTCGTCGCCCTGCCGGTAGCCCCGCCTGAGCCCAGACCACCCGTCTCAAAAGGAGATTGCGACGATGCCCGACTCCGCACCGTCGACCCTCGGCCTGTTCGACAGCACCCCCTTCGATTGGACCATCGAGCCCGCGAAAGGCGAACAACCTGCACGCGAGCCGTCGCCACCCGAGCTCGACGACACAGCTGCCGATCCGCCGCCGGCACCGACTGGCGGCAAAAACTTCCAGCTCGACGCCGATCGCGGTCTTGCCCACGGCTGGCCGGCGCGGGCGAGGGACAACATCGCCGCCATCCGGCTCTCGAAGGAGATCGAGAAGACCGGACGAACGCCGACAGTCGATGAACAGGCTTTGATGCTGCGCTTTACCGGGTTCGGCGCCACCGAGCTCGCACAGAACTGCTTTCCGCTGCCGGGCGCCACCGGTTTCCGCCCCGGCTGGGACGAGATCGGCCGCGATCTCGCGGATAGTGTCAGCCCGGCCGAATACGCCGTACTCCAGCGCACGACGCAGTATGCGCACTACACGCCGGAGCCGATCGTCCGCGCGCTGTGGCGTGCCGCACAGCGGCTCGGCTTCACTGGCGGAATTGTGCTCGAGCCGGGCATGGGAACCGGGCTGTTTTTCGCGGCGATGCCGGCGGAGTTGCGCGAGACGACCCGCCTTACCGGCATCGAATATTGCCCGGTGACGGCGCGGATCGCCCGCCTCGTCCATCCCGAGGCGACGATCCGCTGCGAGGACTACACGAGGAGTCGGCTCGGCGGCGGCTTCGATCTTGCGGTCGGCAACCCGCCCTTCGCGGATAGGGTCGTGCGCGCCGATCCCGCGACTACCTCCTTCGGTCTGCGGCTGCATGACTATTTCATCGCGCGCTCGATCGACCGGCTACGGCCCGGCGGCCTCGCGATCTTCGTCGCCAGCACCGGCACGATGGACAAGGCGAGCCGAACTGCCCGCGAGCACATCGCCTCGCTCGCCGACCTCGTCGGCGCGGTGCGGCTGCCCGAGGGGAGCATGCGCGCTGCGGCCGGCACCGACGTCGTCGTCGACATCCTCGTCCTGCAGCGCCGCGCCGACGGCCAGGCACCGGGCATCACGAAATGGATCGACCTTGTCGCGATCCCCACTCAGGACGGCGACACCGTCGAGATCAACGAATATTTCGCAGCACATCCCGAAATGGTGCTCGGCGAGCACGCTCTGAGGCGCGGCATCTACGGCCCCGACCCGGCCTATACCTGCCGGCCACGCCCCGGCGATCCGCCGCTCGTAGATCTGCTCGACATGGCTCTCGCGGAGCTTCCGACAGGGATTTTCACGCCGACGCGGCCCGGACCGGTAAAAGCGGCCGAAGAAGACGAGGTTTCTGACGCTGTTCGCAGCGGTACCGCGGCAGAAGGGGCCGAAATCAAGGAGGGCTCCTACTTCGTCGGCAAGTCCGGGCGGCTGATGCAGGTCGTGGACGGCGCCGCCGTCGCGGTCGCCGTCAAACAGCGCCGTGAAGACGAGGGGATCACCGCGAAGGCGGCCCGCATCATCCGCGGCCTGATCCCGATCCGCGACGCGGTGCGCGACGTGCTGCGTGCACAGATGGCCAATCACTCGTGGGCCGAGGCTCAGATCCGGCTGCGCGTCGGCTACGCCGCCTTCGTCCGGCACTTCGGGCCGATCAGCCACACCGTCATCACGACCACGACCGACCCCGAGACCGGAGAGGCACGGGAAACGCACCGCCGCCCGAACCTCGCGCCGTTCGCCGACGACCCCGATTGCTGGCTCGTCGCCAGCATCGAGGACTACAACCGCTCGAGCGGCCTCGCCCGCATGGGTGCCATCTTCCGCGAGCGCGTCGTGGCACCGCCGGCGTCGCCGCTGATTGCGTCGCCGGCCGACGCGCTAGCCGTCACCCTCGACGAAACCGGGCGGGTGGACCCCGAGTACCTCGCCGAGCTCCTCGATTGCGAACCCGAGGAGGCACTCGCCCGGCTCGGCGACGCGGTCTACCGCGATCCCGCGACCGAAACCTGGGAGACCGCCGACGCCTATCTCTCCGGCGCGGTGCGTAGCAAGCTCGCCGCCGCGAAAGCCGCTGCCACGCTCGATCCGGGATACGGGCGTAACATTACCGCCCTCGAAGCGGTGCAGCCGCCCGACATCCCGCCCTCGGACATCGCGGCACGCGCCGGTGCCCCGTGGCTGCCGGCCGAGATTATCGAGGCCTTCGCCGCCGAAGTCATGGGAACCCGGGTGCAGATCCGGCACACCGTCGAGATCGCCTATTGGAGCGTCGACGGGGTTGCGTTTGCCGGCACCGCCGCCGGCACCTCGGAATGGGGCACGCCGCGCCGCCACGCCGGCTTATTGCTGCACGACGCGCTCAATAGCGCGACGCCGCAAATCCACGACACGGTCATCGAAGACGGCATCGAGCGCCGGGTCCTCAATACCGAGGCGACCGAAGCAGCCAAGGAAAAACTGGCACGGATCAAGGCCGCCTTCAGCGACTGGGTGTGGACCGATCCCGACCGTGCCGATCGTCTGGCGCGCATCTACAACGACCGCTTCAACAACCTCGTGCCGCGGCATTTCGACGGGCGGCATCTGACCTTGCCGGGCGCGAGTACGGTCATCCGCCTCTACGACCACCAGAAACGCGTGATCTGGCGCATTATCTCGGCCGGTGGGACCTACATCGCCCATGCGGTCGGCGCCGGGAAGACCTTCTCGATCGCCGCCGCGATCATGGAACAGAAGCGGCTGGGTCTCGTCAGCAAGGCGATGTGGGTAGTCCCCGGCCACACCCTCGCGCAGGCGGCGGCCGAATTCCTGCAGCTCTATCCGACGGCCAGGATCCTCGTCGCCGACGAGACCAATTTCGTGAAGGAGAAACGGGCGCGCTTTCTGGCGCGCGCCGCAACCGCCCAATGGGACGCGATCGTCATCACCCACTCGGCGTTCCGCTTCATCGCCGTCCCGGCCGCTTTCGAGCGGCAGATCATCGAAGACCAGATCGCGATGCACGAGGCGCTGCATCTCGGCGCCGACGACCGCCCGACCCGCAAGCGCATCGAGGCGATCAAGGAACGCCTCGCCGAAAAGCTCGAAACCATCAGAGAGCGGCGCGACGACATGGTCACGATCGAGGAGATCGGCATCGACCAGATAGTCGTCGACGAAGCTCAAGAATTCAGGAAATTGGCCTTCGCGACCAACCGCGTCAACTTGAAGGGCATCGATGCGCAAGGCTCGCAGCGCGCCTGGAACCTCTATGTCAAGGCTCGCTTCATCGAGCAGAAGAACCCGCGCCGGGCATTGATCCAGGCCTCGGGCACACCGATCACCAATACCCTCGGCGAACTCTACACCTTGCTCCGATACCAGGCGCCGGATGCACTTGCCGCGCGCGGCGTGCACGAGTTCGACGCCTGGGCCTCGACCTTCGGCGACGTCCGCACCGAGCTGGAGCTGCAGCCCTCGGGCACCTACAAGCCGGTCGACCGGTTCTGCGAGTTCGTCAATGTCCCCGAACTCGTCGCGATGTTCCGCGCGGTCGCCGACGTCGTGCTCAAGGGCGATTTGCGGTTCTGCCTCCAGGTGCCGCGGACCAAGGATGGCGAGCGGCAGCTCGTCACCGCCGAAGCGAGCGCCGCATTCAGCGACTACCAGCAGCTCCTCGCCGAGCGGATCAGGAAGATCGAGAGCCGCACGAGACGGGTCGAAAAGGGTGACGACATCCTGCTCTCGGTCATCACCGACGGAAGGCACGCCGCGATCGACATGCGTCTCGTTGGGCCGGATGCCGGCAACGAGCCGAGCAATAAGCTCAATTGTCTCATCACCAACGTCCACCGCATCTGGCGAGAGACTGCCGAGGATCGCTACGCGCGGCCGGACGGCACCCCGTACCCGCTGCCGGGCGCCGGCCAGCTGATCTTCTCCGACCTCGGCACGCTCGCCGTCGAGGCGACGCGCGGCTTTTCGGCCTACCGCTGGATCAAGCACGAACTCGAGCGGCTCGGCGTGCCGGCCGCCGAGATCGCGTTCATGCAGGACTTCAAGCGCGCGAGTGAGAAGCAGCGGCTCTTCGGCGAATTCAATGCCGGCCGGGTGCGCATCCTGATCGGTTCCTCCGACACGATGGGCACCGGCGTCAATGTGCAGCTGCGCCTCAAGGCGCTGCACCATCTCGACGTCCCTTGGTTGCCGTCGCAAATCGAGCAGCGCGAAGGACGCATCGAGCGTCAGGGCAACCAGAACGCCGAGATCGAGCTCTACGCGTACGCCACACTGGGTTCGATGGACGCGACGATGTGGCAGGCGAACGAACGCAAGGCGCGGTTCATCGCCGCGGCGCTTGCCGGCGATCGCAGCATCCGCACGCTCGAAGACATCGGCCGGCAGGCGAACCAGTTCGCGCTCGCCAAGGCGATCGCCTCTGGCGACCCGCGGCTCATCCAGAAGGCCGGGCTCGAAACCGAGATCGCGCGGCTCGAACGGCAGCGCGCCGCACATTTCGACGATCAGCTCAACATCGGCCGGCAGATCCGCAACGCCAAGCACGACCTCGAGGCCGCCGAGAAACGCATCCCGGCGATCCGCGCCGACCTCGCCCGGCGCGTGCCGACTCGGGGCGATGCTTTTGCCTTCGAAGATGCCGGTCGCACGATCACCGAAAGGCGTGTCGCCGGCGCCGTTTTGCTGTCGAAGATGCGCCTTGCCGAGCGCTCACGCACGGCCGGCGAACACACGCTCGGCCGCAGCGGCGGCTTCGATCTCGTCTGCCGTGCCGGCTCGACTTTTGCCCGGGGCTTTGCGGTAGCGCTCGTCCTCGAGCGCACAGGGTTCGATCAGCACGTGGCGGTCGAGCGCGATCTGACGCCGCTCGGCCTCGTCGCGCGCCTCGAACACATCCTCGACCATTTCGAAACCGAGCTCGACGAGCAGCAACGCAGCATGCACGAGGCCCGCCGCCGGTTGACCGGATACGAAGCGCGGATCGGCGCCGCCTTCCCGCTGCAAGCAGAACTCGACCTCAAACGCGCCGAGCTCGCCCGGATCGAAGGCGACCTCGCCGAGAACAACACGATTCTCGGCAAAAGCGCGAACGAAAGCAGCCAAAGGCCGATCAGCTGATCGCAAGGAAGGTCTGCCGCATCACCGGCCGCCGCCGCAAGGGTCCGCCGCTCGCGGCGGCCCGGCTCCGCCGGCTGCGCCCTTGCCCCGGCGTCACGGGATGCGGCCTCCGCACTGGGTTCCGAAAACCAACCCGAAGAGGAGCCCGCCATGCCCGAACTGCGCAGCGTCGACCCGCGTTGCCTGAAGCCCAATCCTTACAATCCCCGAATGACGCCGGCGCCTGCCACCATGGACGAGCAGCTGCTCGCCTCGATCAGGGCGATCGGCATCATCCAGCCGCCGGTCGTCACCGAGATCGACGGCGACCTCGTCATCAAGCACGGCACGCGCCGCGTCAACGCCGCGATCGCCGCCGGCCTGGTACCGATCGACGTCATCGTCGCCGACCCCGATGACGGCAATGGCCCGATGGCGTCGCTGTCCGAGAACCTGGTGCGCGCCGCGATGAACAGCGTCGACATCTGGCGCGGCATCGACGCCCTCGAACAGAAGGGCTGGAACGAACCGGCAATCGCGGATGCGCTGGCACTCCCGTTGCGGACCATCAAGCGTCTCAAACTCCTCGCGCATCTGCACCCGCCGATGCTCGAGGTCATCGCCAGCGGCAACATGCCGAGCGAAGAGCAGCTGCGCACGATTGCCGGCGCCAGCCGCGACGAGCAGGCCCAGGTCTGGAAGAAATACCACCCGAAGAAGGGCCGCGAGCTCTACTGGTCCGAGGTCGCCCGCGCCCTTGCCAAGCGCCGCATCCCATTCGCGGCCGCGAAGTTCGGCGACGACCTAGCGCAGGCCTATGGCGTCTTCTGGGAGGACGATTTGTTCGCCCCGGCCGACGAGGACGGACGTTACACGACCAATCTCGACGGCTTCTTCGGCGCCCAGCAGGAATGGCTGCAGAACCACCTCCCGCCGCACGGCTCGTTGGTGCCGCAGGACGAGTACGGCCGGCCGCAGCTCCCGAAGCACGCCGAACAGGTCTATGGCAAACCCGGCAAAGGCGACCTGGTCGGCCACTATCTCGATCCCTACTCGGGCGCGGTGAAGACGACCGTCTACCGGCTCGTCGACAAGAAAAAAGCCGCCAAACCCGGCAACGGCGCGCCGCAGGCGGCAGACCCGGACATGCCGGAGCCGAAGACCCGGCCGCCGGTGACCCAGGCGGGTCTGGCGATGATCGGCGACTGCCGCACCGATGCGCTCCACCAGGCGCTGCGCGACAACGGCCTCGCCAACGATACATTGCTGGCGCTGCTCGTCCTTGCCTTCAGCGCGAGCAATGTCGAGGTCCGGTCGCCCTCCGAAGGCTATGCGCGCCCGGTTCGCCACGACATCGCGGCGACATTGATCAAGGACGACGCTCTCACGGCCGATACCTTTGCGATCGCCCAGGCGGCGCGCGCGATGCTCACGCAGGTTCTCTCCTGCCGCGAGAACGCCAGCAACAGCGGTGCCGTCGCACTCGTCGCCGGCGCCGCAATCGGCGCCGATGAATGCCTGCCGAATTTTGCGACCGACGAGTTCCTCCCCTGCCTGTCGCGCAGCGAAATCGAAGCGGCCGCCAAGGAGGCAGGTCTGCGCGTCGAAGTCCGAGTCAAGGACACCCGCGCGGCGCTCCTCGCGCACTACCGCGACAAGCGCTTCGTCCCGCCGATCGCCCGCTTTTCGCTGAGCCAGGCCGACATCGAACGGCTGACGGTCCGCGAAGCCGACGACACCGGCTTCAAGGAGACGCAGGGCGCCGACGCGCCCGAGGAAGACCGTGACGGCGTCGACGACGACAACGCCGCGGACGACGACGATACCGATGCGGGCGTCCCGGAAGGCGTCGAAGGCAATCCCGAAGCCGGCTGAAGCTCAAACGGGAGGAAGAAAGCCGCAACACGGCCTTCCCTGCCGGCGGCATTCCTCGGGCGCCCGCGGTCTGGACCGGTCTCCGTCCCGCTTCCGCATCCCCGCCCCGGAGTTCGGGGCGCCTCCGGCTCGCACGCTCCCGTGTCGCTGCGCTCCCGCACCAGTCGCGGCGCTCGGGGGCGGGCAGTCCCGATCCCGGTCTCCTTCGACCGCGCCCGAGGGAGACGCCGCCGGCAGCGGGCCGGCCGTCATCCCCCGAACCAAGGAGGAAATCCCAAATGTCCGGTTATCTCAATCGCGTGCAGCTGATCGGCAATCTCGGCCGCGACCCCGAAGCCCGTAGCACCCGCGACGGCAAGCGCATCGTCAGCCTCGCCGTCGCCACCGGCGAAAGCTGGAAGGACGAGCGCGGCAACCGCGTCGAACGAACCGAGTGGCACCGCGTCGTTATCTTCAGCGAGGGCCTGGCCCAGATCGCCGAACAGTATCTGCAGAAGGGCGCCAAGGTGTTCCTCGAAGGCAAACTCACAACGCGTAAATGGACCGACACCGGCGGCCAGGAGCGCTACACGACCGAGATCCACCTGACGCCGTTCAACGGCACGCTCGTCTTCCTCGATGCGAAGAGGGCCGCCGAGCGCGCAGCCGAGACAGGCGCAATCGACGGCGCCGGCGACGCTGTGTCCGACGACATCCCGTTCTGAGAGCACGAAGACTGCTCGGCCTCGCAAACGGAGAGCGGTGCGGTCGGGAACTTCCCGACGCGCCGCTTTTCGACGTCGCGCGATCCGTTCGCAGGCCCGGCGGCGAGATTCGATCCGACAGGACCGAAAGGGGAGAAAAGATGAAGAGCTATCATGGCCGTCGCACCCGCTACGGCTGCCGCGTCCGGGTATGCGAAGACAATCAGCCGCCGCGATTTCTCGATCCGCGGCTCGACCTCTGCAACCACTCCCCGACCGGCTTCGAGTGGGGCTACCCGGGCTCAGGCCCGGCGCAATTGGCGCTCGCGATCCTCGCCGATTTTCTCGGCGACGATGCCCGCGCCATAGCACTCCACCAGGAATTCAAGTGGGACCACATCAGCCCGCTCACCGGCGACGAATTCTGCATCTCCGGCGACGTCCTCGAACGGTGGTGCCGGCGCCGCGGGGACACGGTCCGCACGCTTGAAGACTGTGACCAGCCCGCCGCCGCTCTGAGCGGGGCCGCACACCGTCTCTGCCCCTCCTGCACTTCATGATTCCGAAAGGAGAATTCGGCCATGTCGCACACCGTCTACGCCTTGCTCCGCGACAGCGATCGCGGTGAACACGTCCTCGGCGTCTTTGTGGACCGAGCCCGCGCCGCCCATCTCGCACACGCCCACGCCCGGGCACGCGCGGCCAACCTCCGGCGCGAGGACGAGGAAACCTTCCACGCGCCGATCGCCGGCGATTTGTATGAGATCCTCGTCGAAGACCGCGGCCCCCACCTCGACGTCTCGGTCCGCCACCGTTTTCTCCGAACGCCGATACCAAACCGCTGGTGCGTCCGCGAATTCACCTTCGTCGCGGAACAAGAGCCTACTGCCCCGCCGGCATACCAACCTGCCCAATGACAGGGGGAGCGAGATGATGAAGCGACGCCGAGGGCGGCCGGTTGGCGACCCCCGCTGGATCACTGCCAGATACAAGGGCGCCTGCACCGATTGCCGGGCCGAAATTCTCCGAACAGCGGCAGCCTCTTCGGCAAGGCCTGCGGCTGCGGCGAGCGGCGCCAAGCTGAATTCGACGCTGCCGTCTTCGACGAGGCCAACAACGCGAGCTTGTGACGCCTCAATCCAGACTCGCGATCAGACGGCGGCAAAGAGATCGGCCCATTCCTCGAGCATCTCCGGGTGGCCGTGCCGGATCTGCACCGACACTTCAGTACAGCCGGCCGCGCGCAACTCTTGCAGCCGTTCACGCAGTTCCGCCCGGGTGCCGGTGAACGAACCCGCCTTGATCAACTCGGCGGTACAGAGCCCCACCTCTTCCGGACGCAGAAACATCAGGTGGCCGCGGTGATTGACAAGATAACGAGCATCGGCCGGCTCGTAGGCGCGGTAGATCTTTGTATAGGCGTCGACGAGTGGGGCAAGGGCAGCCGGTACCGGGCCGAAGATGCTGCCGAACTGCTCCGCCTCGGCCCAGTTGTGCAGCGCGATCATCGCCGTCGGCCCAGCCTGGGCCTTGGCGCGCGGGCTGTCGGCCGGTTCATCCTCGGCGAGGATGCAGCCGCCGATTTCGGCGCTGACTTTGCGCTCTACGGGGTTGTGCCCGTGCGCACGCCAAGCCTCCTGCATCGCGGCGATCTCGCTCCTCGCGTGACCGACGGTGCGCCCCACGACGATCCAGTTCGCTCCGAGCCGCGCCGCCAGGCGACGCGCTCGCGGTCCCG
Organism: Allostellaceae bacterium; assembly: GCA_035509615.1. GTDB lineage: Bacteria > Pseudomonadota > Alphaproteobacteria > ATCC43930 > CGMCC-115725 > AP-15. The sequence continues at coordinate 626 of DATJLK010000064.1, read as the reverse complement.
CCGCGGCGATATAGAGCGGGATTGGGTCGGCAAGGTTGTAGACGCCGGCTTCCGCGCTCATGAACGCGATTTTGCGGCGCTTGCCTTCGAACTCCCACTGCGTGGTTTCGCCGGCCAGCAGGGCCTGCACGATCCGAACATATTCCTCCATGTCGGCGAGTTTGACAGGTCCCAGACCCATCGTGCGCCGCGCGGTGAAGCCGGTCGAGATGCCGAAATCGATCCGTCCCGGCGCCAGCCGGTTCAGTGATGCGAGGCCGCTCGCCGCCACCGGCGCGATCCGGTTCGAAGGGATCATGACGCCGGTTCCGAGCCGGATGCGCCGCGTCTGCACCGCCGCCGCCCCCATCGCGACAAACAGCTCGGCGTTGAGCAGGTGCGTGTCGAAAAACCAGGCATGCGTGTAGCCGAGTTCTTCGGCTCGCCTGACAATCTTCCACGAGTCCGCCGCGGTCGCGAGCGCAATGCCGCACTCCATCCCTCCCTCCCCCGGTCTGCCGCCGACCCGCCGCCGGCATCATGTCGGTGCGCAAATCCGGTCCGCGATATCCGATTCCCGATGCACCTCAGTCAAGGGAGGTCGGCAAGTGTCAGGCGACATGAAAAACTGAAGGGACAGCTCCGGA
>DATJLK010000063.1:0-16256 GCA_035509615.1 Allostellaceae bacterium | reverse complement strand
GAGCCGGAGTTCGGCACGTTCCGGACCGCCCCGCGCGGGCGCGCGCCGTTTACTTTCACCAGTTTCGGCGATCAGGGCACGCCGACCCTGGGCAGGATATACCGGCCACCAGCCGGCGTGACGATCGCGAACCCGCCCTATGTGAACGACAATCTCGGCTCGCCATGGGCGGGCGATACCACTCTCGGTGTGGAGCGGCTGCGGCCATTGTTCCACCTCTTCAACGGCGATCTCTGCGACGCCAATCACATCCCGGCGGGTTGACGACGATCAAGGTCACCTATTACGACCTGATCGGGAGAGACGGTCAGATGGCGCCGTTCGAAACCTTCCTGCTGCGCCGCCCTCGCCGCGACTAGACCAGCCACGACAACAGCCTTGCCCGCGCGCGGGCTACAGCTCTGTCTGGAGTCAGCCCTGAGGCGCCGCTCGCGGACAGCTTCCGCAAGGCGATTTCGACACAATGGCGTAGAAAGCCGCTGTCAAGCGGCTTCCTGCCGGCGGGTGTCAACATATTCCGGCACCCGACAGTAGACCCAGATCAGATTGGCGAACAGTACCGCGCCGGTGATCAAAAACACCCAGTGCAGACCGAACGCCGCCGCGACAGCGCCGCCGCTCAACGGTCCAAGCGAGTTACCGAGAAACATCGCCGAAGAGGTGATGCCGTAGACCGTGCCGCGCTGCGCCCGCGGCACCAGACGTCCGACCAGTGCATTCGCGGTCGGCAGGATCCCGCCGATAAACAATCCCACCGCAAACCGCAAAGCGGTAAAGACCCAATAGCTTTCGGTAAAGGCTTGCGGCAAGGTCGTTACCGTCGCCCCGAGAAGGGCGATCAGCAACACCCGGCGATAACCGAGCTTATCGCTCTTGTTGCCCAGAAAAGGCGCTGCGACAACGTTGGCGAGCCCGGTAATCGAAAAGGCGACACCGCTCAATGTCGCCAGGTCCGGCCGCATGCCGAGCATCTGTTTGACATACAGGGTCACTACGGGTTGTACCGTACGCACCCCGAACTGCGCCATCAGCAGCACGAAGAACAGCGCCAAGAGCCCGGGCGAACGCGCCACCGCGATCAGGCTGCTGATCAGAGCGCGACCGCCGCGCACTTGCGGAGCGGCGACAAACCGCTCATGAACCCCGAACCACACGAAAGCGGTCGACAACAGGATCGTCGCCGATGTGCAGTAAAACGGGATGCGGTAGCTGCCGGTTGCGTCGGCCAACGCGCCGCCGAGCAGGGGCCCGACCAGCGAGCCGACGAGCTGACCGGTGCTGAGCCAGCCAAGCGCGTAGCCGAGACGATCTTCCGGCGCCTGACCGGCAACGAGAGCAATCGCGGTGCTCGAAAAACCGGCAAACACCCCCATCAGCGCACGAAAAGCGAACAGCTGCCAGACATTCCCGGCCGCCCCCATCAGCCCGGCGAACAGCCCGATCGCGACGCTCGACCTCAGCAGCATCAATTTGCGCCCGTGACGGTCGGCAAGCCGCCCCCATAGCGGCGACGCGAACGCCGCGACAAACGATGTGACGCCGGCGAGAATGCCGGCCCATAAATCGATCGCACTCTCCGATTGCACACCCAGGACCGGCAAAAACAACGGCATGATCGGGGTCAGCATCGAAAACGACATGGTCATGACGAATTGAATGCCGACCATCGCCCATAATGTGCGCTGCCACTGCGGCGCCGCCGGTTGGGGACCATCGTCATCATCGATCGCATCGGCTCGCGGTGCACTCATATCCCCCGCTCCGATCGGTTTGGGCCGAAGCTTGGCCGGATGCGCGCCTTTTAACGGAAGCAGGGATCGGCGGCATCGGCTTACGCACGTCAGACCTGGGCGTGAAGGTGATGGCTGCTCTGCAATCGGCGTGCGAGCGCGGAGGCGTTTTACCCGGTTTGGCTATTTCTTCCGGGACCGATGCCCGAAAACCCAGCCGCCACCTTCCTCCCGCAAGCGGGAGGGGTCGAGAGGCGTCCCGGCAGTGGCGCGCTCAGGCCAGGACGCCCAGGCCAGGGTGGTCAGACGTGGATGCTGATGCGGCTGCCCGGGCCGAGCAGTGGCATCAGTTTGACGAGCGCCGCCTGCTCGATTGCAACGCACCCGGCGGTCGGCGAGAAATCGGGGCGGGCAATATGCAGAAAGATGGCGCTGCCGGCGCCGCGGATGACAGGCGCGATATTATAGCCGATCACGACGAGGAGGTCGTAGACCGCGTCGGCAAGCCACATCGCTTCGGTATGGGCCGGATACGGCAACGATACCAGGTGGTTGTAGCTGCGATCCGCCGGATCGTCGACCCAGCCGTCGCGCGGCGAGAGCGCGCGCAACGGCAGGCGGGTTTGCGGCGGAGGCGAGATCCGATCCGCGCGGTAGAACGCGCGGATCAGCGGAAATACGCCCGCCGGGGTTGTGCCGTCGCCTTCTTTTTTTTGGGTTGAGACGCCGGCCCAGCCAATGGCGGCGCGTGTCATGCCGTCCGGCCAGCGCAGCCAGCCATCGCGATATTCGAGGTCCTGGTCGCTCGCAGCATCCGCGAGGCTAGCGGCGGCGAGATGCACCGGTATCGCCAGCACCGCCCGGCGGGTAAACAGCGGGATCAATACATGTGCTGCCCGCCATTGATCGAGAGCGTCGAGCCGGAAATGAAATCGGCATCGTCGGCAACCAGAAACAGCACCGCGCGCGCGATGTCCTCAGCCCGGCCGAGCCGCCCGACCGGGATGCGGGCGATGATCTTTTCGAGCACGTCGGCCGGCACCGCACGGACCATCTCGGTGTCGACATAGCCGGGAGCAACGGCGTTGACGGTGACGCCGCGCGCCGCCCCCTCCTGAGCCAACGCCTTGGTGAAGCCGTGGATGCCCGATTTCGCCGCCGCATAGTTGACTTGGCCGTATTGGCCGGCCTGGCCGTTGATCGAGCCGATATTGACGATCCGGCCAAAGCCGCGTGCCCGCATCCCTTCGATGACCTGCCTCGACATGTTGAAACACGATGACAGGTTGGTGTGGATCACCGCATTCCACTGCTCGGGGGCCATGCGGTGCATGGTTGCGTCGCGGGTGATGCCGGCGTTGTTGACCAGCACCTCGATTGGGCCGAGTGCGGCTTCGATCGCGTTGACGCCGTCGGCGCAGGCGGCAAAATCGGAAACATCGAATTTGAAGACGGGGATGCCGGTCTCCTCGTTGAACTGCCGCGCCGCTGCATCGTTGCCGCCATAAGTCGCAGCAACCCGATAACCGGCGTCCTTCAGCGCGATCGAGATCGCGCGACCAATGCCACGGGTGCCGCCCGTGACCACCGCCACTCTCGCCATGCGTCCCTCCCGGTGTTTAGCTCCGCGAGACTAGCCCCCCGCGGGACCAGCTATGCGCTAGTCGCGCTCGAGGCACATAGCAATCCCCATGCCGCCGCCGATGCACAGGGTCGCCAACCCCTTTTTCGCGTTACGGCGCTGCATCTCGTAAAGCAGCGTCACCAACACGCGGGCACCTGAGGCGCCGATCGGATGACCGAGTGCAATGGCACCGCCATTGACGTTGACCCGGTCGGTATTCCAGCCGAGGTCCTTGTTGACCGCGCAAGCCTGGGCGGCGAACGCTTCGTTGGCCTCGACGAGATCGAGGTCGTCGGCGCTCCAGCCGGCTTTTTTGAGCGCCATCCGGCTCGCCGGGATCGGACCCGTGCCCATGATCGCCGGGTCGACGCCGGCCGTCGCCCACGAAACGATGCGCGCGAGCGGCGTGACACCGCGTTTTGCCGCCATCTGCGCCGTCATCAGCACCGCCGCTGCCGCACCGTCATTGATGCCGGAAGCATTGCCGGCGGTCACCGTGCCGTTTTTGTCGAAGGCCGGACGCAATTTCGACAGTACCTCGACAGTGGTGCCGTGCTTGGGATGCTCGTCGGTGTCGACGATGGTCTCGCCGCGGCGGCTTGCGATCTTGACCGGGACGATCTCGTCCTTGAACCGGCCGGCTTTCTGAGCGGCTTCGGCCTTGCTCTGCGAGGCGGCGGCAAACTGATCCTGCTGATCGCGGGTGATCTGCCAGCGCTGGGCGACGTTCTCGGCGGTATTGCCCATGTGATAACCGTTGAAAGCGTCCCATAGCCCGTCGCGGATCATCGTGTCGACGAGTTCGGCGTCGCCCATTTTGACGCCGTTGCGCAGATGGATGCAGTGCGGCGCCTGGCTCATGCTTTCCTGACCGCCGGCGACGACGATTTCGGAATCACCAGCGCAGATCGCCTGATAGCCGAGTGCCACTGTCCGCAGCCCCGAGCCGCACAGCTGGTTAACGCCGTAGGCGGTCACCTCGAATGGCAGGCCGGCGCCGATCGCCGCCTGGCGCGCCGGGTTCTGACCCTCGCCGGCAGCGAGGATCTGGCCCATGATGACTTCGGAGACCTCGTTCGGCTCGACCGCGGCGCGACGCAGCGCTTCGGCGATGGCAATTTCGCCAAGCTTGTGCGCCGGCAAGCTGGCGAGCCCGCCGTTGAACGCCCCGACCGGGGTGCGAACGGCGCCGGCAATAACGACATCGGCCATCAATGATCTCCTTGGCAAGGGGTGCGCACCCGATCCGGGCGGTTTGGGATCAATCTAGGAGCGCGCCCTGCTACTGTCCAGCCGCCGCCGCGGCCGGGGCGTGGCCGTGTCAAACCTCGCCGTCAGCCATTCGGCAATCGGCGTCCACAACATCTCGGGCGCCTGCACGGCGGACATCATGCCGATGTGACCGAGCGCCGGGCGCAGTGCTTCGCTTGCGGGGAGAACCGCCGCCAGCGCCGCGGCCGACGCCGGCGGGACGATCTTGTCGCGGGCCGGGATGACGACGAGCGCCGGCCGGTGCAGCTGCTGCGGGCAGACCCGTGTTCCGGCGGCCTCCCACAATCCGCGGCCGGGGGCATTGTCGCCGTACCATGAGCGCAGGCACTCGCGCGCCACTGCGATTGGCAACGGCACCCCGTCATTGATCCAGTCTTCGAGCGCGACAAAACTGCGGGCGGCCTCACCCGTTTGATCCAGGCCTGCAAAACGGACGAATTTGCGTTGGCCGAGGAATGGATCGAGGACAAAAAACAGGCCTTGCACAAACTCGACCGGCAGGGCCGCAAAATCGGATGGTGAGAGCCAGTCGCCGAGAACCCCGAGCAGCCGCGCCTGCGTCTCCCGTCCGGCGTGAAAGTCCCATGGGGTGGCGAGCAGCACGAGCGACGACACTTGCTGGTGCCGGCGCAGAGCCAATGCCAGGGCAAGAAGGCCGCCCATGCAGTACCCGATCACCGCCAGCGGGCGCCCAGCCAATCGCATCGCTGCGGCGAACGCCCGCTCGAGACGTCGGATATGGCCGCCGAGACCGAGACCGTTTTCGGTCGGGCCGGGCTCACCCCAATCAACCACCATCGGGCGCAGGCGATGACCGGCGAGGTGGCGCAAAAAGCTGCGCTCCGGCAGCAGATCGAGTACGTAATAGCGGTTGACCAGCGACGGGATGATCAGCACCGCCGGCCCGGCTTCAGTCACTGAATAGTCCAAGAGCCGGGTCGTACCTTCTTGCCATCGCACCGGAACCTCGGCCGCGCCCCGCCGATAGGGGTGCCGGCGGTAGGCTTCGAGCCCATCGATATAGGCCCGGGTGCGGTGCGCGATTTCTGCGTCGAGCGCGGCGCCAACCTGCTCAACCCCGAACGCTTCGATTTCTTGAGCGAGCGCGCGCAGGCGCCGGCCGGGCTCGCTCCAGAGCGGCGATACGAACTTCCAGAGCGGCAAGGCGGCGCTCGAGCTCAGCCACAGCCCCGCCGCACTCGTCAGATGCGCTGGCAGTGGCCGCGGCGCCAGCCTTCGATCCGGTGTCTGCGCCGTCTGGGCCTCGATCATTCGGCCATCCGCGGCCGGGGGCCTGGCACGGCGACAGCCCGGCCGCCGCTGGATCGGTCAGCAGCGCCGTCAGATACTCCTCCCACAGGCTCAGATAGCGACGGGCGAGGTCTTGGGCGTCGGTCATCGGCTGCAGTATAATCGGGTGTCACCGCCGCAACAGCGCACCCGGGGCGACTTGCACGGGTTTGATGGGGCGAACTTGTCGAAACGCGGTATCCTGGCAGCGGGGGACCGATCCCGAGGGCAAATGGCGCGCGCATGAACACCCCGAACAACGACACACCGGCCACGAGCAAGCCCGTCATCGTCAAGAAATACGCCAACCGGCGGCTCTACAACACGGCGACGAGCAGCTATGTCACCCTCGACGATCTCGCCAAGCTGATCAAGGAAGGCGGTGATTTTGTGGCGCACGACGCCAAGACCGGCGAGGACATCACCCGCTCGGTGCTGACCCAGATCATCGTCGAGCAGGAGCAGAAAGGCCAGAACCTGCTGCCGATCAGCTTTCTGCGCCAGCTGATCTCATTCTACGGCGACAGCATGCAATTCCTGGTGCCCGGCTATCTCGAACAGGCGATGATCGCGTTCAACCGCAATCAGGAGCAGATGCGCAAAAGCCTGCAGGCGACTTTCGGCATCTTCCCGTTTGGCCAGTTCGAAGAAATGGGCAAGCAGAACATGGCGTTGTTCGACCGTGCACTGAAGATGCTGGCCCCCTTCGCCGCCGAGGAAAGAGCGAAATCGGACGACATGCTGCCGCCGCAGCCGGCCGGCGAGGACCCGCGTCTCAAGCGCCTCGAAGCTCAGATCGACCAGTTGACCCGGCAGCTCGAAGCAATCGGCCGCGATCGCGCGGGCGACAAGCAGTAGTTGGCAAATGGCGCTTGCCGCCAAGATTTGCGGCGTCACCAGCGGCGCCGCGGTCGATGCCGCGGTCGAGGGAGGTGCGGCCTATCTCGGATTTGTATTTTATCCGCCGAGCCCGCGTTCGGTAACACCAGATGCGGCGGCACGGTTGTGCGCCGCGGTCCCGGCCGGGGTGATCCGGGTCGGGCTGTTTGTCGATGCCGATGACGCAGCGATCGCCGCCGTGCTCGATCGGGTGCCGCTCGACATCCTGCAATTTCACGGCCGCGAGAGCCCAGCGCGCGTTGCCGAAGCGCGCACGCGGTTTCAACGCGCCGTCATGAAGGCGGTCGCAGTCGCCGGCGCTGCCGATGTTGCTGCCGCCGCGCAATATGAAGACGTCGCCGACCTGCTGTTGTTCGACGCCAAGCCGCCGCGCAAGCCCGATGCATTGCCCGGCGGTAACGGGCTTGCGTTTGATTGGCGATTGATCGCCGGCCAATCGTGGCGGCGCCCGTGGATGCTATCGGGCGGGCTGACCGCTGAACTCCTGCCCGAGGTGGTACGCATCTGCGAGGCTGCCATCGTCGACGTGTCCTCCGGCGTCGAGGACCTGCCGGGCCACAAGGACCCCGCCAAGATCCGCGCCTTTCTCGCCGCCGCCCGCCGGCTTTAGCTTCCACCCCCCGGACGGCGGCCCACCGATTCGCAAATCCTCGACGGCGCTCGATGGACCGGGCTGATGCGCGTTACACGATAGCCGTCAATCGCCGCGTGCCGGTTGTCGCTTGGCGTTATTGCGGGCAAAAGCTGTCAGGCGCTGCGGGCCCTCGCACCGCAGTCCCGAGCTGATGAGACGACAAGGAGCGAGCATGAACCGCCGCGATTTTCTGCGGCTGTCGACCGCGTCGGCACTGTTGCCGCTCGGCAACCATGTCTGGGCAGCAACCGCTGCCGGCGGGTCGAAACGCCTCGTCGTGATCTTTTTGCGCGGTGCGGTTGACGGCCTCAACGTCGTTGTCCCTTATGGCGACAGCGCCTATTACGACGTCCGCCCATCGATCGCGATCGGCCCCCCCGGGACGGATGGCGGAGCCCTGGCGCTCGACGGTCATTTCGGGCTCAACCCGGCGCTTGGCGATCTCTTGCCTTTGTGGCAGGACAAGGGTCTTGCTTTCGTCCACGCTGCCGGATCCCCCGACCCGACCCGCTCCCATTTTGACGCGCAGCTCTTTATCGAGAACGGTACGCCGGGGCGCAAAACCACCGTCGACGGGTGGATGAACCGGTTGCTCGCGGAATTGCCTGGACCGCATGGCCCAACAGAGGCGGTCAGCGTCGGTGCGACCTTGCCGCGGATCCTGAAGGGTCCATTGCCGGTGGCAAACCTGCCGCTCGGTCGCAGGGCCGCAAACCCGATGCCGCTCGATCGGCCCGCGGTGAGTCGGGAATTTGATCGCCTCTATGCCGGAAGCGATCCGATATCACAGGCATATCGCGAGGGCCGCGCCGCGCGCACCGAATTGATCGGCAGTCTCGCCGACGAGATGAAACGGGCGGACAACGGCGCGCCGCCACCTGACAGCTTTCCGGGTCAGGCCGCGCAGCTCGCTTATTTGCTTGGTCACGATCCTCGCATCCGGCTCGCCGTCGCCAGCCTCGGCGGCTGGGACACCCACGTCAATCAGGGCAACCACAAAGGATTTCTCGCCAACCATTTGCGGCCGCTCGGCGCCGGCCTGGCAACACTTGCCAAGGATCTTGGCAGCAGCGTTTGGGGAGAGACCGTCGTTGTCGTCATCTCCGAGTTCGGCCGCACGGTTCATGAGAATGGCGATGGCGGAACCGATCACGGCCACGGCAATGTGATCTGGATCCTGGGCGGAGGGGTCAGCGGCGGCAAAATCTACGGCGATTGGCCCGGGCTCGCGACAGCGCAGCTCTACCAGCGTCGCGACCTCGCCGTCACCACCGACTACCGCCTGGCGCTTGCTGCCATCCTCGAACGCCATCTGCGCCTCGACGACCAGCAGCTCGCCCGCATCTTTCCCGACTTGCCGCCGCCGCGGTCCGATCTGACGCGGCTGCTCGCGGTCTGATCGAGACGGTTCCGATGTTCGGCCGGCGCAAGCGGGTCCGATGCCTCTGGCATCGCCAAGAGCCGGAGCCGAGCCAGCGATCATCACGGCGAAGCCGGCCACGGCGGGCGCCCCAGCCAAAACCCCGGCTTGCCCCAGAAAGCCGCGGCCGGGGTTGGCTTGACAAGCCGCCAGGCCGCTCGCCATGCTTGGGCATGCGTTGTTCCTCGCTACGTCTGGTCGGGCTGGTCGCGGTTCTCGCCGGGTGTGCCGGCCCGGCGCCGCCCGCCGCCGCGGTCTCGCGGCCGCCCGGGCCCGATTGCAGCGCCTGTCTCCTCGAGAACCCCGGCGATGTCCGGCCATGCGTCAAAATCTGCCATCAACCGGAGAGCGATACCGGCGGCGCCGATGCCGGCGGCGTAATCCGCTGAGCCCGAAATGGCGGGGTGCGGCATGACTAAACTCGGTGTAGCCCGCAGTGCCGCCGTATATCAGCAATTCAGCCCCATCAATGGGAGGAACGATCGATGCAGGTAATGCAAGTCATTGCCGAGATCCTCAAGCGCGAGGGAATCTCGACCCTGTTCTGCTTTCCGACGACGCCGATTATCGAGGCCGCCGCCGCTGCCGGCATCCGGCCGGTGATCTGCCGGCAGGAGCGGGTCGGGGTGCACATGGCCGACGGCTTCGCGCGGGTGTCAAACGGCCACCCGCCCGGGGTCTTTGCCATGCAATACGGGCCCGGAGCCGAAAATGCCTTTGCCGGGGTCGCCACCGCCTATTCCGATTCGACACCGGTGGTGTTTTTGCCGCTCGGGCACCCGCGCGAGACAGCCCAGCTGTTCCCGATGTTCAAGACCAGCCGCACCTACGCCTCGATTGCAAAATGCATCGAGGAAGTGCAGCTGCCGCACGAAATCGGCAACATCATGCGGCGGGCTTTTGCCCAGGTGAAGATCGGCCGCTCGGGCCCGGTCATGGTCGAGGTGCCGGCCGACGTGACCGGCCTCGAAGTCGAGGTCGATCTCGCCCACTACCGCCCGGTGCGCCCGACCCGCTCGGCCGGCGATGCGCGCGACATCGATGACGCGGCGAAGCTGCTGGTCGAGGCATCCTGTCCGATGATCCTCGCCGGCCAGGGCATCTTTTATGCCGAGGCGACGCCGGAACTGGTGGCACTCGCCGAGCTGCTGCAGGCGCCAGTCATGACCACGGTCGACGGCAAGAGTGCTTTTCCCGAAGACCACGCGCTGGCTCTGGGGCCGGGCGGCGGCTCGTTTACCGGCCAGGGCCGCCATTTCCTGCACAAATCCGATCTGGTGTTTGCGATCGGCACGAGCCTGACGCGGCATGGCGTCACCACGCCAAACCTGCCGGCGGGCAAAAAGATGGTCCACGCGACCAACGATTCGCGCGACCTCTACAAATCGAGTGCGATCGATGTCGGCATCCTCGGCGACGCCAAGCTGGTGCTGGCGCAGCTCGCCCTGGCAGTCAAGGACCGGCTCGGCGGCCGGGCCCGCGGCGGCGAGACCGCACGCGAGGTCGCCGAAAAACGCGAGGAATGGCTCGCCCGCTGGCACGCGAAGCTGCATTCGAACGAGCATCCGATCAACCCCTACCGGGTGATCGCCGAGTTCATGCGCGTCATCGATCCGGCGCAAGCGATCGTGACGCATGATTCGGGCAGCCCGCGCGAACAGCTCCATCCGTTCTACCGCGCGACGCGTCCGCGCAGCTATCTCGGCTGGGGCAAATCGCATCAGCTCGGCACCGGGCTTGGGCTCGTAATCGGCGCCAAAGTCGCCGCCCCGGACAAGTTCTGCGTCAATTTCATGGGCGACGCCGCGTTTGGCATGACCGGGCTCGATTTCGAAACCGCAGCACGCTGCGGCATCCCGATCACGACAATCGTGCTGAACAACTCGACAATGGCGATCGAAACCCATGCGATGCAGCTGTCGCACGATCGCTACCGCGCCCGCGATCTCGGCGGCAATTACGCCAATATCGCGCGCGACCTCGGCGGCTGGAGCGAACGGGTCGAGGACCCGGGTCAGATCGGCGATGCGATCTTGCGCGCCCGCCGCCAAAATGACGAAGGCCGCGCCGCGTTGCTCGAATTCATTACCAGCCAGGAGCAGAGCTTTTCGCACCGCCGCGGCGCTGCGGACCCGATCTAGAGTTCACGTGGGATTCGTATAGCGCATTCCAGGTATTCGGCAGGATCAATGCCAGCGATCGAGTGATCATGTATCTGCACTAAATATCGGATCGGTGGATCATGATCTCACCCGCGGAATCGAGAGCCGGAGTCGCGCATGAAATGGAAGCTTTGTCTCCATTTCATGCGATCCTGCTCTAGGCATGATCGAGGAAGTAATTGATGCCGAGGGCTGCGCCGAGCAGGATCACGCCATTGCTGCTCGCCGCGGGCCCAGTAAAGCTGATGATGGAAAAGAAAACACCCAAACTGCCGAGGATCACGCACAACGCCCACAACCCTACCCGCAAAAGGAAAACGACAGGCATGGGCAAAATTCCTTTTTCGAGGCGCTGACGATGGCGGTGGCAATGGTAAGCGAATAAGCGTTAAAGTGGTTGAATAATTTTTGAAAATTTAAAGTGGGCGTGGCCGCGACCCCGCTGTCCGAAAGTCCGGCATCGAAACTAACGCACGGAAATATTAAAGGCCGCAGCCGGTGCCCCGGGGCAGGCGCCAACCCGTTTGGTCCGCAACTCGTTCAGGACCAGTGGACCGCAGCGGTTGACCCCGATCATCAGCCGGCCGATGCCGCAAAGCTGGGATTGCTGTGGTCGCGGTCGCCCCGGCGCCGACCGCGACAGCGCGCTTGTTACGAGCGCTGCACCAGTTCGATGCGATAACCGTCGGGGTCCTCGATAAAGGCGATGACCGAACCGCCATGCGCCATCGGCCCCGCCGGCCGCGGGATGTTGACACCGGCCGCGGCCAGCCGTTCGCACGCCTTGTAGACATCGGGCACGCCGAGGGCGAGATGGCCAAAGGCACTGCCCAGGGCATAGGGCTCGGTCTGCTCCCAATTGTGGGTGAGTTCGAGCACCGTGTTGTCGGCTTCATCGCCGTAACCGACAAAGGCCAAGGTAAATTTGCCACTCGGATAATCGCGTTTGCGCAGCAGCTTCATGCCCAACTGGCCGGTATAGAATTTGAGCGACTTGTCGAGGTCGCGCACCCGGATCATCGTGTGCAGATAGCGGTACTTCTCGGTGCCGATTGCGGGCTTGGTGGTTTCGGCCATTTCTGTTGAGGTCATCGTGACTTCCTCTGGGTTGACGGTGGCGAGGGCCCCGACGGCGCGGTTTCGCCGCGGCAACGCGCCGCGACGATCGCGAGAACCTGATCGGCGGCCCGCAGGCTCGGCGACCCGATGCCCGCCCCGAGACGGCGCAACGCCTCATCATACCCCGCAAGATGAGCGGCACGAACCGGTTCATCCTGGATCAGCCGGGCCGCCTCGGCGGCAAGCCGCGCCGGGTTGCATTCGCCGCGCAACAATTCGCCGACGACCGCCCGCTCGAGCAGCAGATTGATCAGGTTGACCTGTCTTACCTGCAGCACGCGATCCAGCAGCGCCTCGGTCAGCGGGTTCAGACGATAGCACACGATCATCGGCAGCCTCGCCATCGCCAGTTCAAGCGCTACCGAGCCCGAAGTTGCAAGCGCGGCGCGGCTTGCCGCAAAGGCGTCGTATTTTGCTTGCGGGTCGCGCACCACAATCGGTGCGCCGGGCCACGAACCCACCGCCGCGCTGACCGCCGCTGCCACAGGGGCCACCGTCGGCACGACAACCCGGAACGGTCCGGCCATCGCGTCAAGCCGCGCCAACGCGGCGCCAAAGATCGGCAGCAGCCGCCGCACCTCGCCGCCGCGGCTCCCCGGCAGCACCGCCAGCAGGGTCTCGCCGGCGGCCAATCCGTGCGCCGCGCGAAAGCGGGCGGCATCGCCGCGATCGGCGCCGCTATCGAGCACCGGGTGGCCGACATGGCTGCAGGCGAGCCCGACCCGCTCGAAATAGGGCGGTTCGAACGGCAGCAACGCCATCAGATGATCATACCATCGGGCCATGCGTCGCGCCCGGCCGGCGCGCCACGCCCATACCATCGGCGCCACGTAATGAATCAGCGGCAGGGTTTCGCCTGATCGACGCAGGCGTTGGGCGATGCGCCAGCTAAAGCCGGAGCTGTCGATCGTGACGACCGCATCGGGCCGCATCGCCCGCACCGCCGCCACTGTTTCCCGGACCCGGCGCAGGATCAGCGGGGCCCGCGGGAGGACTTCGGCGACACCGATCACCGCCAGGTCGGACAGCGGCACAAGGCTATCGACGCCCTCCTCGCGCATGCGCTCGCCGCCGACCCCGGCGACGCGGAGCCGGTCACCGACACGCTGCCGTAATCCCCTGATCAGCGCGCTGCCCAGCGCATCTCCGGAGGGTTCCCCGGCAACGACAAAAATGAACGGCGCCGGATCGGCGCTGACCGCGCTCGCCGTCACCTGCCGCCAATGCCAATGACGAACAGGCCGGCGCTGTCGGCAGCGGCGGCGACCTCGCCGCGGTCGAGGACGATCGTCGCCCCGGCTTCGACCGCGATGCCGCGCAATCCGGCAGCGGCCGCGAGTACCACGGTTTGCGGCCCGATCGTCGGGCGATCGGCGCGCTGCTCCTGACCCGGTTTTTGGACTTTGACGAGCACGCCGCCGGCACCCTCCCGGCGCAGCCCGGCGCAACGCCGGATCAACTCGTCGGTGCCTTCGATCGCTTCGACGCCGAGGACGAGCCCTTGTTGCACCACCACCGCCTGGCCGATATCGAGGGCGCCAAGGCTGCGAGCCACGCGCTCGCCATAGGCGATGTCGACTGCTGCCTGTGCATCGGGGCGGATTTTACCAAACGGACCTTCCGGCGCCAGATCCGATCCCAAGACCTGATCAGGCCCGAGCACGCGAAATCCCTCGCGCTCCAATTCGGCGACCACCGCCGTCAACAATCCGTCGTCGCCCAGCGCGCGATAGCCGACACGGGCAAAGAATTTGGCGGCGCGCCAATCGGGGCGCAGCGAGGCCAGCGACGGACGCCGCACGCCGCCGGCCAGCACCAGGTCTTTGACATCGTTCTCGCGCAATAATCGCAAACCGCGCGCGGCAGCGCCGATCGGGCACCAGGCGTGGGCAACATCGGCGATGGTCGCGGGATCGGCAGCGCCTTCGAGCGCCAGCACGAACACGTCGCGACCGGCTTGCCGGCAGGCTTCAACCAGCCGCCGCGGCAGTCGGCCATTGCCGGCAACAATGCCAAGACGGCTGTCCGTCCGGCTATCCGCCATTGGTCCCGGGCGGCTGACAGAGGCCGCGGCTCGAATTGGCGCGAATGAACCGGATGATGTCTTCGACCGGTGGAACCCCGGCAAAGCGAAGTGCCGCCTCGCCGACCCGGTCGCTTAAAGTGCCCGCCGAATAGAACAGCAACTGGTAGGCGCTGCGCAGCGCCTGGATGTCATCGCGGCTGAAACCGCGGCGCTGCATGCCGATGATGTTAAGCCCGGTGAGCCGGGCGCGGTCGCCCATCGCCTGACCATAAGGGATCACATCGCGCTCGACCCCCGACATCCCGCCGATCATCGCGTGGCGGCCGATCCGGACGAACTGATGCACGGCGCATACCCCGCCGAGAAAGGCGTATTCCTCGACAGTGACATGCCCGCCAAGCGTCGTGTTGTTGGCCATGATGACGTGGTCGGCGATCTGGCAGTCATGCGCGATATGGGTACCGAGCATCAACAGACAGTCATTCCCGACCCGGGTGATCATCCCGCCGCCAGCAGTTCCCGGGTTCATCGTCACATATTCGCGGATCGTATTGCGGCAACCGATCACGAGCGAGGATGCCTCGCCGCGATATTTGAGGTCCTGCGGCTCCTGCCCGATCGAAGCAAAGGGAAAGATCCGCGTGCCGGCGCCGATCGTTGTACGTCCGGCGACAACGACATGGGCGGCCAGCGTCACCTCGGGGCCGATCTCGACCTCTTCGCCGATGACGCAATAAGGGCCGATCGCGACATCAGCGGCCAGGCGAGCGCCCGGTGACACGATGGCGGTCGGATGGATTTGCGGCATCCCCCGGCACCGCGCTTTAATCGTCGAGGATCATTGCGGCGAACACGGCCTCGGCCATCAGATTGCCGCCGACCCTGGCCCGTCCCTCGAATTTCCAAACATTGCCACGGTTGCGTAGCTTGATCACTTGAACCGCCAGCTGATCGCCAGGAAACACCGGTCGGCGAAAGCGGGCACTGTCGACGCTCATAAAGTAAACGAGCTTGCCCTCCGCATCGGGCCCCAATGTGTGGACCACGAGCACCGCCGCGGTCTGCGCCATCGCTTCGATGACGAGAACCCCGGGCATGACCGGTCGCGATGGGAAATGCCCCTGAAAAAAGCCTTCATTGATCGACAGGTTCTTGATCCCGGTCGCGCGCACATTGGCGACCGCGTCGACGACCCGGTCGATCATCAGAAACGGGTGGCGGTGCGGGATCATTTCCATGATCCGCTGGACATCGATTTGAATGCCCTCGGCTGACGCGCCAGGTGCTGCGTTGTCTTGGCCAGCGGTGCAGCGCGGGTTCGTCATCGACCGTCCTTCCTTTTCCCCAGACGCTGCAAGACCGCCGTTTGCCGCATGAAATCCGCGATCGGCACCGCCGGGATGCCGGAGACCGTCGTACCCGCAGGCACGTCGCGCATCAGCCCGGCCTTGGCGGCGATCCGGGCGCCGGTGCCGATCGTGAGATGCCCGGCGAGCCCCCCTTGTCCGCCGATCATGACAAAATCGCCAAGCCGCGTACTGCCGGAAATGCCGACTTGTCCGGCAAGCACGCAGCATCGCCCAAGGACGACGTTGTGGGCAATCTGTACCAGATTATCGATCATCGAGCCGGCGCCGATGACCGTATCGTGACCCGAGCCGCGATCGATCGTGGTGTTGGCGCCGATATCGACATCGTCGCCGATGATGACGCGGCCGAGTTGCGGGATCTTGACCGGACCGGCCGCATCGGGGGCGAAGCCGAACCCGGCTTGGCCGATGCGCACGCCGGGATGCAGCACCACCCGCGCGCCGATCAGGCAATGACTCAGCGTGACGTTGGCGGCGACCCGGCAATCGTCTCCCAGTTCCACCCCGCGCCCGATCACGGTGTTGGGGCCGATCTCGCACCGCGCACCCAGCCGCGCGCCCGCCTCGATCACGACATTGTGGCCGATCGCGCAATCCGCGGGCACCGCCGCGTCCGCCGCGATGACCGCGCTCACCGCCCGGTAGGGTACGACCGGCTCCTGCGGGTAGAAGGCCTGCACGGCGCGCGCGAACGCCTTATAGGGGTCGC
>DATJLK010000062.1:0-14651 GCA_035509615.1 Allostellaceae bacterium | reverse complement strand
GCGCGGAACGCCGCGAGCCGCCATTCAAGCAGCCATTCAGGCTCGTTCTTTTTTGCCGAAATAAAGCGGATTGTCTCCTCGCTGAGGCCGGGCGGCGCTTCGTCGGCTTCGATATCGGTGACAAAGCCGTACTTGTAGCCTTCCTGCGACAGCGCGCGGACGGTATCGAGAGTATCGATCGAAGCAGTCATGCGATGGTTCTGGGTTCTCAGTTTGCAGCGGGATGAGCGGCAGCAGACGGCCGGCGCGGCGCGAAAGCCGCCGGCGTCAGCATCGCGTCGAGCGACACCGCCGCCAAGGCCTGCGCCACCGCACGGTTGACCGCCGCCCAATGCGGCCGGGTCGGGCAATAATCGGTACGGGCGCAGTCGGCGACATGAACCGAGCATTGGGTCAGCCCGATATCGCCGTCGATCGCGGCCACGACCTCGGCAACCGAGATCGCGGTCGCCCGTCGCGCCAGACGATAGCCGCCGGCCGCACCACGGGTCGCTGCGGCCAGCCCGGCATGTGAAAGAGCCTTCAAGATCTTTGCCACAGTCGCGCGCGGCAGCAGTGTTTCGTCGGCGAGTGCCGTGGCGGTCAGCTGCCGGTCGGGATTGGCCGCCATATGAGTGGCGACGATGACGCCGTAATCCGCGAGCTTGCTCAAGATGATCATGCGCTTTCGGCCTAAACGACGCCGGCCGACTCTAGGCGAATTCGGACCGGATTGGTACGCTATAGATCGTCGTTAAGGCCGCTAGGTCAACCCCGACGGTTCGTTCGCCGCGAATAACGGATCTGCGGCGCAATGCCGCGATTAGAACTCGGGCGCGGCACCCCTTAATTCGAGGGAAGAGCTGTCGGAAAAATTTACGATCTGCGGCGGCGCCAGGCGAGACCGAAGCCGAAGAGCGCGCTGCCGAGCAGCGCCAGGCTCGCCGGTTCCGGCACCGCGCCATTCGTCCAGGTGCCGGAGAATGCCTCGCCCGAGACGCCATCGCCCTGCAGCAATAGGATATTGACGAAATATAGGGCTCCCGGATTGAGCGCGGTCCCTGCAGGCGCGTCGAAGGTGATGCTGTCCGGGGTGGCGGGATTGAAATTGGCTGTCCACTGCGCGCCGGTTGACGTGTCGAAAAACCCCGTCCCTGCCCCACCTATCGCATTCGGGTCGAGCGCGCTGGCGAAGGTTATCTCAAAATCGGTGACTGGCACGGTCTCATTGGAGGCAGTGATGCCGGCGCCGAGCCCAGGACTGCCCCAGCCGATATCTGGCGGAAAAATCGGGAACGGATTCCCATAGGTCCACGGCTCGGACGGTCCGGCCGGGTCGAGAAAGCCGCTGGCACCCGAGCCGCTGAAGCTGCGCACGATCCCCGCCTGCGCCGTCATCGATGCCACTAGCGCGCCGAGCACGACTCCGGCTGTCAGCAGTGTTCTCATCTGATCCTCTCTGCCGCCCTCTCGAGGACGATTTTCGCTTCGCGGAAGTTCACACATACAGATGCATTTCGCGTGCCGCCGGGAAATTTTTCGCATTTCCTGAAGCTTACCACAACGCAGCCGACGCGATCTCAGCCTGTTGTAAAATATTCCGACGGATTCGCTCGCTTTTCGGCGAATCTGCGCGTCGCGATGTAAGGATTTCCGGCGGCATCGCTGCGCCGACGTGGTTGGCCGACCGTGTGGTTGATCCGGCCGAACGAAACGCCGCTCGGCTTGCTGCGATCACATGCGCATCCCATCTGTTCGTCGGTTCGATGCGCTCGGCGATGCGGCATTCTGCTCGGCATGCACCTTATTCCTGACGCGATATGAAATTGCTGGTCGTCGAGGACGATCGCGAGACCGCCGCCTATCTGCAGAAGGGGCTCGGCGAAAGCGGCTACACGGTCGATCGCGCGCCGGACGGCCGCGAAGGGCTGTTTCTGGCGAGCTCGGGCGGGTATGACGCGATCGTGCTCGACCGCATGCTGCCCGGGATGGATGGGCTGGCGGTGGTCGGGGCGTTGCGCGCGGCCGGAATCCGCACGCCGGCTCTGATTGTGAGCGCCCTCGGCAGCGTCGATGACCGGGTCAAAGGGCTGCGCGCCGGCGGCGATGACTATCTGGTCAAGCCCTTTGCATTCAGCGAATTACTGGCACGCATCGAAGCGCTGTTGCGGCGCGGAACCGCGACCCCGGCGACGACGACGCTGCGGGTGGCCGATCTGGAACTCGATCTGCTGACCCGCACCGTCAAACGCTGCGGCAAACCGATCGACCTGCTGCCGCGCGAATTTCGCCTGCTCGAATATATGATGCGCAACTCGGGCCAGGTCGTCACCCGCACGATGCTGCTCGAGCATGTTTGGGATTATCATTTCGATCCGCAGACCAATGTTATCGATGTGCATGTGAGCCGGTTGCGCCAGAAGATCGACAAGAATTTCGCGCGGCCGTTGCTGCACACCGTGCGCGGCGCGGGCTATTGCCTGCGCGCGCCGGACTAGCCGCTCGGCACCTCCGGCCGCGTTCAATGGCCGCCGTAAAGCTGGCTTTCCCTGCGCTGCCGGCATGGCCGTGGCCGCGCCGGTTTTTCGAGCAGCAGCGGCGTCTGGTGCAGACCCATGCGTTTCGGCTCGCGGCGCTCTATTTTCTCGTTTTCGCCGCCTCGGTGTTCGGTGTCCTGGTTTTCGTCTATTGGACCAGCGCCGACTTTGTCGAGCGCCAGACCGAGGCCACACTCGATGCCGAGATTACCGGTCTGGCGGAGCAATACGCCCAGCGCGGATTGAGCGGCCTGGTTCAGATCGTGGCCGCCCGCAGCGCCGGCGATACCGGCGATGCGATGCTCTATCTGATAACCGACCCCGATGGCCGACCGCTCGCCGGCAATCTTTCGGGCTGGCCGCTGGGGGTGCCGGCGCGCAGCGGCTGGCTGTCTTTTGCCGTCGAACTCAGAGCGCATGGCGGTGTCATCACCCATCCTGCGCGCGCCAGCCGGATCATCATGCCGGGCGGGTACCGGCTGCTCGTCGGTCGCGACATCAGCGACGCCACGGCGTTTCGCAATCGCGTCAAGCTGACGCTGCTATGGTCGGGGCTGGTGGCACTTGGCGTCGGCCTGCTTGGCGGCGCCGCGATGAGCCGCAACCTGTTGCGGCGCGTTGAACTGGTCAACCGGACGAGCGAACGGGTGATGGCGGGCAATCTGTCGGATCGCATCCCGCTCGACGGCACCAGCGACGAGTTCGACCTTCTTGCCGTCAACCTCAACCGCATGCTCGATCAGATCGAGCGGCTGATGACCGCAATGCGCGAGGTCACCGACGATGTTGCCCATGATTTGAAGACGCCGTTGTCGCGATTGCGCGCGCGGCTCGAATTGGCATTGATTGCACCGGCCGACGCCGCCGCCCAGAGCGAGGCGATTCGCGATGCGATCGATGAAGCCGACCGCCTGCTCGCGACGTTTAACGCGCTGCTGCGGATCGCCGAAGCCGAGGCTGGCGCCGGACGCGATTGCGCCGAGCCGCTCGACCTTGCCGACATCGCGCGCTCGGCCGCCGAATTCTATGAGCCAGTCGCAGAGGAAAAGGGATTCTCTTTGAACCTGACTGTCGAGCCGCAGGTCAATATTCGCGGCGACCGCCATCTATTATCGCAGGCTTTAGCCAATCTTCTCGACAACGCGCTTAAATATGCCAATGGTGGCGAACTTCAGGTGCGCGTGTTCCGCAGCGCCGAGAATGCGGTGCTGGAAGTCGCCGATCACGGACCGGGGATCCCCGAAGCCGATCGCGAGACCGTCTTCGACCGGTTTGTCCGGCTCGAACCGAGCCGCAGCACACCGGGTAACGGGCTCGGGCTCAGCCTTGTTCGCGCCGCTGCGCATCGCCATCATGCAACGATCATCCTAGCCGATAATCGGCCCGGGTTAAGGGTCCGGCTCGAATTTCCGAGGCTCGCAACCTGACTACGTATCGCCTCCAGCGGTCACATTGCGCCGCTCGCGATCATCGATGCGGCGTGCCGTCTCGACCATCATTTCGCGTAATTCGTGCTGGTCCAATCCGGCGCTGCGCAATACCGGCTCCATGACCTCGTCGGCGAGCAGGTCGTCGAGGCTGGGCTGATATCGGCAGCAATCGGAGCGAGTGTTCATCTGTCCCTCCATCTCCTCTGTTCTATGCAGCATTAACGGAAACCGTGACCGCTTTATGTCCTGAGATCGGAGATTTCGCGACATTAGCGGATGTTACGCGTCCTTTTCCCGTCCCGGTACAAGCGCGGGTGTTGCTAAATCGAGATCAAGCATCGCGTTTTTTCGTTGACGACGTGCATTCGCACGTATGGGTGGAACCGAACCGGATGTCCGCCCAAACCGATTGCGCCAGACCGAGTTTAAGGATTGGTAAACGCTGCCGCCGGAATCTTAACCGGCAAGACCGCCATAGGTCGCCAGAGCGATGCCGAGTTCGGCGATTCGCGTTTTGACCGCGGCGCTGGTCAGCGCCGCCAGTTCGTCGATATGGCGGTAATCGGGCATCGCCGCGACCAGCGCCGGACTGCGTTCGGCTGCCGGATGAAAATAAGCTTCGCTCACACCTTCCGGCAGAAATGGCAACAGCCGCAAGACGCGTTCCTCGACCATCTTGCCGCTCCATGCGAGGCCGAAGACATGATCGTTGACGACCAGCCCGGAACGCCGCAGGCGGCCGCGCAATCGTCCGATCCACGGCCGGTAAAACGGCATCGGGGCGCGTTCTTGTGGGTAGGCCCGGCGCAGTGCCATGGTTGGCTCGGCCGGCACCCGCATCGCTCGCATCCCATAGTCACGGCCGATTTCGAGGATCAGACGCGCCACCGTCGGATGCAGATGCATGTGTTTGTGAGCATTCACGTGATCAAGATCGAGACCGGTCGCGTAAAACGCCTCGAATTGCGCGCGAATTTCCTGCGCGAGCTGGCGCCGCACCGCCGGGACAAAGAAAAATCGGCAGCCCGCACGGGCCATGTCTTGGACAAACCCGCCGTCGGCGCCGACCAATCCCGGTACCGTCTCCGGCGGCGATACCGGCCGACCATCCACCAGCACCAGATGGAGCCCGACATGCAGGTCGGGAAGGTGTGCGGCCCGCGCCACCGCATCTGCTGCCGCCGGCGCGCCCACCATCAGGCTTGCCGTCGACAAGATCCCATGACGATGAGCCTGCTCCACCGCCGCGTTTACCGCAGGATCAAGCCCGAAATCATCGGCGCAAACGATCAGTCGCTTCATCGTTCAAGCTTTCGGCAATCGGCCAGGATCGGCTGTCACGTTGTCACCGCCAACCGACCAAGCCAGCACCAATCCTGAGCCAGCACTAATCCCCTAGATGGTACGAAATTGACATTGGGCGCCGCATCGTTGCATCGAGATGGCCCGGCCGAGCCGGTCTTTGAATAGGCGTTCGGCAGCCGATCGGCAGGCTCGCATGGCACCTGAAACCGCCCGTCATTGCGAGAAGCGAAGCGACGAAGAGCGATCCCGCGACGACGATTGACGAGTGGGTTCGTTTGTCCGGTTCCAACCACGGCTTACCGGCGCTGCGGTAAACTCGACAGCAACGGTCAACTGCCCGATATCGCTGGGAGGTGAAGAGATGTTCCGTTTGTGGCTGTCGGTCTTGCTGCTGATCTTGTGCGCTGGCGTCGCGCGCGCCGAGGAGGTCGGCAGGTTTGCCAATGACTGGACCGGCAATGGTCTCGTCGTCGAAGCTTTTGCCGACCCGGAGGTAGCGGGCGTCACCTGCCACGTCGTGCATTTCGACCGCAGCGTCATTGATCGGCTGACCAAGGGAAACTGGTTCGAAAACCCGTCGAACAGCGCCATCTCCTGTAGTCAGACCGGACCGATAACGATCGGCAAAATCGCGCTCGGTCGCGGCGGCGAGGAGATCTTCTCGCAAAAAATGAGCCTGTTCTTCAAATCGATCGCGGTGCGCCGGATCTACGACCGGAAGAACGATACGCTGATCTACGTCGCCTATAGCCGCCAGATCAAGGATGCGAGCGCCAAAATGGGACTGTCCACCGTCTCGCTCTACAAGGCCAACCCGACCTGGACCGCAGGCAAACCCTGATGCGGCAAAGCACGCGCAGCCTTGGACCCGGTCATTCCGGCGAACGCCCAAACCCGGAGCATCCGATACCCGGCGGCCGGATTCTGCCGTTGCATGATCTCCCGGCAAGACCGGCGCGATCAGCGGCGATGACGATCGGTTTAACCCGGTTGCGGCTACCCGCGACGCCGCTCGAGAAAGCCGGCCTGGCCTTGCTGCGAGTTTGCCGCGCAGATATAGTCACATGCGATGCAGGCAGCCGTTTGTGACGCCGCCTTCCGGCACCGCCACCTCCTCGGGATCGAGGGCCTGTCGCCGGCAGAGATCGACCGGTTTCTCGACCTCGCCGACGGCTATGTGGAGCTGAACCGGCAAGCGGACAAAAAGCGCTCGCTCTTGCGCGGGCGCACGCTGATCAACTGCTTTTTTGAAAACTCTACCCGCACCCGCACCTCGTTCGAGGTCGCCGGCAAGCGCCTCGGCGCCGATGTCATCAACATGGCGGTCGCGGTGAGTTCGATGGTCAAAGGCGAAACCCTGATCGACACGGCGATGACGTTGAATGCGATGCACCCCGACGTGCTGGTCGTGCGCCATCCCGAATCGGGTGCGGTGCAGCTGCTGTCGGAAAAGGTCGATTGCGCCGTCATCAACGCCGGCGACGGCAGTCACGAGCACCCGACGCAGGCTCTGCTCGACGCGCTGACCATCCGCCGGCGCAAGGGCCGGCTTGGCGGCCTTACCGTCGCGATCTGTGGTGACATCCTGCACAGCCGGGTGGCGCGCTCGAACATCGCATTGCTGAATACGATGGGTGCCCGGGTGCGGGTAGTAGCGCCCCGCACCTTGCTGCCGGCCCAGATCGAGCGGCTCGGGGTTGACGTGTTTCACGACATGAGCGCCGGGCTCGCCGATGTCGATATTGTGATGATGCTGCGCCTGCAGAGCGAGCGCATGCACGGCTCGTTTGTGCCGTCGACCCGCGAGTATTTCCATTTCTTCGGTCTCGACTACGACAAGCTGCGCAAGGCCAAACCCGACGCGCTGATCATGCATCCCGGCCCGATGAACCGCGGTGTCGAGATCGGCAGCGAAGTCGCCGACGACATCGACCGCAGCCTGATCCGTCATCAGGTCGAGATGGGCGTTGCGGTTCGCATGGCATGTCTCGAAATTCTGACCCGCGAACTCGGCAATGGTCGGCCCTTCCCGCGGGTGGGCGAGGGTTAGGGAGAGCGCGTGAGCAACCGTGCCGCCGCTGCCACGCGCGTGCTGATCCGCGGCGCGCGACTGCTCGACCCGGCGAGCAGGCTCGATCGGGTGGGCGATCTATTGATCGAGGGTGCGAGGATCGCCGCGCTCGGCGGATCGATCTGCGCCGGGGATGCCGAGGTGGTCGGGGCCGAGGGGCTGTGCCTGGCGCCGGGTCTTGTCGATATGCGCGTGCAGTTGCGCGAGCCCGGCGCCGAGCACATGGAATCGATCGAGAGTGGCGGTCAGGCGGCGGCGGCCGGCGGAGTCACGACGATGGCCGCATTGCCCAACACCGAGCCGCCGGTCGACGATGTTTCCGTCGTGGAATTTCTGGCGCGCCGCGCCCGCGAGGTCAGGCTCGCAAAGATCCACACTTACGCCGCGGCGACCAAGGGGCTGGCCGGCAGGCACCTGACCGAGATGGGGCTATTGGCGGCAAATGGCGCTGTCGGCTTTACCGACGGGACAAGAGCGATCGCCGACGCCCTCGTCATGCGTCGGGTGCTGTCCTACGCCGCTAACTTCGATCTCCTGGTCGTCCAGCATCCGGAAGAGCCGAGCCTCGCCGGCGCCGGTGAGGTCAACGAGGGCGAGATCGCGACCCGGCTTGGCCTCGCGGCGATCCCGGCTGCGGCCGAGGTGATCATGATCGAACGCGATCTGCGCCTCGTCGAGATTACCGGGGCGCGCTATCACGCGGCTCACCTGTCGACCGCTGCCGGTATCGCGGCGATCCGGCAGGCGAAGGCGCAGGGGCTGGCGGTGACGGCCGACACCGCACCACCCTATTTCGCTTTGAACGAAACCGCGATCGGCGACTACCGGACCTTTGCCAAATTGTCGCCGCCGCTGCGTAGCGAACGGGACCGGCGCGCGGTCGTCGAAGGTCTCGCCGACGGTACCATCGACGCGATCGCCAGCGACCACGCGCCATGGGACCAGGATTCGAAGCGGCTGCCGTTCAGCTCGGCGGCCTCTGGTATCGTCGGGCTCGAAACCTTGCTGCCGTTGTCGCTCGAGCTCTATCACAACCGCGATCTCGGGCTGCTCGAGCTGATCGCGCGGCTGACCCGCAACCCTGCCGATATTTTGCGCCTGCCGGTCGGGCGGCTGGCCCAAGGATCGCCTGCCGACCTGGTGCTGTTCGACCCCGATTTCGCGTGGCATATCTCGACCGACGATTTCCGCTCGAAATCGAAAAACGCACCATTCGATGACCGCCCGGTGCAAGGCCGCGTCGTCCGCACGATCGTCGACGGCCGTACCATCTTTGCGCGCGAGGCGTGAACGCGATTGCCCGGTTCCCGCGGAGTTACCGCGTCGCTGTGCTCCTCGCGATGACGCAACTCGCCCGCGGCCGTGCGACGCCGGTCGCCGGGGTTGTCATTGCGCCGGGTCCGCCGCTCTCCAGCGTAATTGCGTTGCGCGCGGCGACGAAGCCGTCCCAATGTTGTATATGAGCGGGATGCGGATGCGGCCCTCGCAGCAGTTGCTTGCATAACGGGGCGAGAAAGTTCGGATAGGACAGTCGCGCGATGGATCTGATTGTCGCCGCACTGATCGGTTATGCCCTCGGTTCGATCCCGTTCGGGCTGATCGTCAGCCGGCTGGCGGGTTATGGCGATATCCGCGCGATCGGCTCGGGCAATATCGGTGCGACCAATGTCTTGCGCACCGGCAATAAGGGGCTCGCGGCGCTGACCCTGCTGCTCGATCTCGGCAAGGGTGCGGCGGCGGTTGCGGTCGGTTGGCATTGGGGAGGGCGCGCCGCGCTGGCGGCCGGACTGTGCGCCGTACTTGGTCACATGTTCCCGGTGTGGCTGGGATTTCGCGGCGGCAAAGGGGTGGCGACCGCATTCGGCGTGCTGGCGGCGCTTGCCTGGCCGTTGGCATTGGTTGCGGCGCTGATCTGGCTCGTCGTTGCCGCCGCGTTTCGCTATTCGTCGCTGGCCGCACTGGTCGCAGCCGCAATCAGCGCGGCGGTTGCCCCGTTTCTGGTTGATGCCCCGACAGCGGTTCTGGTGGCGATCATCGAATTGCTGATCATTCTGCGCCATCACGCCAATATCCGGCGTCTGATCGCTGGCCGGGAACACCGCATCTCGTTCCGCAAAAGCTGAGACAAATCCTGGCCGCGCGCGAACTCGCCCCCGAAGAACGCCTCGATTGGCTGCGGCTCAGCCGTACCGAATCGGTCGGGCCGATCAGCTTTTACGCGATGCTGCGCCGGTTCGGTTCGGCGCGTGCCGCCCTCGAAGCCCTGCCCCGTCTGGCGCGGCGCGGTGAGCGCCTCCGCCCCGTCGTCGCCACGACACGCGCTGTTGCTGAAGCCGAACTCGGTGCGCTGCATCGCCTCGATGGACGGCTTGTGTGCTGGGGCGAGCCCCTCTATCCGAGGGCGCTCGCCGAGGTCGAGGATGCGCCGCCGGTCATGACCGTGCTCGGTCGGGCGGAACTGCTCGGTCGGCCGATGGTCGCGGTCGTCGGGGCGCGCAATGCTTCGGCGAACGGGCGCCGTCTGGCGCGCGAGCTTGCCGCCGGGCTTGGCCAGGGCGGGCTCGTCGTGGCTTCCGGGCTCGCCCGCGGCATCGACGCCGCGGCTCATCTGGGAGCGCTCGACACCGGGACGGTGGCGGTCGTCGCCGGCGGCATCGACATTGTCTATCCGCAGGAAAATCGCGACCTCTACGACGCGCTGCGCCAGCACGGCGCGATCGTCGCCGAACTGCCGCTCGGCAGCGAGCCGCAGGCGCGGCATTTCCCGCGCCGCAACCGCATCATCTCCGGGATGGCGCTCGGCGTACTGGTGGTCGAGGCGGCGGCGCGGTCGGGATCGCTGATCACCGCCCGCTATGCCATCGAGCAGGGGCGCGAGGTCTTTGCCGTGCCCGGATCACCGCTTGATCCCCGCTGCCGCGGCGCCAACGATCTGCTCCGCCGTGGGGCGACTTTGACCGAGACCGCCGAGGACGTGCTGACCCAACTCGGGCCACTGGTGCAGACTGCGGCGCCGCCGCGCGCGCCGGCACCGCTGGCATTGCCGATCGAGGAGAGATGGTCCCTGGATGCCCCGAGAGGTGGCGCCGGCGAACCGATGACGGATGAGGGCGCGCTCGACGTGATCCTCGAACGATTGGGGCCAACACCAGTAGCGATTGACGAATTGGTCCGTCAGTGCCAATTGACAGCCTCCGCGGTGGCCACGCTGCTGCTTGAACTCGAACTGTCGGGCCGGGTCGAACGTCACCCCGGCAATCTTGTGTCACTGCGCTGAGCACCGAATTCAATGGTTATCGAAAGTGCAATTACCCGACTTGGACGTTCAAACCGCAAGCTCGGCGATACCGCGGGACAGGACTGTGCGACTTGCGCCCCGGCGCCGGTGTGACGGTTTTGTCGGTCACGCCCCACCCCTCGGCCGCTAACTTCTGAACGATCCGGTGAATGAAAGTCGTCGTCGTCGAATCGCCGGCAAAAGCGAAAACCATCAATAAATACCTCGGCAGCGACTACAAGGTGGTCGCCAGCTATGGCCATGTGCGCGATCTGCCGGCAAAAGACGGCTCGGTCCGGCCCGATGCGGACTTCGAGATGTCGTGGCAGGTCGACGGCAAGTCCGAAAAGCACATGAAAGAAATCGTCCAGGCGATGCGCGGAGCGGACGGGCTGTTTCTCGCCACCGACCCTGACCGCGAAGGCGAGGCGATCTCCTGGCACGTGCAGGAAGTGCTGAAATCGCGTCGGGCGTTGAAAGACGTCGATGTCAAGCGGGTGGTGTTCAACGAGGTCACCCGCAACGCCGTCGTCGAAGCCTTCCGCCGCCCGCGCGAGATCGACCGCGAATTGGTCGACGCCTATCTGGCGCGGCGCGCCCTCGATTATCTGGTCGGCTTCACCCTGTCGCCGGTGCTGTGGCGCAAATTGCCCGGCAGCCGCTCGGCCGGCCGCGTGCAGTCCGTGGCTTTGCGCCTGATCTGCGAGCGCGAAGCCGAAATCGAGGTGTTCAAGCCGCGCGAATACTGGACCGTCGAAGTCACGTTTACGACCGAGCGCGGGCAGAGCTTTACGGCGCGCCTGACCCATCTCGACGGCAAACGCCTCGACCGCTTCGAGCTCGATACCGAAGAGAAGGCGCGGGCGGCGGCCGACGCGATCCTGCGGGCAGCAGGGTTTGCGGTTGCCGAAATCGAGAGCCGCCAACTCCGCCGCAACCCGTTTCCGCCGTTCACGACCTCGACCTTGCAGCAGGAAGCCTCGCGCAAGCTCGGTTTTGGCGCCACCCGGACGATGCAGCTTGCCCAGCGTCTCTATGAGGGTGTCGATCTCGGCGGCGAGACGGTCGGGCTGATCACCTATATGCGCACCGACGGGGTGGCGATTTCGGCCGAGGCGATCGCCGCCGCCCGCGAGCTGATCGACAGCGAATTCGGCGCCCGATATCTGCCCGAGGCGCCGCGCGTCTACCGCAGCCCGGCCAAGAATGCTCAGGAGGCGCACGAGGCGATCCGCCCGACCGATCTCGCGCGCAAGCCGGCTGATGTCGAGGCTTATCTCGATCGCGACCAGCGCCGGCTCTACGAGCTGATCTGGAAGCGGACCCTGGCGAGCCAGATGGCCTCGGCTCTGCTCGAACAGGTCACGGTCGATATTGCCGATCCCAGCGGCAAGCTGCGGTTGCGGGCGACCGGATCGGTCGTGCTGTTCGACGGGTTTCTGGTGCTCTACCAGGAAGACCGCGACGACGAGCCAGCGGCACCGGGCGCCGCGGTGGGTAGCGCCGAGGAGGAGGGCGAGGGCCGGCGCCTGCCGCAAATGCGCCAGAATGAGCCACTGACGCGCGGCGCCGTCGTGCCGAGCCAGCATTTCACCCAGCCGCCGCCGCGCTATACCGAGGCGAGTCTTGTCAAAAAGCTGGAAGAGCTAGGCATCGGCCGCCCGTCGACTTACGCTGCGATCCTCCAGGTGCTGCAGGATCGCGCCTATGTCAGGCTCGACAGGAGGCGGTTTGTGCCGGAGGATCGCGGCCGCCTCGTGACCGCGTTTTTATCCAACTTTTTCGAACGCTATATCGAATACAATTTCACCGCCGATCTTGAAAACCAGCTCGACGAAGTCTCCGACGGCCGCATTGATTGGAAGGAATTGCTGCGGAACTTCTGGCGCGATTTCTCAGCCGCGGTTGATGGTACCAAAGACCTGACGATCACTCAGGTATTGCAGGCTCTCGACGATGATCTCGGCCGGCATTTCTTCCCGAATGACGGCCTGGGCCGTGATCCGCGGGTGTGCCCGGTCTGCGGCGCCGGCCGGCTCAGCCTCAAGCTCGGCAAATTCGGCGCCTTCATCGGTTGCTCGCGATACCCCGAATGCCGCTACACCCGTCCTCTTGCGATCGAAGGCGAGGGTGCCGAGACCCCCGAGACCGCTCTTGGCACCGACCCGGCGAGCGGGCTCGAAGTCATGCTCAAGAAAGGTCCCTTTGGACATTATGTTCAGCTTGGCGCCGGCGAGGGCGAGGCAAAGCCAAAGCGCGTCGCATTGCCGCGCTCGCTGAAGCCCGCCGAGCTTGATCTCGACACCGCCTTGCGGCTGCTGCAATTGCCGCGCGAGCTTGGCCGTCATCCCGAAACCGGCGAAATGATCATTGCCGGCATCGGCCGGTTTGGTCCCTATATCAAGCACGGTTCAACCTTCAAGTCGCTGACGGCTGACGACGATGTGCTGACCATCGGCGCCAATCGCGCCGTCGTGCTGCTGGCCGAGCCGGCGGCGGAACGGCGACGGGGCGCCCCGCAGCCGCTGCGCGAGCTGGGGCCGCATCCCAACGGCGGCGTCGTAGCCCTCTATCGCGGACGCTATGGTCCCTATGTCAGTCATGACGGGGTCATCGCGTCGCTGCCGCGCGAGGCCGACCCCGAGACGTTCGCTCTCGACGAGGCGATTGCCTTGCTCGAAGCAAGGCGCGAAAAGAGCCCGGCCCGCCCGCGCAAGGCCGCCCGGCCGAAGGCAGCCAAGGCGGGCAACGCAGCAACCGCCACGACGGCGCCGGTGGGCGGAGCGGCCGGACCTGCCGCGGCAAAGACGGCTAAAGCTGCCAAAGCCGTTGCCAAAGCCCCGAGCGTCGCAACATCGCCAGTCCGCAAAGCGGCGCGGCCGGTGGCGGCGGCCGGCACGGCGAAACCGGCGGCGAGCGGACGGACAGCCGGCAAAAGCCCGGCCAAAGCAAAAAAGCGGGCATCGTCTAGCGGCGCTGCGAGAAAATCGCGGCCTCGTTCCGGCTCCCCGCCGGGCTAGATGGCGCGGCTACCGCGGACAGCGCTCAACCGACGAAGACGCGCGACGGGTGCTGTCCCCTCGGCGAGCGAGGTTGTCGCGTTTATTCGAGAAAGCCCGTCGGCCGTCGGCAAACGCGAGATCGCCCGCGCCTTCAATCTGGCACCCGCCGATCGGCCCGCCCTGCGCGACATGCTGCGGCAAATCGAACGCTCGGGAGCAGTCGCCCGCGCCGCCAACCGGCGGCTGACCGGCGGAACGCCGCTGCCCGAACTGACCGTGATCGAGCGGATCGGTACCGACGAGGATGGCGTCCCGCTGGTCAGCCCCGTCGCCTGGCCTGGATCCGACCAGGCGCCGCTGCTGCGGCTGGGACAGGAGGACGGCGAAGCCTTTCCGATTGGGGCGCGCGCCGCCGTGCGGTTGGTGACGCTCGACACCGGCGAGATCGAGGCGCGGATCATCCGCCGGCTCGATCCTGGCGGCGAGCGGGTCGTCGGCGTCTACCAGCGGAATCGCGACGGCGGGCGAATCGTGCCAGCCGATCGCCGCAACAAGACCGATTATCGTGTCTCCGGGGGTGATCCCGGCGGCGTCGGCGAGGGCGAACTGGTCGTCGCCGAGGTACTGGCAAAGGCGCGGTTCGGTCTGCCGCAAGCGCGCATTGTCGAGCGGCTCGGGCCGGCGACCGATCCCGGCGCGATCAGCTTGTTGGCGATCGCCTCGTTCTCGATCCCGACCGAATTTCCCGCCGCTGCCATCGCCGAGGCCGAGGCATCCGCACCGGTCGACCTCGCCGGGCGTACCGATCTGCGCGACCGCCCGCTGGTCACGATCGACGGCAGCGACGCCCGTGACTTCGACGACGCCGTCTGGGCCGAACCCGATTCCGATCCGGCCAACCCCGGTGGCTGGCACCTCGTTGTCGCGATCGCCGATGTCGCCTGGTACGTCCGTCCCGGCAGCGCGCTTGACCGCGAGGCCGAACGGCGCGGCAACTCGGTGTATTTTCCCGACCGCGTCGTCCCGATGCTGCCGGAGGCGTTGTCAAAC
>DATJLK010000061.1:0-17857 GCA_035509615.1 Allostellaceae bacterium | reverse complement strand
CGTGACCACATCGCGCAACATCGCATGCGGGTTGTATTGCGCGTGATGCGAGGCCGCCACCTTGACCCAGGCGAGTTGCTCGCTGGTGGTACCATACTGGTACATGTGGCGCATCGCGCACATCGCATACATGTTCGCGGTGGCCGGGGCATAGGGGTTCTCGAATGCGGTCTCGGCCGATTGCACTGCCGCGCTGCGTGGTGCGGTGCCGGTCGCGACCCCCTCGGTGCGCGGGCGACCTGCCAATGTGATCAGCGCCACCGAGCATTTGCCGAGCGCTATCGCCTCGGCCGCGTGACCAACCTGCAGCAGATAGGATGAACCGCCGGTATCGGTCGAATCCCAGTGGCGCAATTTGAGCCCGAGATAGTCGATCATCGACAAGGCGCCCAAGCCCGGCGTGTCGCCCGAGGCACAGAAATAGCCGTCGATGTCGTTCTTGGTCAGCCCGGCATCGGCAAGCGCGCCTGCGGCGCATTCGGCGTGCAGCTGAAACAGCGATTTGTCGTCGGCTTTGCGTGTCGGATGCTCAAAC
Source organism: Allostellaceae bacterium (assembly GCA_035509615.1). Lineage (GTDB taxonomy): Bacteria > Pseudomonadota > Alphaproteobacteria > ATCC43930 > CGMCC-115725 > AP-15. Next base: position 17,322 of record DATJLK010000061.1, on the reverse strand, counting down.
ACGCCGACGATATTGGCTTTGCCTTTGATGCTCATCGCCGACCGGTCCTCCCCTAGAGGTGAATTCAGTTCGCCGTCGATGGGATACCGTTCGGCCGCCGCGGTCAATCCCGGATCGCGCGCGACGTGCCCCGGTGGCCTGGCGCCCAATGGAGGCGCGCAGGCGTGGCTCGACCCTGATATTCAGAGCCACCCCGGCACCGGCAGATTGTGCTCCTTCAGAAAAGCCGGGTTGAACAGTTTCGAGAGATAGCGCGTGCCGGAATCGGCGAGGATCGTGACGATCGTATGGCCGGGGCCGAGCAGACGCGCCAGCCGGATGGCGCCGCAGACATTGATCCCGGTCGAGCCGCCGAGCACGAGCCCCTCATCTTCGACGAGGCTGAACAATACCGGCAGCATTTCTTCGTCGGTGATCTGAAATTGGCCGTCGGGGGCGAAGCCCGCAAGGTTTTTGGTTTCGCGGTTGTTGCCGATGCCCTCGGTGATCGAATTGCCTTCGGGTTTGAACTCGCGCCGCGCATACCAGCCGTAGATGCCCGAGCCCATGCAGTCGGCGAGGTAGATTTTTACCCCCGGCTGGCGCTCGCGCAATGCGATGCCGATCCCCGACAGGGTGCCGCCGGTGCCGACCGAACACACGAAACCATCGATTTTGCCGTCGGTCTGCTGCCAGATCTCGCGACCGGTGGTCTCGTAATGGCCGCGGCGGTTGGCGAGATTATCGAACTGGTTGGCCCAGACGGCACCGTTCGGCTCCTGCGCCGCGATCTCGCCGGCGAGCCGCTCGGAATAGCGCACATAGTTGTTGGGATCGGTATAGGGGACGGCCGGCACGAGACGCAGGTCGGCGCCGCACAATCGCAACATTTCCTTTTTCTCCTGGCTCTGCGTCTCGGGCATGACGATGACCGTGCGATAGCCGCGGGCATTGCCGACAAGTGCGAGGCCGATGCCGGTATTGCCGGCGGTGCCCTCGACGATGACCCCGCCCGGCCGCAGCAGGCCGCCCTCCTCGGCGTCCTTGATGATGTAGAGTGCCGCGCGGTCCTTGACCGAGCCGCCGGGGTTCAGGAATTCGGCCTTGCCGAGGATGGTGCAGCCGGTCTCTTCGGACGCCCGCCTCAACCTGATCAGCGGAGTGTTCCCGACGGTTCCGACAAAGCCGTCGCGGATCTGCATATCGCCCTCCGTCGGTCTGCATGATCGAGGCGCAAACTATCGGGTGCCGAGCCGGCGGAAGCAAGGAATGGGTCGCGGCGAGACCGTCGCGCCGAGGCTCGACAGCCTCGCCGCGGCGGATTTCGGCACGCGATGACGATCGAGTGTCGCCGCCGCCTGACGGACGGCCGGTGTTTGAGTGTGCGAGGCTGCAGCTTTGCTCCGGCCCGGGCTCCGGCTCGGGTCGGCGACATGATTGCGCAGGCGGAGGCGATCTGCTAACGATGTCACCCATGATTTCATTGGCGCAGCGCGCAGCCTGGTGGTGGCCCGTCTGATACGGGCGGCCACCGTTTGATATTTTTCGATCGGGCCGCTTCGGAATTCCGGGCGGCCTTCGCGTTGGCAGGCGAACTTCCCCGGGACTTCCGCTAGCGGCCCAAAGGCAGAGGGGCACGCATGCAGGTCTCACGCTACACAACCCAAGGCGGCATTGCCGTCGCTCGCGAGATTTGCGAGAGGGACTACCAGCCCGCCGATTATGCGCTCGCCCGGGCGCTCGACGAGCGGCGCGGGGTGTTGTTTTCGTCGAGCTTCGAATTTCCCGGCCGGTATACGCGGTGGGACATGGGCTTTGTCGACCCGCCATTGGCGTTTACCGCCCGCGGACGGCATTGCATGATCGAGGCGCTGAATCCGCGCGGGCGAGTTTTGCTGCCGGCGGTGACACAGGCGCTGTCCGGCTTGCCGGCAACCCATCTCAGCCATTGCGGCGCTGACCGCATCGAGGGCGAAATCGCCGCCTCGGCCGAGCGCTTTCCCGAAGAGCAGCGCAGCCGTCAGCCTTCGGTATTTTCACTGTTGCGGGCGCTTACTCAATTGTTCCGCAGTGTCGAAGACCAGCATCTCGGCCTCTACGGGGCTTTTGGCTATGATCTCGTGTTTCAGTTCGAGCCGATGCAATTGCGGCTGCCGCGGCCCTCGGACCAGCGCGACCTGGTGCTGTACTTGCCGGACGAGATCCTGATCGTCGACCATATGCGCCAGATTGCCGCGAGCCATCGCTATGAATTCGAGTTCGGCGGCGCCTCGACCGCGGGGCTGCCGCGTACGACGGCGACGGCGGCCTATCGTCCTGAGCGGGCGCCGGCGAGCGCACCCGCCGAAAGCGATCACGGTCCCGGCGAGTACGCCGCTCTGGTCGAACGCGCCAAGGAGGCCTTTGTTCGCGGCGATCTGTTCGAGGTCGTGCCGGGTCAGCTCTTTATCGATCGCTGCCCGGACCAGCCGAGCGTGGTCTTTCAGCGGCTGCGGCAGGCCAACCCCGCACCCTATGGCGCACTGATCAACCTGGGCGATGGCGAATTTCTGGTCTCGGCCTCGCCGGAGATGTTTGTCCGGGTCGAAGGCAGCAGGATCGAGACCTGTCCGATCAGCGGCACGATCGCTCGCGGGCGCGACCCGGTCGAAGACGCCGAACGGATCCGCGAATTGCTCAATTCGACAAAGGACGAGGCCGAGCTAACGATGTGCACCGATGTCGACCGCAACGACAAGTCGCGGGTGGCGGTGCCGGGCAGCGTGCGGGTCATCGGCCGCCGACAGATCGAGCTTTATTCGCGGCTGATTCATACCGTCGACCATGTCGAGGGGATGTTGCGCGCCGAATTCGACGCCCTCGACGGGTTCTTGAGCCATGCCTGGGCGGTGACCGTGACCGGTGCGCCAAAACTGTGGGCGATCCGCTTTATCGAAGAGCATGAGCGCTCATCGCGGCGGTGGTATGGCGGGGCGCTCGGCCGCCTCACCTTTGACGGCAACATGAACACCGGGCTGACCTTGCGCACGATCCGCATGAAAGACGGGATCGGCGAGGTGCGGGCTGGTGCGACCCTGCTATTTGACAGCGATCCGCACGCCGAAGAGGCCGAATGCCGCCTCAAGGCCTCGGCGCTGTTCAGCGCAATCCGCGGCCGGCCCGCAACCAGTGCCGCGCTGCCCACCAATGCGGCCCGTTCGTCCAGGCTTGGTCTCAACGTGTTGCTGGTCGACCACGAAGATTCGTTTGTTCATACGCTGGCCAATTACCTTCGCACTTCCGGTGCCGAGGTCACGACAATGCGGCCCGATCTGGCGCGCGCCGAATTGCGGCGGGGTCTGACCGCTGATCTTGTCGTGCTGTCGCCGGGACCGGGACGGCCGGCCGACTTCGCGATGAGCGAGACGCTTGCTCTGGCGATCGGGCGATCCCTGCCGATATTCGGCGTGTGTCTTGGACTGCAGGGGATCGTCGAATATTTCGGCGGCGCCCTCGACACCCTGGCGACCCCTTGTCACGGCAAGCCGTCGACCGTGCGGGTGTTGGGCGGCCGCTTGTTCGGCGGTCTGCCCGCCGAATTCACCGTCGGCCGCTACCATTCGCTGCACGCGCGCCGCAGCGAATTGCCGCTTTCTCTCAATGTGACCGCCGAGACGGCCGATCAGGTCATCATGGCGATCGAGCATCGGGAATTGCCGATTGCAGCGGTGCAATTCCACCCCGAATCGGTGATGACATTGCGCGAGGAGACCGGCATGCCGATCATTGCCGCGATGCTTTCAGTGCTGGGCGCCTCGGCGGTGCTGAGCGCCCCGGCGGCGGCCCGGCCGAGCCTTGCCGCCGAAGGCTGAGCAGCAGACCAAAGGACCTCGAGAAACGGTTTTCGGCGGACAAGCTTTCGCTAACCGCGCGAGAACACGCCCAATGTCGCAGACCACATCCTGCTCGCGATTCCGAGAGTCTAATGGGCGAGCGGTACGCTCGGAGTGGTTGGCGCGGGTGTTGCCGGGGCTGGTTTGGGCCGCGCCACGGGAGCCGGTGGTGCGGCGGGGCCGGTCGGCGCCATGGGGACCGTCGGCCCCGACGGAGCCACCGGGAGGGTCTGGTCGATGATCGAGACCGGGGCGCGGGCGCGGTTATGCATGACGACCAACAGCACGCTCGTCGCAAAAAAGGTGGCGGCCAGAATCGCGGTTGCCCGCGTCAGGAGGTTCGCGGTGGAGCGCCCGGTCATGAACCCCGACATGCCGCCGCCGCCAATGCCCAGCGCCCCGCCTTCGCTCTTTTGCAGCATCACGACGCCGACCAAGGCGAACGCCACGAGGATGTGGATGACCAGCAGTATGAGAAGCATGCCCGATATGTAGCCGCTCTGTGGCGCCCTGACCAGCCTCCCCCGAACCGCCTGCCGCTGGCGGTCAACCGGTCAGGATCGAGCCATGTCCGGCGAGCGAACGCGCCTCTGCCAGCCACTCAGGTGCAATGGGTTCGCGCTGACCCTGGCCCGCACTTGTTCGGCCAAGCCAAGTCAGGAGCCTTTCTCGGCTTGGCTCTGGCCCTGCTTTTTGAAAGCTACGAGGTTGCCGGGCTTGATGATTGAAACCCACCGTGTTGCGGGTGCGGCCCTGAACCGAACGCAGCACGCATCCCGACCTCGATCAGCCGCAGGCGCGGGCGATCGCCCAGAATGTATCGGCCGCAAGGCTGGCGCCGCCGACCAGAGCCCCGTCGACATCAGGCAGGCCGAGAATAGCGGCGGCGTTGGCCGGGTTGACCGAACCGCCGTAGAGGATGCGGGTCTCGGGCGAGAGATCGCTGCGGATGACCGCATGCATCGCGCGAATGTCGTCGAGGCCGGGGGTGAGCCCGGTACCGATCGCCCATACCGGCTCATAGGCGACCACCAATTCGTGAACCCGGTCATGGTCCTCGAGGCATCCGGCGAGTTGCGCCGCCACCACCGCACTTGCCTCGCCGGCCTGACGCTGTGCCAAGGTTTCGCCGACGCACAGCACCGGCACCAACCCGGCGCGGCGCGCGGCGGCGACTTTTTCGCGTATCAGCGCGTTGCTTTCGCCATGGCCATGGCGCCGCTCGGAATGCCCGAGGATCACATAGCGACAGCCGGCATCGGCCAGCATCTCGGCGCTGATATCTCCGGTGAAGGCGCCTTTCGCTGCCGGGTGGCAGTCCTGCCCGCCGAGAGCGATGCCGCTGCCGGTGAGGGCCTCATGCGCCATCGCGAGCAATGTTGCCGGCGGGCAAATCAACAGCTCGCAAACCACCGGCTCGGCGCCGTCCGCCTCCCGCGCCCGCCGGACCAATTCGGCCGCGAGCGCCAGCCCATCGGCGCGCATCCCGTTCATCTTCCAATTACCGGCAACCAGCTTCATCAGCCACTACCCCTGCCCAGGTCGGCGGGAGTGTTGCGACCCCACCGGCCCCTGCCTATCATTGATGCACCACGATCACACCGGCTTCGGGAGCACGTCAATCCTCCCCGTGCCGTCAGCAACAGGCCGTTGCCGTCATGCTGCAAGCGATTCGTTCCAAAGCCGGGTCCCTCTTTGTCAAGGCTTTGTTTGGCGTGCTGATCCTGACCTTTGGGATCTGGGGGATCGGCGATATCTTCCGCAACCGCCCGACCGACACCACGGTGGCCACGGTCGGCAGTCAGACGATCGACGCCGCGGCGCTGCAGAGCGCGCTGCAGCCAGCCCTCGAACGGCTCAGCACGCAGCTCGGCTCCCAGGTCGATCTGCACCAGGCAAAGCAGATGGGCGTTGTCGATCAAGTGCTTCGGCAGCTGATCGACAATAATCTGATCGACCAGGAGGTGCAGCGCCTGCAGCTCGACGTGTCGGACGCCGTGATCCGCGATGCGATCACCGGGGATCCGACGTTTCGCGGCGCCGGCGGCTTCGACCGCAACGCCTTTAATGCCTTGCTGGCGGCAAACCATGTGAGTGAGCCGCAGTATATCGAGAGCGTGCGCCACGACATCGCGCGCGACGACCTTTTGGCGTCGCTAACCGCCGGCGTCGCCGCACCGCAGACGATTGTCGACCGGCTTTATCGGTATCGTCACGAAAAGCGGGTGGCCGACATCGTGGCCTTGCCGGCGGCGGGCGACACCGATGTCGGCTTGCCCAGCGCGGCGCAGCTGACCCGGTTCTACGATGCACATCCTGATATGTTCCGGGCACCGGAGTACCGCGGCTTTACGCTGGCGAGCCTGACCCCCGCCGAGCTTGCGAAAACGATCGAGATCCCCGAAGCCAAGCTGAAAAGCGCCTACGACCAGCGGCAGGACGAGTTCGTCTTGCCTGAGCGCCGCGATGTGCAGCAGATCCTCGCTCCTTCCGAGCAAAAGGCGAAGGCGGCCGAAGCGGCGCTGGCCGCCGGTCAGGATTTTACCGAGGTGGCGCGGACGATCACCGGGCAGGATCCGCAGACGATCGATCTCGGTCTGGTCAAGCGCGAAGAACTGCCGCAACAACTGGCCGCAATCGTATTCGCGCTGCCGGTCGGCAAGCCGAGCCAGCCGATCAAATCGCCGCTCGGCTGGCACATCCTGCGGGTCGTCAGGATCGCGCCGCCGGCGACGCAGAGCTTTGCCGAGGTCAAGGCAAAATTGCAGGCCGATCTGGCGCATAGCGAGGCGGCCGACCGCCTGTACGACATCGGCAACCATGTCGATGATGCAATTGCCGGCGGCGCCACACTCGACGAGGCGGCCGCCAAATTCGGGATGACAAAGACCGTCGTCGCCGCGGTCGATGAAAAAGGTCTGGCGCGCGACGGCAAAAAAATCGAATTGCCGGTGTCGTTGGCCGATGTGCTCAAGCTGGCCTTTGCCACTGACCAAGGCCGGACCACCCGGGTGACGCAAACTCCCGACGGCGCCATCTATGTAATGCACATCGACAGGATTGTGCCGCCATCGGTGAGGCCGCTGGCCGAGGTCAAGGACAAGGCAACAGCCGCTTGGCAAGCTGAACAGCGCAACGCCGATGTCGCAAAAGAGGCCGCAGCCCTCGCTGCCAAGACCAAGCCCGGGACGACGGCCAAGCCCGGGACGCCGCTCGCCGCCGTCGCCGCCGCCGATGGATTGAAGGTGACGACCTCGCCCCCATTCCAGCGGCAGGCCGATGATCCGGCAGGAGTGCCGCCGGCGCTCGTCGACAAACTGTTCGCCGCCAAGCCGGGCGGCATCGTCACCGCATCCGATGCGACTGGTTCCTATGTCGCACAGCTGACCAAGGTCGACGAGCCGCAAGCCGCATCCAAAGATGCCGCTGCCGACCTCACGCGCGAGGTCACCAACGGCATCCAGGCCGATCTCGCCGACGAGTTCACCCGATCGCTGCGTGCCCGGTTTCCGGTCGAGATCCATCGCGAAACCCTCGACCACTTGTTCTGATCGAGAATGGCGGTTGGACCCGACGCGGCGGCAACTTTTGCCGCCGACGCCAGTTCCCTTGGGCATTGCGGGCAGTCGGCCTCGGCGCTCACGATACCGGGCAAGACGGCCGGTTCGGATCGCGACCGACCAACCAAGACGCGGTCGCCGTGGCCGAGACCAAGCGCGCAGCCGCACGATTTCACGACGATCGCGGCTCGCACCCGAGGGTTTGTCCGCATCCCGCGCGCCGCCAACGTCGCCAAACGCGCCGTTCGCCCCTGCACATGTCGGCATCGCAGTTGCGCGCATTCACCGTATGGCGCGACGGGCGGATGCTGTATTGTGAGATTCCATGACGCGGTTCATCTTTATTACCGGCGGCGTGGTCTCCTCTCTGGGCAAGGGTCTGTCTGCCGCCGCACTCGGTGCGCTGTTGCAGGCGCGTGGGTTCAGGGTGCGCCTGCGCAAGCTCGACCCGTATCTGAATGTCGATCCGGGCACGATGAGCCCGTACCAGCATGGCGAGGTCTACGTCACCGATGACGGTGCCGAGACCGACCTCGATCTCGGCCATTACGAACGCTATGTCGGCGTACCCGCGCGACGCAGCGATTCGGTGACGACCGGCCGAATCTACTCGACGGTGATCAGCCGCGAGCGCCGCGGTGAATATCTTGGCGCCACGGTGCAGGTCATTCCGCACGTCACCGACGCGATCAAAGAGTTCATCCGAGCCGATCTCGATGGCGAGGATTTTGTGTTGTGCGAGATCGGCGGCACCGTCGGCGACATCGAGAGCCTGCCCTTCCTCGAAGCGATTCGCCAGCTCGGCTATGAACTGGGCCGCGAGCGGGTGTTGTTCGTGCACCTGACCCTGGTGCCGTATATTCCGTCCGCCGGCGAGTTGAAGACCAAGCCGACGCAGCATTCGACCAAGGAGCTGCTGGCGCTCGGGATTCAGCCCGACATTCTGCTGTGCCGCTGCGACCGGCCGATCCCATCCGGCGCCCGCCGCAAAATTGCGCTGTTCTGCAACCTGCGCGAAAACCGGGTCATCCCGGCGATTGACATCGACACGATCTATGGCGTGCCCGCCGCCTATCACGCCGAAGGTTTCGACCGCGAGGTGTGCGCTCATTTCGGGATTGACGCGCCCGAACCCGACCTCCACCGCTGGCAGGAAATCGTCGAACTGATCCACAAGCCCGAGGGGCGGGTCACGATCGCGATCGTTGGCAAGTACACCCACCTGCCGGACAGCTACAAATCATTGGCCGAAGCGATGACCCATGGCGGCATCGCCAACAATGTCGGGGTCGACCTCGATTGGATCGATTCGGAGGTGTTCGAGACCGAGACCGAGGCGGTCCAAAAGCTCGACGGGGTCCACGGCATTCTGGTGCCAGGCGGGTTTGGCGTGCGCGGCACCTCCGGCATGATCAAAGCGGCGCGGTTTGCCCGCGAGCGCCGGGTGCCGTATTTCGGGATCTGCTTTGGCATGCACATGGCGGTGATCGAGGCGGCGCGCGACCTCGCCGATCTGCCGGGCGCCGGGTCGAGCGAATTCGGGCCATGCCGCCATCCGGTGATCGGGCTGATGACCGAATGGACCCGCGGCCACGTCGTCGAGCGGCGCAATTCGACCGATGATCTTGGCGGCACGATGCGGCTCGGCGCCTATCCGGCGGTGCTGTCGCCTGGCAGCCGGGTCGCCGAGATCTATGGGAGCGAGGAAATCAGCGAGCGTCACCGCCATCGCTACGAGGTCAATATCAACTACAAGGACCGGCTCGAAGCGACCGGCCTGCGGTTTTCCGGCATGTCGCCCGACGGGGTGTTGCCCGAGATCGTCGAGGTCCCCGATCACCCGTGGTTCATCGGCGTGCAATTCCATCCCGAGCTCAAATCAAAACCATTCGCGCCGCATCCGCTGTTCACCTCGTTCATCCGTGCCGCCCGCGACCAGTCGCGGCTGGTTTAGGGCCGGGTGGAGGGCAGCATGCATCTTTCGTTGGCTAGGATCGCTGGCGTCATTCAATGCACCATCCCGGCGAAAGCCGGAACCCGCTGATCCGCTTTCGAGACGGTTGAAAGGTGGGTCCCGGCTTTCGCCGGGATGACAATGTGACGATGACGGGGCGTGCGGGGGGAGACTGGTGGATCAGCGAGCAATAATACAACCGCGTCATGTCAGGGTGGGCGATATCGCGATCGGCAACGATCTGCCGATGGTGTTCATCATCGGGCCGAACACGCTCGAATCGCGGGCGCATGCGCTGGAAATGAGTGCCGCTTTGGCTGAACTCGCGGCCAAGCTGAAGATCGCGCTGATCTACAAGACCTCGTTCGACAAGGCGAACCGCTCCTCGCTGTCAGGGGCGCGCGGCATCGGGCTCGAAGCGGGCCTGCCGATCCTCGCCGAAGTTCGTGACAAGACCGCCCTGCCGGTGCTGACCGACATCCATGCCCCGGAGCAATGCGCGCCGGTAGCCGAAATCGTCGACATCCTGCAGATCCCGGCGTTTTTGTGCCGCCAGACCGATCTGTTGCTGGCCGCGGGTATGACCGGCAAACCGGTCAACATCAAAAAGGGCCAGTTCCTGGCACCCGGAGACATCCGCCACGCCGCGGCCAAGATCGCCTCGACCGGCAACGAGCAGATCCTGCTATGCGAGCGCGGTGCGAGCTTTGGCTACAACACCCTGGTTGTCGACATGCGGGCATTGCCGATCATGGCGCAAACCGGCTACCCGGTGGTGTTTGATGCGACCCATTCGGTGGCGCAGCCCGGCGGGCTCGGCGACCGATCGGGCGGCGAGCGGCAATTCGCCCCGGTGCTGGCGCGGGCCGCGGTCGCTGTCGGGATCGCGGCTGTGTTTATCGAGACCCATCAGGATCCCGATCGCGCCCCCTGCGAGGGCCAGACGATGCTGCCGCTCAAGACCTTGCCGGAATTGCTCGAAACCCTGATCGCCTTTGACCGCCTCGCCAAAGCGCGGCCGGCGCATTCCGGTTGCTGATCGTCGAGAGTTAGCTTGCCGTTTGGCCAAAGTCGGGTTTGGTCGAGCCCGGCAATTTCATCGAAACTGAGTTCTGCTAATCTGTCGCTGTCATATTAGAGAAGGCGGTGTCTACGGCGGAAATGGCTCCCGGACTTCGGTCGGGGAGACAGTGCCAGAAAGGCCGCGAATTCGCAGTCCGCGTCGCTTCCGGGAAGAGGCGGGCCGACCAGGTCGAGAACGGAGAACGGCAATGACCGAGATCGCCGACATTCACGCCCGCGAGATCCTAGACAGCCGCGGCAATCCGACAGTCGAGGTCGAGGTGACGCTCGACGACGGCACGCTTGGCCGCGCCGCGGTACCATCAGGGGCGTCGACCGGGGCGCATGAGGCAATCGAAAAGCGCGATGGCGGCACCCGCTATGGCGGCCGCGGCGTGCGCGCGGCGATCGAGGCGGTCAATGGCGAGATCTTTGACGCGCTGTCCGGGTTTGATGCCGCCGACCAGCTGTTGCTCGACCATACCCTGGTCGAACTCGACGGCACCGCCAACAAGGCTCGTCTCGGCGCCAACGCGATCCTCGGCGTCAGCCTCGCTGTCGCCAAGGCCGCCGCCGCCGAACTCGGCCAGCCGCTTTATCGCTATGTCGGCGGCGTCTTTGCCCGCACCCTGCCGGCGCCGATGATGAATATCCTCAATGGCGGGGTCCACGCCGACAATCCGATCGCTATCCAGGAGTTCATGGTGGTTCCGGTCGGTGCCGACAGCGCGACCGATGCGATCCGCGCCGGCTCCGAAATTTTTCATACGCTGCGCCGCAAGCTCGCCGAGGCCGGCCACAACACCAATGTCGGCGACGAAGGCGGGTTTGCCCCCAACCTGGCCTCGGCGGACGCGGCCCTCGGTTTCATCATGCAGGCGGTCGAAGCCGCGGGCTACCATCCCGGCGACGATGTCGTCCTGGCGCTCGATCCGGCGGCGAGTGAATTCTATCGCGACGGCCTCTACCGGCTCGACGGCAAGGCGCTCGATTCGGCTGCCCTCGCCGCCTACTGGGCCGATCTCGTCGACCGCTACCCAATCGTCTCGATCGAGGACGGGATGGCCGAGGACGATTGGGACGGCTGGACGTTGCTGACCCGCGAACTCGGGCAGAAGATCCAGCTCGTCGGTGACGACGTCTTTGTGACCAACCCTCGGCGGCTGCGCCAGGGGATCGAGCGCGGAGCTGCCAACGCCTTGCTCGTCAAAGTCAACCAGATCGGCACCTTGTCGGAGACCCTCGAAGCCGTCGAGATCGCCCAGCGCGCCGCCTGGGGTACGGTGTTTTCGCATCGCTCCGGCGAGACCGAGGATGCGACGATCGCCGATCTCGCGGTCGCCACCAATGCCGGCCAGATCAAGACCGGGTCGCTGTCACGATCCGACCGGCTCGCCAAATACAACCAGCTGATCCGAATCGAAGAGCAGCTCGGCGGCTCGGCCGTCTATGCCGGAAGGGCGGCTTTCGCCCGGCGTGGTTAGCCTGCAACGCAGAAGTTGACGCCGAAGCCACCCGGTGATCGACTTGCGCGATGACTTTTCCCCGCAGACTCCGGCGTTGGGTGCAGGCGCTGATTGGTCCTGCCCTTGGAATCGCGCTGACCGGCTACTTTGCCTACAACCTTGTGATCGGCGACCGCGGGCTGCAAGCTTGGCAGCGCCTGACCGGCGAACAGCAAACAGCAGACGCTCGGCTTGCGGCACTTCAGGTCGAACGCAAGGCGCTTGAGCGCAAGGTGTCCGATCTCAGTCCCGACCATCTCGATCCCGATCTGCTCGACGAGCGGGTGCGCGCCACGCTCAACCTTGTCGCCCCCAACGAACTGGTGATCATGCGAGACGCGTCTACGCCGCGGACAGCTTCTCCCTGAACGGATGTCTCGCCGAGCGGCGCTGACGCGAGTGCTCGATCGACACGCCGGCAGTCCGGGTGGCGACCGGAAAGCCGCCTCCGGATCCGCGCGATTCGGGCTTTGTCCAACAAGGATTTGAAGAGGTCCCGGTTGCAAAGCCGATGAACTGCCGGCATGCTCCGCCGGTTTCCAGCACGATTTGTGGGCGCGCGCCGGGAGGAGACGGGATGGCGGCAACACGCAGGGGCAAGCCGGCCGGAGTGGCCGAGCTTGACGCATCGCCAAAGGAACTGCTCGGCTTTTACCGCGAGATGCTGTTGATCCGCCGCTTTGAAGAGCGTGCCGGGCAGATGTACGGCATGGGGCTGATCGGCGGTTTTTGTCACCTCTATATCGGGCAGGAGGCGGTGGTCGTCGGCATGCAGGCGGCGCTGAAGGAAGGCGACACAATCGTCACCTCCTATCGCGATCACGGTCACATGTTGGCCTGCGGCATGGACCCAAAAGGGGTGATGGCCGAGTTGACCGGGCGCCGCACCGGCTATTCGCGCGGCAAGGGCGGCTCGATGCATATGTTCAGTCGCGAAAAGAATTTCTTTGGCGGCCATGGCATCGTCGGCGCCCAGGTTCCGATCGGCACCGGGCTCGCCTTTGCTCACCGCTATCGCGATGACGGGCTGATTTCGGCGACCTATCTCGGCGATGGTGCGATCAACCAGGGTCAGGTCTACGAAAGCTTCAATATGGCGGCGCTGTGGAAGCTGCCTGTCGTCTATGTGATCGAAAACAACCGCTACGGCATGGGAACATCGATCGACCGCGCCTCGGCGCGCACCGATCTGTTTCATCGCGGCATGGCCTATGGCATCCCGGGGGAGCAGGTCGATGGGATGAATGTATTGGCGGTGCATGAGGCAGGGCTCGCCGCGGTCGAGCATGCTCGCTCCGGCCAAGGGCCGCTGATCCTCGAAATGCTGACCTATCGTTATCGCGGGCACTCGATGTCGGATCCGGCGAAATACCGCACCCGCGAGGAGGTCGACCGGGTGCGCACCGAACATGATCCGATCGAACAGGCGCGCCATCGACTGGTTGACGGCGGCACCGAGGAGGCGGCGCTGAAGGCGATCGAGGCGGAAGTGCGCAAACTGATCGCCGAGGCGGCCCAGTTTGCCCAGGACAGCCCGGAGCCCGATCCGGCCGAACTGTGGACGGATGTGCTGGTCGACGCCTGAGCCGCCGACTACATTATCCAGCATTACCGGCGCGATAGCCGAAATCGCGGGCTGCGGCGCGTTGCCCGACGGCGGGAGATTGCAATAGGCCATGGTGACCCAGGTGCTGATGCCGGCGCTGTCGCCGACGATGACCGAAGGCAAGATCGCGCGCTGGTTGAAAAGCGAAGGCGATGCGGTGCATTCGGGCGATGTGCTGGCCGAGATCGAGACCGACAAGGCGACGATGGAGGTCGAGGCGGTCGATGAAGGCGTGCTCGCCAAGATCGTGATCCCGGAGGGCACCGATCACGTCGCCGTGAATACCCCGATTGCGGTGATTGCCGGCGATGGTGAAGCGGTTGACTCGACACCGCCGGCGCGACCCGTCAACGGTCGCGAGCCGGTCGCAGCCGAAGAAGTGCTGCGGGCGCGGCCGCCGCAACCGGTACCGCCGGCAGCGCCGCGGGCGCCGGCCCCCGCGGCTCCCGCTGCCGAACCCGAATATCGCGGCGCCACCCGCACGATCACCGTGCGCGAGGCGTTGCGCGACGCGATAGCCGAAGAAATGCGGCGCGACGACCGGGTGTTCCTGATCGGCGAGGAAGTCGCGCAATATCAGGGGGCCTACAAGGTCAGCCAGGGTCTGCTGCAGGAATTTGGCGAGCGGCGGGTCGTCGACACGCCGATCACCGAGCAAGGTTTTGCCGGGCTCGGCGTCGGCGCCGGTTTTGCCGGGCTGCGGCCGATCGTCGAGTTCATGACCTTCAATTTCGCGATGCAGGCGATCGACCAGATCATCAATTCCGCATCAAAGACCCATTACATGTCCGGCGGCCAGATGAACTGCCCGATCGTGTTTCGCGGCCCGAACGGCATCGCCGCCCGCGTCGCCGCCCAGCATTCGCAATGCTATGCGAGCTGGTACGCGCACTGCCCGGGGCTCAAAGTGGTGGCGCCCTTCACCGGCGCTGATCACAAGGGCCTGCTGAAATCGGCGATCCGCGACCCGAACCCGGTCGTCTTTCTCGAACACGAACTCGTCTATGGCGAAAGTTTTGCGGTGCCGGACGACCCGGAATATCTGGTGCCGATCGGCAAGGCGCGGGTGGCGCGTCCCGGTGAGCACGTGACGATCACGGCGTTTTCGCGGATGGTCAAACTCGCGTTGCAGGCCGCCGAGGAATTGGAAAAAACCGGGATTTCGGCGGAGGTGATCGATCTGCGCAGCCTTCGCCCGTTTGACGCCGCGACCGTGACCGGCTCGGTCAAAAAAACCAACCGTATCGTCACGGTCGAGGAGGGTTGGCCGTTTGCCGGGGTCGGCGCCGAGCTTGCAGCACGGATCATGGAGGATTGCTTTGATTGGCTCGACGCGCCGGTCAGGCGGGTGACCGGCAAGGACGTGCCATTGCCTTACGCCGCCAACCTCGAGCACTTGGCGGTACCCCAGGTCGAGGACATCGTTGCCGCGGCGCGCGAAGTCGCGTACCGCTAAACCTCGGTAAACGCCCTGGCGAACTCCGGCACTCGACAGGCGGATTGGTCGGTCGCGGCCTGCGCCGGAAAACGACTCCGGTGGTTCCTCTGGAGCGGCTCGGCCACCGGCCGGCGGTGACCGCTGATTTGGTGATTGGAAATGCCGATCGAAATCCGAATGCCGGCGCTGTCGCCGACAATGACCGAGGGCAATCTCGCCAAATGGCTGAAGCGCGAAGGCGATGAGGTCCATTCGGGCGATGTGCTCGCCGAGATCGAGACCGACAAGGCAACGATGGAGGTCGAGGCGGTCGATGACGGCCGGGTCGGCAAGATTCTGGTGCCGGAGGGCGCCCAAGGCATCAAGGTCAATGAGCCGATCGCCCTGCTTCTGGCCGAGGGCGAGGATTCTTCGGCATTGACTGCTCCACCGAACGAAGCCCCGCGTCCAATGCCCGCAGCGGCTGCGCCGGCAACCCAAGCCGGGAATGCGCTACCGCCGGTCGCGCCGATGCCAGCCGCGCCGCCAACCCCAGGGCCGCCACCCCCAGGGCCGCTACCCGGGCCAACGCCATCGCCCCCCGGGCCAACGCCATCGCCACCCGCAGCACTGCGCGCCGGCGGCAACGGTCACGACCGGCGGATTTTCGCCAGCCCGCTGGCCCGGCGAATGGCGCAACTGGCGGGGCTCGATCTCGCGGCGATCACCGGCTCGGGTCCGCAAGGACGGATCGTCAAATCTGATATCGAAGCTGCCGTCCTGGCCGCGCGCCAGCCGGCCGCAGCACCGTCAGGCCCGGCCGCTGCCCGCCCGGCGACCGTGCCACCGCCTTCGGCTGCGCCGTCTGCGGCACCGACAGCCCTGTCAAAGGAACGGGTGCTCGCACTCGCCGGCAACCCGCCCTATACCGAGCGGCCGCTCAACGCTATGCGCCGGGTCATCGCCCAGCGACTGACCCAATCAAAGCAGACCATCCCGCATTTCTATCTGACGATCGATTGCGAGATCGACGAACTGCTCAAGATCCGGGCTGAGCTGAATGGGCGATCGGACGCTTACCGGATCTCGGTCAACGATTTTGTCATCCGCGCCGCGGCGCTTGCCCTGCGTCAGGTGCCGGCGGCTAACGCGTCGTGGAGCGACGAGGCGATCCTGCAATGGGACACGGTCGACATCGCCGTTGCTGTTGCCCTCGACGACGGGCTGATCACCCCGATCGTCAAGCAGGCCGACCGCAAAGGGCTGGCGACGATCGCCAACGAAACCAAGGATCTCGCCGCCCGCGCCCGGACCGGCAAGTTGAAGCTCGATGAATTTCAGGGCGGCACCTTTTCGATTTCCAATCTCGGCATGTTTGGCGTCCGCGAGTTCGCTGCGGTGATCAACCCGCCGCATGGCGGCATCCTGTCGGTCGGCGCCGGGGAGCAGCGCCCGGTCGTCAGAAACGGCGCGCTCGCCGTTGCCACGGTCATGAGCTGTACCTTGTCGTGCGATCATCGCGCCGTTGACGGTGCGGTCGGCGCACAATTCCTCGCCGCCTTCAAAAAGTTGATCGAAGACCCGCTGACGATGCTGCTGTGATGGGATCGCGCCCGCGAATGACCCACCTATCGTCGTTCCCGTCAATCAAAGAGCGCGCGCGAAAACCCCGCCATATCGCGTTCGGGGGTGTGGCCATGGCCGGCGCGCCCGGAACCGGTAGACACGGTTCGCAGGAGCGGTTGCGAGCCGCCATTTTCGAAGTTTCCGGGACCGCCTTCTGTCCAGGCCGGCGGCGGGCGCTGCGCGCATCCCCGCATGAGGCTTACCCGGGGTCATCCGCGGAGGTCACGGAAAGAGCGGACGATGGCCGATAAGTCGTATGATCTGATCGTCGTCGGCGGTGGGCCGGGCGGCTATGTCGCCGCGATCCGAGCGGCGCAACTCGGCTTGAAAACGGCCGTTGTCGAGCGCGAACATCTTGGCGGCATCTGTCTCAATTGGGGGTGCATCCCGACCAAGGCGTTGCTGCGCAGCTCCGAAATCGCCCATCTGCTGCACCATCTCGACCAGTATGGCTTTTCGGCAAACAACATCCGTTACGACGCCGGCAAGGTCGTGGCGCGCTCCCGCGCTGTCGCCAGGCAGTTGTCAAACGGCGTCGCGTATCTCCTCAAAAAGAACAAGGTCGACGTGTTCGACGGGCAGGGCCGGCTCGCCGGCAAGGGCCGCCTTGCCGTTACCAAACAAGAAGCCGCGGTCGCCGATCTCGCCGCACCCCACATCATTCTGGCGACCGGGGCGCGGGCGCGCTCCTTGCCGGGTCTTGAACCCGACGGCGAGCGGGTGTGGACCTATAAGGAGGCA
>DATJLK010000060.1:0-18056 GCA_035509615.1 Allostellaceae bacterium | reverse complement strand
CGGCCATCAACTCGTCGAGATTGACGAACTGACGCGACGCCGCGTCGATCGCCGCGCGCACTTGCGGCAGCATCAGGCTGCCGCCATGCATCGTGCGAACGCTGCAGCAATTGATGAACGGCCGCACGCCAAGCGCGAGATAAGGGTTGCTGGTCATAAGCTCTCCGAGGATGCGAAATGAGATTATAACAGGGCCATGACATCCCTGACTCAGGCAGAAGGCGCACTGGTCCTATTCTCCGGTGGACAGGATTCGACAACCTGCCTGGCATGGGCGCTGGCGAGGTTCGATGCGGTCGAGACGATCGGCTTCGATTACGGCCAGCGCCACCGGGTCGAGCTCGATTGCCGCCAGCGGATCATCGCGCGGCTCAAGGGCGAGTTTGCCCAATGGGGCGGCAAGCTCGGCGACGACCATATGATCGATCTGTCCGTGCTGGGACAGGTCAGCGAGACAGCGCTGACCCGCAACAGCGCCATCGCCTTCGCTGCCAGCGGGTTGCCGAACACTTTTGTGCCCGGTCGCAACCTGTTGTTCTTCGCGTTCGCCGCGGCGACCGGCTATCGGCGGGGCATCCGGCATCTCGTCGGCGGCATGTGCGAGACCGATTATTCGGGCTATCCCGACTGCCGCGACGACACGCTAAAAGCGTTGCAGGCGACATTGTCGCTCGGCATGGATCGTCGCTTTGTGATCCATACCCCGCTGATGTGGCGGGATAAAGCCGAGACCTGGGGTCTTGCTCGCGAGCTCGGCGGCGATGGTCTCGTCGAACTGATCCGCGACGAGAGCCACAGCTGCTATCTGGGCGACCGCGATCAGCGCCACGATTGGGGCTATGGCTGCGGCGAGTGCCCGGCCTGCGTGCTGCGCCGCGCCGGGTGGGAAGCCTTTGTCGAGGATCGCCGCACTCTCTGAGCCTGGCGGTCGCGACGGCCGCTTGCCTCGCGCTGCTTTCTCGCGCTGCACGCGGAACTCGCTCGACCATCCCTTTGACTAACTCGGGCTGCGCCCCTCACAGCCCCAGGCGGCGTACCGGGAGAAGGTAAATGCGGTGGCGCCGCATTGACGGGGGATGGCGCCGTCCATAAGTTCGGCGCGGCAGACGGCTCTCCTGGGGGCCGCTTCCAAACACAGCGAGGAATTGCGTGATGAAGCCGACGCGGCGCCCAACCAACCCGTGTTTTTCATCGGGGCCATGCGCCAAGCGGCCGGGTTGGTCGCCGGCGGCGCTCGAAGCCGCACTTGTCGGGCGATCACACCGTTCCGGCATCGGCAAGGGGCGGATCGTCGAGGTGGTCGACCGCTCGCGCGCAATCCTCGGCGTACCTGCCGACTGGCAGGTCGGGATCGTTGCCGGGTCGGATACCGGGGCCATCGAGATTGCGATGTGGTCGCTGTTGGGCGCCCGCGGCGTCGATATGCTGGCCTGGGAGAATTTTGGCGAGGGTTGGGTCGAGGACGTCAAGCAGCTCAAATTGCACGACGTCCGTGTCCTGCACGCGCCTTATGGCCGGCTGCCCAACCTCCGCGAAGTCGACCCCGAACGCGATGTCGTGTTTCCGTGGAATGGCACCACGTCGGGGGTGCGGATCCCGAATGGCGACTGGATCGCTGCCGACCGCAGGGGGCTCGCGATCTGCGATGCGACCTCGGCGGTGTTTGCGATGCGGCTGCCCTGGGACAAGCTCGATGTCGTCACCTGGTCCTGGCAAAAGGCGCTGGGCGGCGAGGCGGCGCATGGCATGCTGGCGCTGTCGCCGCGCGCGGTCGAGCGGCTCGAAAGCTACACGCCGCCATGGCCCTTGCCCAAGCTCTTCCGGCTGACCTCAAATGGCAAGCTGATCAAGGGCGTGTTCCAGGGTGAAACGATCAACACGCCGTCGATGCTGTGCGTTGAAGACGCGCTCGACTCGCTCGAATGGGCCGAGCGGGTGGGCGGGCTCGACGGGCTCGTCGCGCGTTCAGAAAGGAACCTCGCGGTGGTTGCCGCCTGGGCCGGGCGCACCCCGTGGATCGAATTCCTGGCTGAGGATCCCGCGACGATTTCCTGCACCTCGCCGCAGCTGAAGATCGTCGAGCCGTGGTTCACCGCGATGCCGCTTGAAGACCGCTTTCAGTTCGTGCGTGCGATGACGGCACGGCTCGAACGGGAAGGAGCCGGCTACGACATCGCCAGCCATCGGGCATCACCCCCCGGTATCCGGATCTGGACCGGCGCGACGGTCGAGGCCAGCGATGTCGAAACGCTGATGCCGTGGCTCGACTGGGCCTGGGATGAACAGCGCCTGACCGCAAAGGCCGCTTAATACACAATGAGGCGGTGAGACACGGAGGTAATACGGCAGTAGTCGTGACGAGATTAGCTGCTTTTCTCCGTCTCGCTGTCTCTGTGGTGAATTTGAATCGGGTAATGCCAACGTGGTGAGTAGATGCCAAAAGTTTTGATTTCTGATGATCTGAGCCCGCGCGCTGCGGTGATTTTGGCGGCGCGCGGGATCGAAGTCGATATGCTGCCCGGCATCACCGCCGAGGAGCTGAACACCCGCATCGCCGGTTATGACGGGCTCGCCGTACGCTCGGCGACCAAGGTCTCTGCCGAACTCCTGTCGCGAGCGCCCTCGCTCAAGATCATCGGCCGCGCCGGGATTGGGGTCGACAATATCGATGTTGCCGCGGCAACCCAGCGCGGCATCGTCGTTATGAACACGCCCTATGGCAATTCGACGACCGCCGCCGAGCACGCTATCGCGATGCTGTTCGCGCTGTGCCGCCAGATCCCGGCTGCCGACCACTCGACCCAAGCCGGCAAATGGGAAAAGTCGCGGTTTATGGGCGTCGAACTGACCGGTAAGACGCTGGGAGTTGTCGGCTGCGGCAATGTCGGCGCCAGTGTCGCGGTGCGCGCAATCGGGTTGCGGATGAAAGCGATCGCCTACGACCCGTTCCTGTCGGCCGAACGGGCGATCGATCTCGGTGTCGAAAAGGTCGATCTGGACGAACTCCTGGCGCGCGCCGATTTCATCACCCTGCACACGCCGTTGACCGAAGCGACAAAAAATATGATCGATGCCGCCGCGATCGCCAAAATGAAACGGGGCGTGCGGCTCGTCAATTGCGCCCGTGGCGGGCTTGTCGTCGAGCAGGATCTCGCCGCGGCGCTCGACAGTGGTCATGTCGCCGGTGCGGCGATCGACGTCTTTGTCGAGGAACCGGCGCGCAAGAACCCGCTCTTTGGCCGCGACAATGTCGTCGCAACCCCCCATCTCGGGGCGGCGACGGCCGAGGCCCAGGAAAACGTTGCCGTCCAGATCGCCGAGCAGATGGCCGACTTTCTGTTGACCGGTGCCGTCGCCAATGCCGTCAACATGCCTTCCTTGAGCGCCGAGGAGGCGAACCGCATCAGACCCTATATTGCGCTCGCCGAGCAGCTCGGCAGCTTTGCCGGGCAGCTGACCGATAGCGGCATTACCGCAATATCGGTCGAATATGAAGGCGCAATTGCCGAGCTGAACACCAAACCGCTGACCGCGATCACCTTGAGCGCGTTGCTGGCGCCGCAGCTCGCCAGTGTCAATATGGTCAACGCACCGGTGATTTGCCGCGAGCGCGACATCCGCGTCAGCGAAACCCGCAGCGTCGAGCCCGGCGATTACCAGACGCTGATCCGCGTTGTCGTGACCCCGAACGGTCCCGCTGCCGAACGCCACCCACGCGCGGTTGCCGGCACCCTGTTTGGTGGCGACAAACCGCGGCTCGTCTCGGTGGAGGGCATCCCGCTAGAGGCTGGACTTGGCGGCAACATGCTGTTTGTGCGCAACCTCGACAAGCCGGGTTTCATCGGCGCCCTCGGCCAGGCCATGGCCGGCCGGTCGATCAACATCGCGACTTTTCACCTGGGCCGGACGGCGCCGGGGCAGGATGCCATCTGCCTTGTCGAAGTCGATCAGCCGCTGCCTTCCGACCTCCTCGACAGCGTTCGCGCTCTACCCGATGTGCTTCAGGTCAAGTCGCTGCGGTTCTGAGATGAACTGGGCCGGGGGAAAGGAAATCGCCGCGGTATCTCCCGTGAGCCGGATCGCGAGCTGTTGCAAATTGAAGCGATGAACGACGTCCCGCATCCTGCCCTGCTGCCGACCGGCATGCGCGACATGCTGCCGCCCGAGGCCGAGGCCGAGGCCGAGGTAGTCGCCCGGCTGATGGCGACACTCGCGGCACATGGTTACCAGCGCGTCAAGCCACCGCTTGTCGAGTTCGAGGAAACCTTGTTCGCCGGCGCTGGTGCGGCCATGGCGAGCGCCACCTTTCGCACGATGGATCCGGGCTCGCACCGCATGATCGGGGTGCGCGCCGACATGACGCCGCAGATTGCCCGCATCGCTGCCACCCGCCTCGGCAACGCGGCGCGCCCGCTGCGGTTGAGCTACGCGGGACAGGTCTTGCGAGTGCGGGGCTCGGAAATCAGGCCCGAGCGCCAGATCGGTCAGGTTGGCGCGGAATTGATCGGCGCCGGCGGGCCCGCCGCCGATGTCGAAGCCATCGCCATCGCCGGTGAGGGATTGGCGGCGCTTGGAGTACCCCATCTGTCGGTCGACATCACCCTGCCGACCCTGGTACCGGCAGTGGTCGGCGCCTACGACATTTCCAGCGAACGCGCCGTGGCGCTACGCGCTGCCCTCGACCACAAAGATGCCGCCGCGGTCGCAGCGATCGCCGGGCAAGCCGGCGAATTGCTGGGCCGGTTGCTGGCAGCAGCAGGCCCAGCGGAGGCGGCGCTGGCGGCTCTCGATCGCCTTGACCTACCGCCGCAGGCGCGCTCCGAACGGGTGCGGCTGGGCGCCGTGCTCGATGGGCTCAGTGACGCCGCCACCGGCCTCAAAGTCACCGTCGACCCGGTTGAAAACCGCGGGTTCGAGTATCACACCGGGATCAGCTTTACCTTTTTCGCCGGCGCGGCCCTTCCCGGATCGAGCGGCGAGTTGGGGCGCGGCGGCCGTTATCAGGCCGGGGATCCGGCCTTGCCCGAGCCCGCGACCGGCTTCACGCTTTACACCGATACGATTCTACGAACCCTGCCGCACACAGCGCCGCAACGCCGCTTGCTGCTGCCGCCCGGCACCGGGCGCGGGCGAGCCGCCGCCTTGCGCGAGGAAGGCTGGATCACCGTTGCCGCCCTCGAACCCGCCGCCGATTGGCGGGCGGAGGCGCGGCGTCTCGGTTGTTCCCACATCCTTGAAGGCGGGCTTGAAGGCGGGCTTGAAGGCGGAGCGCCGCAAGCGCTTGACTGAGGGAGACAGCCAATGGCCAATGTCGCTGTTGTCGGCGCCCAATGGGGCGACGAAGGCAAAGGCAAGATCGTCGACTGGCTGTCGGAACGCGCCGAAATCGTGGTGCGCTTTCAGGGCGGCCACAACGCCGGACACACCCTCGTTATCGGTGACATCGAATACAAGCTGAGCCTGCTGCCGTCGGGAGTGGTGCGGCCAGGCAAGCTGTCGATCATCGGCAACGGCGTCGTTGTCGATCCCTGGGCATTGATCGGCGAGATCGACGCGATCCGGCAAAAGGGCGTCGAGGTCACGCCCGAAAACCTGAAGCTTGCCGACAATGCGGCGCTGATCCTGCCGTCGCATGGTGCGCTCGACCGTGCCCGCGAGAGGCGCAGCGGCTCGCAGCGGATCGGGACTACTGGACGCGGCATCGGCCCCGCCTATGAAGACAAGGTCGGCCGCCGGGCATTACGGGTGTGCGACCTCGCCGACCCCGCCGCCCTCGAAGCCCGGCTCGAACCGGTGCTGCTACACCACAATGCGCTGTTGCGCGGGCTCGATGAGCCCGAAATCGATCGTGCCGAGTTGGTGGAAAAACTGCGCGCGGTAGCCCCGCGGGTTCTACCCTATGCCGCCGCGGTGTGGCGGGTGCTCGACGATGCCCGGCGCCGCGGCCGCCGCATTCTGTTCGAAGGTGCGCAAGGAGCGATGCTCGATGTCGATCACGGCACCTACCCGTTTGTGACCTCGTCGAACACCTTGGCCGGCCAGGCGGCGGCCGGCTCGGGGATTGCACCGAGTGCTGTCGGTTATGTCCTCGGCATTACCAAGGCCTACACGACCCGGGTCGGCAGCGGCCCGTTCCCGACCGAACTCACGGATGATATCGGCCGCATGCTCGGCGAACGCGGCCGCGAATTTGGCGTCGTCACCGGCCGGCCGCGGCGCTGCGGCTGGTTCGATGCGGTGATGGTGCGCCAGGCGATCCGGCTCGGTGGGATCGATGGCATCGCCCTGACCAAGCTCGACGTGCTCGACGGGTTCGACGAGGTCAAGATCTGCACCGCCTACCGCGGGGCGACGAACTACGACCATTTGCCGAGCAGCACTTCTGTCCAGGCTGAACTCGAACCGATCTACGAGGTCGCCGAAGGCTGGCGCGAAAGCACGCGGGGCGCCCGATCCTGGGCCGATCTGCCGGCGACCGCGATCAAATACATCCGCCGGCTCGAGGAACTGATCGGCGCCCCGGTCGCCCTGTTGTCGACGAGTCCGGAACGCGACGACACGGTGCTGGTCCGCGATCCTTTCGCCGATTAGCGATGCGGCGGTTTCGCCTCTCTACCTGACCCCGCGCCCCTGGGGCGTGATCACCGCCCTGCCGCCCTGCCGCAGATGCTCGCGGATGTAGCCATCAACATGGCTCGTGATCACTTCGAGCTGGTCGGCAAAATAATGATCGGCGCCGGGAATCTTGCGGAAATCGATCTTGATGTCGCGTTGATGCGACAGTTTGGTCACCAGCTTTTGCACCGAGTCGACCGGCACGACATTGTCTTGGTCGCCCTGCAAGATTAGCCCGGACGATGGGCATGGCGCCAGAAAGGTAAAGTCATACATGTTCGCCGGCGGCGCTACGGCGACGAAACTTTCGATCTCCGGCCGGCGCATCAGCAGCTGCATGCCGATCCAGGCGCCAAACGAAAATCCCGCAACCCAGCAGGTACCGGCGTTCGGGTTGTAGGTCTGGAGCCAGTCGAGTGCCGAAGCGGCATCGGAGAGTTCGCCTTCTCCCCGGTCAAAGCTGCCCTGGCTGCGGCCGACACCGCGAAAATTGAAGCGCAGCGTCGAAAACCCGTGGCGCACAAATGTCTGGTACAAGGCATAGACGAGCTTGTTGTTCATCGTACCGCCATGCTGCGGATGCGGATGCAGCACCAGCGCCATTCCCGCGGTGGCTCCCCTTCCATGATGATAGCGCGCCTCGATCCGGCCTTCCGGCCCGTTGATAATTACCTCAGGCATGATGATTCCAGTGAAATCCGGGCGTCCAGGTCGGCGATCGGCATTCGGGATGGGTCAGGTCTTCGCCCGCAATTCTTGATCATTTTTGTCGGACAATTATATGCTCGTTTCGAGCCTCCGCGCAGCGGGTGCCGGCGATCGGCCACAGCCATCTTAATATAGTGATAGCGATGTTTTGGAAGAACCTGCGCGAAGAAATCGACGCGACGCTCGCCCGCGACCCGGCGGCCCGCTCGCGCTTCGAAGTCGTGCTGTGCTATCCGGGTTTTCACGCGCTCGTTTATCATCGTCTCGCGCACTGGCTGTGGCGACACCGTTGGCTGCTCGCCGGCCGGTTTGTTTCGCATGTGGGGCGCATGTTGACCGGGATCGAGATCCATCCAGGGGCACGGATCGGTCGGCGCGTGTTTATCGATCACGGCATGGGCGTGGTCATTGGCGAGACCGCCGAGGTCGGTGATGACTGCACATTGTACCAGGGGGTCACGCTGGGCGGCACCTCGCTGGCGCGCGGCGAGAAGCGCCATCCGACCCTGGGCAGCGGCGTTATCGTCGGGTCCGGCGCCCAGGTCCTGGGACCATTCCGGGTCGGCGACGGCGCGCGGATCGGGGCGTCCGCGGTGGTGTTGCGCGAAGTGCCGGACGGGGCCACGATGGTCGGCAATCCCGCGCGCCAGGTCGCGCGCGGCAGCGTCGGGGCAGCACCCCGGCCGGCGTTCCAACCCTATGCCGTATGCGGCGACATCCCGGATCCGATTGCCCGCGCGCTCAACGGGGTGATCGACGAAGTCGCGACATTGCGCAGCCAACTGAGAGAACTCGAACTGGCGCAGCAGGCGTTGACCGTCGACAGCCCCGCGGCGGGCGACATCCGGGCGCTCCGGCTGGTTGCTGCCGCGCGCAATGGCGCCGACGAGAGCGAAGCGCGGGTTTCGTGAGGGTCGGGGCGTGAGGCTCAGCACCAAAGGGCGCTACGCCGTGATGGCGATGGTCGATCTGGCTCAGCATAGCCGCGGCGAGCCGGTGGCGCTGGCCGAGGTCGCCGAGCGCCAGGAGATCTCGCTGTCTTATCTGGAACAGCTTTTCGCGATGCTGCGCAAAGCCGGCCTCGTCAAAAGCGTGCGCGGGCCGGGCGGCGGTTATCTCCTGGGCCACGATCGCAGTGACATTCGGATCGCCGATGTCATTCTTGCGGTCGACGAACCGATCCGTGCGACGCGCTGCACCCCGGGTGCCCCGGTCGGCTGCCGCGGCAACCGCACCCGCTGCCTGACCCACGATCTATGGGAGGAGCTTGGCAATCACATCCATCTCTATCTGAGTTCGGTCTCGCTCGCCGATGTCTGCGAAGAGCGGGTTCTCGGCACCGGCGGTCGCCGGGATCGCGAAAACTTGGGCGCAAACCTGGCCGGCGCCGGCACCATCCCGGAAAATCGATGAGAAGGCAAACCGGGCGGCGGCCCGAGACCTATCTCGATTGGAACGCGACCGCACCGCTGCGCCCGCAGGCGATGGCGGCGGCCACGGCGGCACTGGCACATTGCGGCAACCCGTCCTCGGTTCATCGCCAGGGCCGGGCCGCGCGACAGATGGTGGAGGGCGCGCGCGAGGCGGTCGCGGGGTTCGTCGGTGCGGCGCCCGACGCGGTTGTCTTTGTGAGCGGCGGCACCGAAGCCAATCATCTGGCGCTGCTCGGCGCCGGGCGGGAGCGGGTGTTGGTATCGGCGGTAGAACATGATTCGGTGTTGCGCGCGGTCCCGACAGCCGAACGGATCGCGGTCGATCGCAATGGCATCGTCCGTCTCGATGTGCTTGCCGATCAGCTGGCCGCCGACAATCGCCCAGCGCTGGTCTCTGTCATGCTGGCCAACAACGAGACCGGTGTCATGCAACGTACGGCCGAGATTGCGACTGTGGCGCATGCCCATGGCGCGTGGTTTCATTGCGATGCGGTCCAGGCGGCGGGCAAATTGCCGCTCGATATTGCCGCTATCGGCGCCGATCTGTTGTCGGTGTCAGCCCACAAGATCGGCGGCCCGGCGGGTATCGGAGCGCTGATCGTGACCGGCGGGCTTGACCTGACACCGGTATTTCGCGGCGGCGGCCAGGAGCGCGGGCGCCGAGCCGGCACCGAGAATGTTGCCGCGATCGTCGGCTTTGCCGCCGCCGCTGCCGCGGCCGCCGCAGAGATCGCGATCTACGACCGGGTGCGCGGACTGCGTGATGCGCTCGAGGCGGAGATCATCGCGACAGCCCCGGACGCGCTGGTGGTCGGCGCCGGTGCGCCGCGTCTTCCCAACACCTCGGCGATCGCGATGCCCGGGATGGCGGCTGAGACCCAGGTCATAGCGCTCGATCTCGACGGCGTCATGGTCAGCGCCGGAGCGGCATGCTCCTCGGGCAAGGTCGGACCAAGCCACGTCCTGGCGGCGATGGGACTGGCGCCCGATATTCAATCCTCGACGATCCGGGTGAGTCTCGGCTGGACCACGACCGAGTCCGATATCGCCCGGTTTATGCATTCCTGGACCGCGCTTTACCGCCGCCGGCGCGGCCTTCAGCAGGAGGCGCGCGCCGCATGAGTTCGATTGCCGCCCATTCTCCCGCCGGCGCCCATCCCGCCGGCGCCCATCCCATTGCCGACCAGCCCGTCGCCAACACGCCGCCGATCTATCTCGACAACCAGGCGACGACGCGTCTCGACCCCCGCGTGCTGGAGGCGATGCTGCCCTATTTCACCGAGCATTTCGGTAATCCGCATAGCACGAGCCACGTCTACGGCCACACCGCGGCGGCGGCAGTCGAGCGCGCGCGGTCCGCAATCGCGGCACTGATCAACGCCGACCCGCGCGAGATCGTGTTTACCTCGGGTGCGACCGAGGCCAACAATCTCGCAATCAAGGGGGCGGCGCGTTTCGCCCGCGCCCATCCCGAAGCGGGGCGGCTTCGCGACCACATCGTCACTTTGACGACCGAGCACAAATGCGTGCTCGAAAGCTGCGCGCAATTGGCGGGCGAGGGGTTCGCGGTGAGTTATGTTCCGGTCGAGCCCAGCGGGCTTGTCAGGCTCGACAAGCTCGAAGCCGCCTTGCGCGATCGCACCTTGCTGGTCTCGGTTCTGGCGGCGCATAACGAGATCGGGGTGATCCAGCCGCTCGCCGAGATCGGCGCGCTGTGCCGCGCCCGCGGCGTGCTGTTCCACACCGATGCGGCGCAGGCGGCCGGCAAGATCCCGCTCGATGTCGAAGCGATGCGCATCGATTTGCTGTCGATCTCGGGTCACAAGCTCTACGGGCCCAAAGGGGTCGGTGTTCTTTACGTCCGCCGCCGCCCGCGGGTCCGGCTGCTGCCGCTGATCGATGGCGGCGGCCAGGAACGCGGGCTGCGTTCCGGCACCTTGCCCACACCACTGTGCGTCGGGCTCGGTCATGCCGCCGCCATCGCCGCCGACGAAATGGCCGACGAGGCAGCGCGCCTGCGGCAATTGCGCGATCGCTTGCAGCACGCGCTGGCGCGCCGGGTTCCCGGTCTCGGCCTCAACGGCGACGCCGAGCACCGGCTGCCGGGCAACCTCAATCTGAGTTTTCCAGGCATCGAGGCGCCATCGTTGATCGACGCCTGCCCGTCGGTCGCGATCTCGACCGGTTCAGCCTGTACCTCGGCCACGGTCGAGCCGTCCTATGTGCTGCGCGCACTCGGCCTTCCCGATGCGGTTGCCAATTCTGCGATCCGCATCGGGCTCGGCCGCTTCAACACGGCGGCGGAGGTCGATTTCGCGGTCGATGCGCTGGCCGCGGCAGCCGTCCGTCTCAAAGCCGGGCAGCGACACGGCTAGCCGGTCACGACCCGGTTTGGTCACCAGGAATTGGCTGTTCATCAAGAATTGCAGCGGAGAAACCGATGAGGGCGAAAAAGCAGGCGCTGACGGTCACCGAAGCCGCCGCGCAGCGAATACAGGCACTGCTTGCCAAACGCGGCAAGCCGTCGGTCGGGGTGCGGGTCGGGGTGCGGGCGCGAGGCTGTTCCGGGCTTAGCTATACCCTCGAATATGCCGACGAAAAGGGTAGGTTTGATGAAGTCGTCGAGGATAAGGGTGTGACCGTCTTAATCGATCCGAAAGCGATCATGTTCATTCTCGGCACCGAGATGGATTACATCGACGAAAAGCTGCAGAACGGCTTCACCTTTCGCAATCCGAACGAAAAAGGCCGTTGCGGCTGCGGCGAATCCTTTCACGTCTGACACGGGTCGGCCGAGAAAGGGATGCTCGGGCCGCGCGGGTGCGTAGAATTTCGGTCGAATGAGGTTCGTCGGGTGAAGCTGTTCCAGATCGAAGAGCCGGAGGGCGGACCTCTCGACCCCGACGCATCGGGGGCCGCGATCGGTATCGACGCGTCAGGCGCGGTGGCCGAGATCGCGGTCTCGGTGGGCGGCAATGCCGTGGTTCTCGCCGATCGCGAGGGGTTCGAACAGGTCCTATCGGTGCCGCCGCGCGATGATGTCGCGGGATGGCAGGAGTTGTTCGAGCGCGCCCGCCTGCGGGCGGAACGCGCGCTTGCCCGGCCGGCGACCCATGCGGTGATCGTCCTGGCGCCAGCCGTATCGGGTGACGCCGGGACCGCAACCATCGCAACCGCGGCCGACCGGGCCGGGATGTCGGTCTTGCGGCTCGTTGCGGCAACCGATCTCCCGAGCGAAGCCGCTGCGCCCCTGGCTGCCGCAATGCTGGCCGAGGATCTCGCACCCCGACCGGAGGGGGAGGCTGCGTGATGCCGCGCATCGTTTTTATCGAACGCGACGGGACCGCACGCGCGGTTGACGCGCCGCTGGGCCTGTCGCTGCTGGAAGTGGCCCATCGGCACGGGATCGACATCGAGGGTGCGTGTGAGGGGTCGCTCGCCTGCTCGACCTGTCATGTCATCGTCGATCCCGAATGGTACGAATTGCTGAAGGAGGCGAGCGAGGACGAGGAGGACATGCTCGATCTCGCCTTTAACCTCAGCACCACATCGCGGCTCGGCTGTCAGATCATCATCACCGAGGAGCTCGATGGGCTGACCGTGCGCCTGCCGGCGGCGACCCGCAATCTGCTGCTCGGCTAAAATCGGCGGACCAGCCAATGCCAATTTCCACAGCGCCTTTCCGCGGCTGGCGGCCGCGCCAGCGCAGCCGTGGCTGGCCCCTACGCGGCCCGAGTCGGGCGTCCTTTGCGCCGCGCGCGCGTTGCCGGCAATCTATTTGCGCCACTATCTGATCCGGGATTGAACGATTGGCGGACATCGACCTGACCGGCAATCCGGCCGACCACCGCATCGTTGTCGCGATGTCGGGCGGCGTCGATTCGTCGGTGACCGCGGCGCTGCTCGCGGAGTGCGGGTTCGAGGTGGTTGGAATCACCTTGCAGCTCTATGACCATGGTGCCGCATCCGGCCGCAAGGGTGCGTGCTGCGCCGGGCAGGACATCCACGACGCCGCCCGTGTCGCCGCGCGGCTCGGCATCGCCCATTATGTGCTCGACTACGAGAGCCGCTTTCGCCGTGAGGTCATCGATGATTTCGCCGATGCCTATCGCCGCGGCGAGACGCCGGTGCCGTGCATTCGGTGCAATCAGCGCATAAAGTTTCGCGACCTCCTGGCGACTGCGCGCGATCTCGGCGCCTCGGCGCTCGCCACAGGCCATTATGTCCGTCGGGTTCCAGGCGCGGCCGGGCCGGAACTGCACCGCGCTCGCGACATCGCCCGCGATCAGAGCTATTTCCTGTTTGCGACGACGCGCGCCGAACTCGGGTTTTTGCGCTTTCCATTGGGCGGTCTGGCCAAGCACGAGACCCGGGTGTTGGCCCGGCGTTTTGGTCTCGACGTCGCTGACAAGCCGGACAGCCAGGACATCTGTTTTGTGCCGCAGGGCTCGTATTCTGACCTCGTCGCGCGGCTGCATCCGGAAACCGCCGAGCCCGGCGATATTGTCGACCGTGACGGCCATGTCCTCGGCCGGCATCAAGGCATCGCCAGATTCACCGTCGGACAGCGCAAGGGGCTCGGGATCGCCGTGGCCGAGCCGTTGCATGTCTTGGCGATCGAGCCGGCTAGCGGCCGGATCGTGGTCGGTCCTCGCGCTGCCTTGGCCGAAGACCGCGTCGCGCTCGGCGAACTCAACTGGCTGGCGGAGGAGCCGCCGTCCTCGGCCGGCAGGCGGGTCGAGGTCAAGCTGCGCTCGGCGCAGCCGCCGGTGCCGGCGACCCTCTATCCCGGCGCTGCCGAGGGTGACGCCGAACTCGCGCTCGATGCCGCGGTCGAGGGGGTCGCACCCGGTCAGGCGGCGGTGCTTTACGACGACAGTCGCGTGCTCGGCGGCGGCTGGATCCGGCACCGCCCCTCCGGCGTGAAGCTGAGGCCGGCCGCCGCTTGACCCTCGCCACCCCATCTCCTATATCCCGGAGCCGCGGCGGGGTAGCTCAGCTGGTTAGAGCAGGGGAATCATAATCCCAAGGTCGGGGGTTCAAATCCCTCCCCCGCTACCACCTCAATTAAAATTTGGAGTTTCTTTGCACCTTTAATCCGATTTAAGTACTTCCTTTGCTTTCAAAAGCTGCCGTGCGGCCACGCGATGCCAGCACCAGACAGCACGTATGACCGCGGCGATAACAAACTTCCGTAGGGCCGGCACGTTTTTTTACGCCCTATTGGAAAGTCTCCCTGTTCCTGCTATACTTGGAGTATGATTTCGAGGAGCCACGGTGCGAAATAGCAATTTTTCGGCAGCCAGGGATTTTGTCGACTTTGGTCTACAGGAACGTGCGCTCGGAAGACGCGAGTCCATATCTGGCCCAGGCAGCACCCGGTCGGCGGCTGAACCGGTATTATCGTTGCTCAACCGGGTCGTAAAGAAATACCGCGTCACCTCGATCCTGGATCTCGGCTGCGGCGACTGGAACTGGATGCAGTATGCCGCGTGGCGGTCCAACCCACGGGTGTGTTATGAAGGTTGGGAAGCTCATCCTGGTCTCGTAGACGATTTAACGAAAAAATTTGGCGACAGCCGCACCTGTTTTCGCCTGGCGGACGTCACCCATGACACACTCCCAAGAGCCGATCTGGTCGTCTGTCGTGACATACTCTTTCATCTACGGCTAGACTTGGCCCTACAGATTATTCAACAGTTACAAGAATACGGCTGCATCCTCATCGCTACATCTTTTCTCGAGCAACGGCGCAACATTGACATACAACCTTATCTCCCGATAGAAAATTGGGGATTTTACCTGATTAACCTGGATATTGCGCCGTTCAATCTGCGTCGTTTTCGCATCCGAGCGGCATCTGAACCCGAGTGCAGCTATCAAGGACACAGGAGAAGTGTCTGTCTTTACCAGTTGCCGCCTTCTGGGCGGACGGGCCAGCCGGCAGATGCAAACCGGCCTGCAGATGGACCGGTTTAGAACCGGCGCCTATGACACGGCCAGCAAACGCGGAGGTTACCGGTGTCGCGCGTGATCTGGCAGTACTGGGAGACCGTCGGCGAAAAACCGGCATTCATCGACGGGTTGCGCGAGATCGCGAGGAGAATTGCCGGGATTGAACTGATCCTCGTAACTCCAGAGACATTAGGGACCTATCTTTCCGATATTCCTCCTGAGTTGTTCTCAATCTCTCAGATTGCGCACAAGGCCGACATGATCAGAGCCATGCTCGTGCAGAGACACGGGGGCATGTGGCTGGATTCTGACGCGATTGTGCTGAAGCCGCTGGACTGGATCCTCGATCTGCTCGAGGCCCATGAATTTGTTTGCTTCACTCAGGGCGGCCTCTTGGCCAAAGGCGGGCCGTTGGTGCGGGTTAACTGCTTTGCCTCCCGTCCCGGCGGCCGGGTAATCTCAGAATGGGTCCGCAAGCAGCATGCGACGTTTCCGCGAACGACATACAACTGGGAGGAAATCGGATCCGAGACACTGCATCCGATTTGTTTACGGTACAAGAACCGGGTGAAAACGCTGCCTTTCGAAACGATCGCTCCGATCCCGTGGCAACAAGTCTCGTCCTTCGGAAGCCGCGATTCGAATGCCGCGGAGATCCTCGAAAAAAGCTACATCGTCATGCTCACCAATTCTCAATTGCAATCAGGCGCACCGTGGCTACGTCAGTTGACCACTGACCAGATTGCTTCCGGCGATTACCTTCTTGCGACGATCATGCGTCACGCAATGCGCGAAGCAGCCCTTCATGAGCCGAGCCCATCGATTTGGACGGCCGATCGCCGACTGGTCAACCTCGCAAAAAGGGACGGTGCTATCGGTCTGGCGAGTGGGGCCAAAACTCGGGGCGCGGCAGCGCTCGACCGCGCGCGAGAGGTGCTCGGGCTTGGAGCAATCGGTTCACTCCTGCCCTCGCTGCGTCGGATCTTTGATGGCGACAGCCGCGCCGCTAAAAACCAGCGACGTGGTCGCCAAATCGAGTAACGGGAGAGCGAATTTTCGCCAGAGATGGGTAGGCAGAAATCAACATAGCGCGGCCGTGCAATCGACTTTCGCCTGAATCGAGACCGTTGTGCTTCCGAGAAGCAGGACCTCTTCGGAACTGCGGCGACAAATTCCGTACCAGGAGCGGGCGTGAAAGCAATGTAAATGCGGGCCGCCTTGGAGGGCCCGGATTGCATGAACGCTGAACCATCGGCGGCGCTCTTCGCGTAATCGCCGGTGCCGGGAGTGTTGACAGCCACCACCGCGCCTCGCCAACCTGCGCCGCACGCAAAGCGAGGCTCGCGGATCATGCCGATCATCAATCGCATCGCCGATTTTCATGCCGAGATGACGCAGTGGCGCCACCACCTGCACGCCCACCCCGAGACCGCCTTTGAGGAGCATCGCACCGCCGCGTTTGTCGCCGAGCGCCTGGAATCGTTCGGCCTCTCCGTCGCCCGCGGCATAGCCGGGACGGGTGTCGTCGGCACCCTGCACGGATCAATCCCGGGGTCGTGCGCGATCGCCTTGCGCGCCGATATGGATGCGTTGCACATCGACGAGCGCAACGAATTCTCCCATGCCTCGCAACAGCGTGGACGCATGCACGCCTGCGGCCATGACGGCCATACCGCGATGCTGCTCGGTGCCGCCAGGCATCTCGCCGAGACCCGCAATTTCGCCGGCACGATCCATTTCATCTTTCAGCCGGCCGAGGAGAACGAAGGCGGCGCGCGGGTCATGATAGAGGAAGGTGTCCTCGACAAATATCCGGTCGACGCGGTGTTTGGGATGCATAACTGGCCGGAACTGCCGGCCGGACAATTCGCGATCCAGCCCGGACCGATGATGGCCGCATTTGATATTTTCGAGATCACAATCACGGGCCGCGGCGGGCATGCAGCAATGCCGCATCTCGCGATCGATCCGGTTGTGGTGGCCGCACAAATCATCAACGGCCTGCAGACGATCGCCAGCCGCAACACCCATCCGCTCGAAAGTGCGGTCGTCAGCGTGACCCAGATCCATGGCGGTGATACCTGGAATGTCATTCCCGAGACGGTGGTATTGCGCGGGACGACCCGATCGTTCAGCCCCGAGGTCCGCGATCGGATGGAGCCTTTGTTGCGCCGCATCGCCGACGGGGCCTGCCGCAGCGGTGGCGCCAAAATGGAATTGCGCTACGAGCGGCGCTACCCACCAACCTTGAACGCCGTGGAAGAGACCGAACTCGCGGCGCAAGCCGCCGCCGCGATCGTCGGCGATGGCAACGTGCAACGCGGTCTGTTGCCGAGCATGGGGGCCGAAGACTTTGCCTTTTTCCTCGAACAGAAACCCGGGGCCTATATCTGGATCGGCAACGGTACCGCTGAATGCGGCGGCATGCTGCATTCGCCGCATTACGATTTCAACGACATGATCTTGCCGCTCGGCGCCAGCTATTGGGTCCGGCTCGCCGAATCGGCACTGCCCAAAGAGCAACGCTCCGGCTGATCCCAACCGGCGGCACTCGATCAGCACCAAGATCACGCCCGCCGATGTCGCCTTGGCGCGACGCCTCGGACTTTGTCTCCGGCGGTGGAAGCGGGCGGCCAGAGCAGGATCGCAAGACATGGAACAGAGCTTCCATTTCTTGCGTGAATCCTGCTCTCGATTCCGAGGGTGAGAGACCATGATTCACGTATCGGATCGGAGCGCCTGGCGCTTCGATCCGATACGATCATGGTCTAATGCACCGGATCGTCGCCCACGGTCTGGATGACTTCAAACCCCTCGAATTCCGGGTGACCGAGATAGAGCGGCCGGTTTGAGCCGGCATCGCTATGCGCGCGGCGAAACGCCTCGGACCGGGTCCAGGCTACAAAATCGGCGCGGCTGCGCCACAACGTATGCGACGAATAGAGCACATGATCGGGATATTCCGGCCCGCGCAGCAGATGGAACACGATAAAGCCGGGCACATCCGCCAGATGGCTGTCGCGCGTCGTCCACACCCGTTCAAAATCAGTCTGCGCGCCGGGGACGACCTTAAAGCGGTTCATTGCAATAAACATGGATTTGCCTGTCAGTTGCGCCTGTTCGACCTTGCTGAGATCGCCTTTCCTACCCGGCGAGCAAGGGCGTTGCGGCAAGCATGGCGCCACTGCAACCCTCGCTCGCGGCTTCGCCATGTCGCTTTCCGTAACGCGGCGGGTGCACTACGATCGCCGCAGGGGCGACAACCGGACGCGACATGAGCGACAGCACCGACAATATCATCGTCGACACCGCCGCGCGGATCTTTCACGATCTGTGCGAGCCGGC
>DATJLK010000059.1:0-10706 GCA_035509615.1 Allostellaceae bacterium | reverse complement strand
AGCGAGTTATTGACAACTATCAGACGACAACACACGTGCCAGAGGCGCTCGAACGCCTGGTCGAATGCGATCTGGCGCTCGGGTTGACCGGCGAAGCAAAGAAAAACGCGGCGGTGCTGGGATATAATTACCCGGGTAATGAGTGGTATGGCGACGCCTATGCCCTTTTGAAGGGGACTCAAGAACCGGATGCCCAGACGCAAAGCTGGATTGGCCGCACCTTCGGCAGCCTGTTCTGAGTTACCCGACGGCGATCGCTCAATCGGTCGCGCGGTTGCGGAGCGCTGACGCTGGTTTGAGCGAAAACGCCCCTATATTATTCCGGGAATGCTGCTCGGGCTGACCATCCGCGAAATTGTCCTGATCGACCGGCTCGATCTGGCGTTTCATCCAGGACTGTGCGTCTTGACTGGCGAGACCGGCGCCGGAAAATCAATCCTGCTTGATGCTCTGGGGCTGGCGTTGGGGCGGCGCGGCGAGGGCGGGCTGGTGCGCGACGGTGCCGCCGAAGCCTCGGTGACCGCGGAGTTCGCGGTCGGCCGCAACCATCCGGCGCATACGATGCTGCGCGAGGCCGGGTTTGACGGCGCTGGCGACACCATTGTGCTGCGCCGGCTGTTGCGTAGCGACGGTCGCGGCCGCGCCTTTGTCAATGATGCGCCGGCGACCATCGGGATGCTGCGCCAGCTCGGCGACAGCCTGGTCGAGATCCAGGGCCAATTTGAACAGCGTGGACTGCTCGATCCTGCCAATCATCGCGTGGTCCTCGATGCTTATGCCGAACTTGCCGATGGCGGCATGACCCTGGCGCAAGCCTGGCGCAACTGGCGAACCGCCAGCCGGCGCGAAGACGAGGCGGCCCGCCTCGCGGCCGCCAGCCACGCCGAGGAGGATCTGCTGCGCAGCCATCTGGCGGAGCTGGATGCGCTGATCCCCGAAGCGGGTGAAGAGGATCGGCTTTCGGCGCGCCGGACTTTGTTGCAGAACGCCGAACGGCTGGCCGAAACCCTGAGCGAGGCGATCAGTGAACTTGGCGGTCCGACCGGCGCGCAAGCGGCACTCGCCCGTGCCACCCGGCGCATCGAGCGCGCCCGTGACCGCGCCCTCGGCCTGCTTGATCAAGCATTGGCCGCAGCCGAGCGCGCGGCAAACGAAACCACCGAAGCGCTCGGGGTGCTTGAAGGTGCGGCGCGCAACCTTGAACTCGACCCGCGCGAACTCGAGAAAGTCGAAGAGCGGCTGTTTGCGTTGCGCGCCGCCGCCCGTAAGCACCAGGTGGCGGTCGAGGATCTGCCGGCCCTGCGCGATGCGCTCGCCGCGCGGCTTGCTGGGATCGAAGCCGGGGCCGAGGGTGCGATCGCCTTGACCGAGGCGACAGCTACCGCCCGCGCCGAATACATCGCCGTGGCCGAGCGGGTGTCGCGGGTGCGCGAAGCCGCAGCCCTGCGTCTCGACGCCGGGGTCGCCGCCGAATTGCCGCCGTTACGCCTCGACAAGGCGCAGTTTCGTACCGTCATAGCACCACTCGACGAACCCGATTGGAGCGAGCATGGCCGCGAGCGCGTGCATTTCGAGGTCGCCACGATCCCCGGCGCCCCGTTTGGCCCGTTGGCGCGGATCGCTTCGGGCGGCGAGCTGTCACGCTTTATGCTCGCCTTGAAGCTTGTCCTCGCGGGCTCGTCCTCGGTGCCGACCCTGATCTTTGACGAGGTCGACAGCGGCATTGGCGGCGCGGTCGCGGCGGCGGTCGGCGAGCGCCTGCAGCGCCTCGGCACCAGCCTCCAGATCCTCGTCGTGACCCATTCGCCGCAAGTGGCGGCGCGCGGCGCCCATCACTGGCGCGTCGCCAAGCATCTTTCCGAGCGCAAGACCGTGACCCTGGTCGAGGAACTGGACCCCGACACGCGGCAGGAGGAGATCGCCCGGATGCTGTCGGGCCGCACCGTCACCGCCGAGGCGCGCGCCGCGGCGGCGAGCCTGATCGCTGGTGGTCGCGCATGACGGCATCGCGTTCGCGCCGCCGCACCACAGCGGTCGAACACGCGCCGGCCGAGCTGCCGGCAATCGAGGCGCTGAGCGCGGCTGAGGCGCGCGCCGAACTGGAGGTACTCGCCGACGAGATCCGCCGTCACGATCGGCTCTACTACACCGATGCGGCGCCGGAAATTTCCGACGCGCAATACGACGCGCTGCGCCAGCGGAATGCTGCACTCGAAGCGCGCTTTCCCGAACTCGTTCGTGCCGACAGCCCGTCCCGGCGGATCGGTGCCGCACCCGCCGTCGGTTTTGCCAAAGTCACGCATAGCCGGCCGATGCTGTCGCTTGAAAACGCGTTCGAAGAAGCCGATGTCCGCGATTTTTTTGCCGGCATTCGCAATTTCTTCAGCCGGCCGACGGATCAGACACTGGTTGCCGAAGCCACGATCGAGGTCATGGCCGAGCCTAAAATCGATGGATTGTCGCTGGGATTGCGCTATGAACACGGCCGGCTGATCCAGGGCGCAACGCGCGGCGACGGTGTGACCGGGGAGGACGTAACCGCGAACATCCGGACACTGCCGAGCGTGCCGGAAGAGCTCAAGGGTTCCGGCTGGCCCGACATCATCGAAATCCGCGGCGAAGTCTATATGGAGCGCGCCGGTTTTTTTGCGTTGAACGAAGAGCGCGCGGCCGCCGGCGAACCGGTTTTTGCCAATCCGCGCAACGCCGCCGCGGGTTCGCTGCGCCAGCTTGATCCGTCCGTGACCGCGCGGCGGCCGCTCAAATTTTTCGCCTATGCCTGGGGCGAGACAAGTGCCGCGTTCGCTCGCACCCATGCCGAAGCATTAGCGCAGTTCGGCGCCTGGGGGCTGAGCGTCAACGATCGCTCGCGCCTGTGCCGCGGCGTCGATCAGGTGCTGGCCTATTATCGCGACATCGCGGCCGATCGGGCGTCATTGCCCTACGACATCGACGGGGTCGTCTACAAGGTCAATGATTTGTCGCTGCAGGAGCGGCTCGGCATGGTCAGCCGCGCGCCGCGCTGGGCGCTGGCCCACAAATTCCCGGCGCAGCAGGCGCAGACCGTGTTGCGCGACATCCTGATTTCGGTCGGAAGGCAGGGAGCGTTAACCCCGGTCGCGGCCCTCGAACCGATTACTGTCGGCGGGGTCGTCGTCCAGCGCGCGACCCTGCACAATGAGGATGAGATCCTTCGCAAGGATGTGCGCATCGGCGACACTGTCATCGTCCAGCGCGCCGGCGATGTGATCCCGCAGATCGTCGGGGTCGTGACCGAACGGCGGCCGGCGGAGGCGCAGCCCTATGAATTTCCCGACCATTGTCCAGTCTGCGGCAGCCTTGCGGTGCGCGAACCGGGCATGGTCGCGCGGCGCTGCACCGGTGGGCTGATCTGTCCGGCGCAGGCGGTTGAACGGCTCAAGCATTTTGTCGCTCGCGACAGTTTTGACATCGAGGGCCTCGGCGCCAAGCACATCCAGGCGTTCTGGGAAGACGGGCTGATCCGCCAGCCGGGCGATATCTTCCGCCTCGATCCGGCGATCATCGCCAAGCGTGAAGGCTGGGGCGAAATCAGCGCGAGGAAACTCGTCGCCGGCATCGACGAGCGGCGGCATATCTCGCTCGAACGCTTTATCAATGCGCTCGGCATACCACAGGTCGGGCAGGCGACGGCCCGCCTGCTGGCGCGCCACTATCGCTCGTTGGCGAATTGGCGGTCCGCAATGGAAGCGGCACAGCAACCCGACAGCGAAGCGCGCGCCGGTCTCGTCGACGTTCACGGCATCGGCGAAGACATGGCGGCCGATATCATCGGCTTTTTCGCCGAGCCGCATAACCGCGCCGTGCTTGATGATCTCGCACGCGAAGTGGTGGTGCTCGATTACGAAACCCCGGCACTGCGCGTGGCCTCGCCGCTCGCCGGCAAAACCGTTGTGTTTACCGGCTCGCTCACCAGCATGAGCCGGTCGGAGGCCAAGGCGCGCGCCGAAGCACTCGGCGCCAACGTGACCAGTTCGGTGTCGGCCAAGACTGATTATGTCGTGGCCGGCGCCGATGCTGGCTCCAAGGCGACCAAGGCGGCAGCGCTCGGCGTGACCCTGCTCGACGAGGCCGCATGGCTGGCGCTCGCCAGCGGGGCCGGCCCCGCAGGATGATCGCGGGCAGTGTTCCGCATCGACGCGCCGATCAACGAGGCACGCTGCGAGCCGCGCTTGTCGCCGGGTCAAGACTCCACGGCGTCGGCGCGACTGTCACTGCGCCCGGAGTCGATGGCGGAGGATCGAACCGCCGACCACCGTGGACCGCCGGTGCGATTGCGCCGCCCATTGCCGGGTTCGGCGCCGCCGCCAGATGGCGAACGGCCGGTGGGTTCGCAACCGCCGAGGTGGCGCCTCGGACCGGTTGCGTCATTGGTCCTGCACCTGTTGCCGCTACTGCTGCTGCTCAACTGGCCGATGCATCCGCCAGCCGAGGTGACGCCGATCCCGGTACAACTGGTATTTCAGCCGCCGCCACCGCCACCACTCCGGCCCAAACCGGTCCGCAAACCGGTGGCGAGGCCAAAACTGAAGCCGGAAGCCAAGCCGCCGCCAGGACGGATCGCCTCTGTCGACATGGGCGAGGTAAAAAAAGGCGGCCATGACGAGGCAAAAAGCAAGGGTCCGACGGTCAACAAGCAACCCGCGGAGGCGATGGAGTCACCGCTCGAAGCGCCCCAGCAGACCGCTTTTCTGCCGCCCCCGCCGCCGCTGCCCGCGCCGCCCAGGCTCGATCTGCCCAAACCGCCCGAACCCAGAGCGGTCGCCGCACCAAGGCCTCCGCCAAAGCCATCGCTGGCGGCCGCGCGGCTGCCGATGCGGCGGGTGCCGCAGCACGTCAATCTGCTGCCGCGTTGGGCGAAATATCCCGGTCCCGCCGCCACCCGGGACGATTACCTCGCCTATCTCGCCTACTTGGCGCGCCAGCATATCGGGTTGCTGTCTCCGGGGTTGATCGGTGGACGCCGCGGCGAGACGATCATCAACGTTTTGGTTCTGGATGATGGTACGGTGGCGATGCTGAGCGTCGAACTCAGCTCCGGCTATCCCGAGATCGATGAGAGAGTGGAACAGATGATCCGTGCCGTCGGCCGCTTTCCGCCGCTGCCGCAATGGTACCAGGGAGAGAGCATGCGGCTCGAATTCAGCCTCCGGTTTCCCGAAGCGCTCGACGATTGACCCGCATCCCGCTCGCCCGGACGAGACCTGAACAGGCCCGCGCCGGGGCGCTGACCCTCGCCGGGCGGATCGCGCATCATTGGGTGCCGCGTCGGCCGCGACCGCGTGGATTATTGGCGATTCTCGGGCCGGGGCTGATCACCGGCGCCTCTGACGACGATCCAAGCGGGATTGCTACCTATTCGCAGGTCGGTGCTCAGTTCGGCTATGGCATGTGCTGGGTCATGCCGTTCAGCTGGCCGCTG
This sequence comes from Allostellaceae bacterium, assembly GCA_035509615.1. Lineage (GTDB taxonomy): Bacteria > Pseudomonadota > Alphaproteobacteria > ATCC43930 > CGMCC-115725 > AP-15. The sequence continues at coordinate 5,245 of DATJLK010000059.1, read as the reverse complement.
ATGGCGGCGATCCAAGAGATCAGCGCCCGCATCGGGCGGGTCACCGGCGAGGGCATCGCCGGCAATATCCGCGAGCATTACCCTGGGTGGCTGCTGCGGGTTATTGTCACCCTGCTGCTGGTCGCCAATACGATCAATCTCGGCGCCGATCTCGGAGCCATGGGTGCCGCATTGCAATTGCTGTTGCACGGCCCGGGACGGCTTTACGTCGTCATCTTTGCTGCCGTTTGCACGTTGCTTGAGGTGTTCTCGCGCTATGAAAACTATGTCCGCATCCTCAAATGGAGCGCGGTCTCGCTGTTTGCCTATGTCGCGACGGCGTTGGCGGTCGATGTTCCGTGGGGCCGGGTCGCCTATCACATCTTTTTGCCCGATCTCGTCTGGAACACCGATTCCCTCGTCGCATTGGTCGCGGTGCTGGGTACGACGATCACACCATATTGCTTTTTCTGGCAATCCTCGGAAGAGGCCGAGGACGAGGCGGTCGATCCCGCGGCCCATCGGCTGATCGATGCCCCCGATGAGGCGCCCGCCCAGATCGGCCGGATCCGCGTCGACACCTATCTCGGCATGGGTTTTTCGAACCTGATCAGCCTGTTCATCATCATCACGACGGCGGCGACATTGAATGCGCACGGCGTCACCGACATCCAGACCTCGTCGCAGGCGGCCGAGGCGTTGCGGCCGATCGCCGGCGAGTTCACCTTTGTCGTATTTGCCGCCGGCATCATCGGGGTCGGGCTGCTGGCCGTCCCGGTATTGGCCGGGTCGGCGGCGTACGCGCTCGGCGAGGCGCTGGGTTGGCCGACCGGGCTGCGGCGCCGGCCAAAAGACGCCAAGGCGTTTTACGGTACGATCACGGTTGCCACCCTGATCGGCGTCTTTATCAATTTTGTCCGCCTCGATCCGATCAAGGCGCTGTTCTGGTCGGCGGTGATCAACGGCGTCGTCGCGGTGCCGCTGATGACGGTGATCATGATCATGGCCCGGCAGCGGCGGGTCATGGGGCCGTTTACAATCCCGCTGCCGTTGTCAGCAATGGGCTGGCTGACGACCGGCGTAATGGCGGCCGCCGTCGCCGGCATGTTCGCGACATGGTAGTGGTGGGCCGCCGGCTCTCCTGCCCGCTCGTCTATTCGGCGGCTTGCGCCAGCGGCCGGATCGCGGTGCGTTGCTGCAGGTCGTAGGCGTCGCGCCAAGCGATCGCGGCGTCGGCAAGGAAATCACCGCTGCGGACATTGACAAAAACCTCAGGATTGTCGACGCCGGGCGGCACCGTGCCATCTTTTTTGAGCGCACGAGCGGCGCGCAGCAAACGGCGGCGGGTGCGGGTGATCATCCGATCGCTTGGGCCCAGCCGTTCCCACTCATGGTCAGTGATCGGCCCCATACTTTCGGTGATCGCCTGATCCTGCGCCTGGATTCCGGTTATTCCGGTGTAGATCCCGCCATTCTTTTGTGCGCCGCGGTCGATCAGCCAGTCGTTCCGCTCGTTGCCGGCGAGCCGCCAGCGGCCATACCAGTCGGTTGTATTCGGGACGAAATCCATTGTCAGTTTCGAACCCGGCAATACCCGGCTGTTGCTGAGGGCAGCGCGCGCCGCCGGCAGCCCTTTCCAGGTCAGGCTGACGAACATCGTATGGGTATCGTCCATCGGGACCCAAGCGCGGCTGTTGACCCGGTCAAAGGCACCCTGCGGCGTCTGCGTCCAGAACGGGAACAGAAAATTGGCAAAGCGCCAATAGGTCTTGCCCGCCTCGGCCGCGCGATGGGCGGCGTACATCGTTCCCCAATCGGTATCGGCAACGTGATATTCGGGCGCCCGGTCGGTCACGGTGTAGCGGATCAGATTGTCCGCCGGGATATCGGCTGGGCCCACCGAGCCGGCGTGCAGAAACCCGAAATGCGAAGTATCGATGTCGCCTTCAAGCGCCTGCAGCCAGTTGCATTCACGCTGGGCAAAGACGATCTGCAACTCGCTTTCCGGCAGCAATGACGCCTCGATCCCCGGCAGCGGCGGGGCCTCGGCGCGGTCGCCCATATAGACCCAGACGAGGCCGTTGCGCTCGGCGACTTTGTAGGCCTTGGCCTTGACCTTTTCCTTGAAATCATGGCGCGCCGGCGTGTTCGGCATGTCGACGCAATTGCCTTGCGTGTCGAACTTCCAGCCGTGATAGACGCAGCGGATGCCGTCTTCCTCGTTGCGGCCGAGAAACAGTGAGGCGCAACGATGCGGGCAGCGATGATCCATGACCCCGACCCGGCCGGAGCTGTCGCGAAATGCGATCAGCCGCTCACCCAGCAATAAGAGCCGCAGCGGCGCACCGTCTCGCTCGATCTCCGACGACATCGCGGCCGGCAGCCAGTATTGCCGCATCATCCCGCCCATGACCGTGCCGGGACCGACGCGAACCAGATCGTCGCTGTCCTTCTGTCGAGCCACTGTGGACCTCATTGAAAGATGGCGAAACCGAGCCCGGTGCCGGACCCGGCCGGTGTGCGATAGCCCGGCACGTAATCCGACCAGGTCATGTCGAGATGTTCGACCGCACCGCCAACCGCGATCCACATACGGATCTCGGAGCTGCCAGCATTGAGCTTTTTGCGCGGCAGCGATTGCAACGCCTCGCCATCCTTGCGCCTGAGCGCATCGATGACGTCGCGGTCGAGTTCTTCATCGACGACAAAATGGCTGAGCCCGCCTGAACCGGCGATACCGACGCGCATGTTTTCGGGCCAGCTTTCGACTGCCGCACGGATCGCCTGGCCGAGTTTCCAACAGCGACGTGGCGTCGGCTGGTTCGGCGGGTAGTAGGTGTTGAGAAAGACCGGCACGACCGGCAGATCCTGTTTTTCCATCAGCCGCTTGCGCACAAAGGCGTGGGCGTGGCCCTCGCCGTGCCCGGGTGGCAGCGCGTTCGATGAGGCAACATCGAATTCATGATCGATCAATTCGTTGATCAGGTGCCGCGCCAGCGGGGCCGCGACCGGGTAATCGCGCGGCTCCTTCTCCTCGTAATAGCGCGCGGTGGCGAGGCGCGACCATTCCGGTCCCTTGAACCGGGGAGTGAGCGGCACGTTGCGGATGGTGTCGCCATAATAGACGAGAAACGACGGCAGATGGTCTTCGTGGAACAGCTCCTTCTGGTCGTCGCCGAGGATGATCAGCGCGTCGAGCTCGGCCCGGCGCACACTCTGTCTCAGATAGTCGACCGCGGCCTGCGCCTTGTCGTGGCGCGCGGCAAATCGCTCGGGCGTCAATTCCGGCCGTGCTCTTGGATCGGCGCGGAGCAGCAATTCCTCGTAAGTGGCGGGTTCGCCCTCCTTGTCGAGAAAATCGCGGACCCCGTCGCGATCGATAAAGCTCGGCCAGTCCTTTGCCGGAGTATTGAGCATCGGCGTGTGTGACGTGGCGACCCCAAGGACGATCTCAGCCATCCCGCTTCTCCTCCCGCGCATTGCGGGTCTGTGTTCTATGCAGACCCTATCGCGCCGCGCGCAGGCGCGCAACCATCGCCGCGGCAACGGATGCGCAGGGATCGCCTTTATCTCGACGCGATTGCCACCCTATAAATTTACGTGACACGTCCGGGGGATCGGCCCGAAGCCGCAGCGATGCAGAAGCAGCCACGATCGAGGGGGCATTTGGCCGAGACGGTGGTCGGCGGCATCCGCCGGGCGTTCGGGTTTGCCTGCGGCAAGGCAATCGCCTTCACCTATGCGGTGATCGTCAGCGTCGTCGCCAACATCGTATTCCAGCTGGTGCATGAGCCGCCGCCGCATATCGGACTGGCCGACCCGGCGACAGATGGCGCCAACGGCGTTCCTGCCAGGCGCGCCGCGATCCCGATGGCCCGGGCGGCTCTGCCGGCGCCGGCAGAGCCGATAAAGACGGTGAACGCCGCCCCGTCGTCGCTGCCAGCTGCGTCTCCCGCGGTGACCGGAATGCCTGCAGCCACCGGCGTGCCGGCGGCGATCGGGGTGAATGCGCCCCCTGGCGCGGCCTTGCCAGCCGCAGCACCGATGCCGGCGCCGGCTGCCTCGACAGCTGAGGTGAATGTGGCCCCGAACATGACCGCTCCGCCGGCGGCGCGGATGCCGGAACCGCCGCATCCAGGCCCGGGTAGCGGCGGACTTTATTGACTGGAGCTCGCGACATGATCGATATCGCCAAGGCCAAAGATACCATCGATCAGCAATGGGGCGACGAGATCGTTCCGGCATTGGTCGAATACATCAAGATACCGAACAAATCGCCGGCGTTTGATCCCGATTGGGCGGCAAAAGGCTTTATGGATGAGGCGATCGGACTGTTCGAGCGCTGGGCGCGGGCAAAACTGGCGGCCCTCCCCGGTGCTTCCCTCGAAATCGTCGCGCTTCCCGGGCGCACGCCGGTCATCCTGATCGAGGTGCCGGGCGACGGCGCCGATACCGTGCTGCTCTACGGCCATCTCGACAAGCAGCCCGAAATGGTCGGCTGGGCCGACGGGCTTGGCCCATGGACCCCGCGCATCGACGGCGACAAGCTCTATGGCCGCGGTGGCGCCGATGACGGCTATGCGATGTTCGCTGCGTTGAGCGCGCTGCTGGCGCTGCAGGAACAGGGCGTGCCCCACGCCCGCTGCGTGATCCTGATTGAAGCCTGCGAGGAGTCGGGCAGCTACGATCTCCCCTACTACGTCGACCATCTGGCGGCGCGGCTCGGCCATCCCTCGCTGGTGGTATGCCTCGATTCGGGCTGCGGCAATTACGATCAGCTGTGGTTGACGACGTCACTGCGCGGGCTTGTCTCTGCATCGCTTTCGATCCGCGTTCTGACCGAAGGGGTCCATTCGGGCCACGCCTCGGGTGTGGTGCCGTCAAGCTTTCGCATTCTGCGCCAGTTGCTGTCGCGCCTCGAGGACGAAGCGACGGGTGCGATCCGCCTTTCCGAGCTTTACGCTCAGATCCCCGCCGAGCGGGTGGCGCAGGCGAAGGTTGCCGCGGCGGCGCTGGGCGACACGGTCTTTACCGAATATCCGTTTGCCCCGGGTGTTGCATCGATGGGTGATGATCCTTCCGAGCTGGTGCTGAACCGCACCTGGCGGCCGCAATTGGCAGTGACCGGCATCGCCGGGCTGCCGCAGCCGATCGATGCCGGCAATGTTCTGCTGCCGTTTACCGAGGCGAAATTGAGCCTGCGGCTGCCGCCGACCGTGTCGGCGGAAGCGGCCGGTGCACTGTTGCGCAGGTTGTTTGAAAACGA
>DATJLK010000058.1:0-22771 GCA_035509615.1 Allostellaceae bacterium | reverse complement strand
GGCGGCTTTCTCCGGGATCGGGCTGTAACTAATCGAAAACCGTGCGTCCTCGATCGTCGAGCCGCGGCGGCGCACCGCCCAAGGATAATCGACCGCGAAAAAAGCGCCGCGCTCGCCGCGCAGGATCGCTTCGCTCAGCGGACCAAGTTCGTGATAGATCTCCCACCAGACCTCGCGCAAAGGCCGCCCAAAGGCCGCCGGATGCTTGTCGCCGAGGATCGGCCGATAAGCATCGTTGTAGATCATGACCAGTTCGGGTCCCCAGCGAATGGCCATCGGGAAGCCGGAGAGGAGGATCATCTCGATCGCGAGCTCCAGGCTCTGCGGCCAATGTCTGCGGCTGCCGAGCGGGGTCGCCGACCAGTCGGTTTCGCCGAGCCGGCGCGCCATCTCTCCAGGCAGTTCGGCGGTTACCAGGGTTCTCATCGTGTCCGGCCGAAATCCACCCTCGCACTTAGGAAACTCCTAGGACACATAAGAACAACGAAAATGTCCAGCCCCGCCTTCCGCATCTGCGCCAGGCATAACCCGCTAGCCGGGTCACCGGTGGTGTCCGCGCTATCTAGGCGGGCGGCGGCTCATGCACCCGCCCACCATAATCGAGAGCCGTCATTTGGAAACGCCCCAGCGCAAGGAAACGCCTCGCTGGTCGATCGGTTGCACCGGATGATAAGCGGCGGCCCTTTGCCAATTGCCGATCGGCAACTCGGTTGACGGGCCGGTCACGGCGCATGCTGCCGATCAAGACAGGGGCGTCGGTGGGCAATCGCCCGAAGTGCCCGGAATTGAATGCCGCGCCGCCGCGACCATCCGCGGATTGCGAGACCGCTGGCATGATGCTTGCTCCATTGGCGATGGTGCCTCAAACCTATGGGATCGAGAGTGTCGGCTCGTCGACTGTGGCGCGGTTTAACCCGTCATGCTCTGCAAGGCTTCGAGCATTCGCGCCGGGTTGCCGCCGCAGCCGCACAGGTCAACCGCGAGGTTGATGCCACCGGCCGGCCCGACTGGTGGCGGACACCACTGCTGGCGCGACGCGCCCGCGCGCCGTTCTGGCTGTTGGTCGCGGTGACCGCCACCGGCACCTTGGCGATGCACATCCTGGTGCCGGTGCTGCCGCTCGCCGCTGTCGGTTTCGGCGTGTCGCGATCAGCCATCCAGCAGGCGATCACGCTTTATCTGTTCGGCATCGCTGCCGGACAACTGGTTTACGGACCGGTGTCGGACCGTTTCGGGCGGCGGCCGACCTTGATCGCCGCACTCGCGCTCTACATCGCCGCCAGCGCAATCGCCGGCTGTGCGGCGACGATCGGCGCTTTGCTGATCGCGCGCGTGGTACAGGCGATTGGTGGCTGCGGCGGGTTGGTGCTGGGCCGCGCGATCGTGCGTGACAGCGCCGGTCCGAGCGAGGCGACCTCGCGAATGGCCTTGCTGACCATGGTTCAGAGCCTCGCCCCCGGCATCGGGCCGGCCGTCGGCGGAGTTCTCGGCGCCTGGTTTGGGTGGCGCTCGATCTTTCTGCTGCTGGTGACGCTCGGCATCGTCACTCTCGGCGGCGTGGTATTGGCCCTGCCGGAGACGGCGGCCACGCGCGGGTCGGGCCGCATGCTCGGCAGCTATCTGCATCTCCTGCGGTCGCGGACATTTTGCGGCTACATGCTCGGCGGCGCCTTTACCAGCACCACTTTCTTTGCCTACCTGACCGCGTCGCCGTTCATTTTTACCAACATGTTGCATCGACCGGCCACCGCGGTCGGGCTCTACTACCTGGTCGTCATGGCCGGCGTGCCGTTTGGCAGCTTTGCCGCGAGCCGCCTCGCCGGTCGAGTGCGTCCAAATGTCCTGCTGCGCGCGATGAGCGCGATCGCGCTCGCCGGCGCCGCGCTGTTTTTTGCCGTCGCCGCGACCGCAAGCGTAACTGTCCCGAGCGTGCTTGGCCCGATGATCTTGTTTTCGATCGGTGTCGGCGCCGCATCGCCAGTCGCCATTACCGCCGCGATCAGCACCGAGCCGCACATGATCGGTGCCGCCTCCGGACTTTACGGATTTATGCAGATGGCAAATGGCGCGTTGTGCACCTTGGCGGTCGGGCTGATTCCGGCGAACCCCGCTTTTGCCGCCGCCAGCGTCCTGCTTGCCGGCCTCGTGCTCGGCCAGTTTTTCTTTTTGTTGGCAACCCGCCGGGCCGCCGCCTAGCCCTGCCGGCGGCGCCGGTTGGAAATTACTCGGCGGCGCGCGAGAATGCCGCCCGCGGCAGGTCACGAATGTGCACATCGCGCTGCGGGAACGGGAATTCGATATTGTGCTTGTGAAAAGCATCCCACAGAGCAAGCAGCACATCGCCCTTTATGTTGATCACGCCGTTAACCGGATCATCGATCCAAAACAGCAGCAGCATATTGACGGCGCTGTCGCCAAATCCGGTCACATGGCATAGCGGCGCCGGCCACGCCAATACCCGCCTGGTTTGCTTTGCCACATCGATCGCGACCTCGCGCACCGCGTGCAAATCGCTGCTGTAGGCGACACCGAACTCGGCATGCAGACGAACCAGAGAGTTCGAATAGGACCAGTTGACCACCTGGTTGGTAATCAGGTTTTCGTTCGGGATCAGATATTCCTTGCCGTCGCGCCCCCGCACCGAAGCATAACGGGCGCCGAGATAGGTCACCGAACCAAATGTGTCGCCGGCCTCGATGACGTCACCGGGCTTGATCGACCGTTCGAGCAGCAGAATGATGCCGCTGACGAAATTGGAGACGATTTTCTGCAGGCCGAAGCCAAGTCCAACGCCAACAGCGCCGCTGAATACCGCAAATCCGGTCAGATCGATGCCAACGAGATCGAGGCCGATCAATAGCGCCACGGTCATCAAGACGATGCGGGCAAGGTTGCTGCTCAGTGCGCGTACCGACGGGCTGAGGGCTGCCGCGTGCTGCAATCTGGCGTCGATCAGGCGCGCGAGTGCGACCGCGATCCAGATCAGAATGGCGACGATCAGGACCGCCTTGAGCACTAGCAGGACGGAGATCCGCACCGTGCCGAAAGTGAGCGCCAAGCTGTCGAGCGCGGCTTCGGTCGGCAACAGCAGGCCGGTAATGTCGAGGGCGGCAACAATCCAGGCGACCGCCGCCACCCCGCGCGCGAGCACCGGATCGCGCAGCAGGAGTGAAGATGCCTGGATCACGATCCATAAGCCGGTGAGGCTGGCAGCGATGCCGATCAGCCGGTAATCGTAGCCCAGATGCTCGAACGCGCGCCCGGCGACGATCAGCAAAAGCCACGCGTAACAGAACACCCCAAGCCGCCGCAGCCCGCTCGGCAGGCGTAGCACCGGATAGCGTGCCGCGACCGTCCCGGCGACGCGCGCGAACCACGGCCTCGTCGTCACCCGCAAAATCCAAGCCAAAAAATAGACGATAAGGATTGCGGCGAGCTGCCAACCGAGTGTTTCCAACACGGTCGGCGACCATGTCGAAGGTCTCAACCGGTCCGCCCAGCTCCAGTAATAGGTCGGATCAAACAAATGCAACAGGCTCCTCATCACTTGCGGGTTGCAAGCAAGCGCTCAGCATCTGGTGTCAAAGAAGGGAACAAGCGAGTGAGGCAGAAAGTGGGCGTCACGGTGGCGATAGCGGCCGCGGCCGATTCAAGCGCATAGAGCATGGCACCGGTGGCCGGCGTCATCATGTACGATTGATCGGAGTGCCACTCGATCTCGCCGTCACCCACACCGCCGATCGGTCGCGCCTGTCCGTCCTTCAGGTTTGAGATCAGGGCGACCTCCGGCCGGGCGGGAGATGCCCAATCGGTGCGTACGGTGCGTTCGAGCGGCCCAAATCGCGCGCTGAAATCTGCCAATTCGTCCTCGGAAAGCGCCTGGCGCCGGAAGACCAGCACCGGGTGACGGGCCCATAAGGCGCGCAACTCGTCGATGATCCGATCATCTTGCTGCTCCCACAGGCGCAGCCCGACGACCTCAAGCGCAAAACTCTGATCGAGCGAACGGGTTTCGAGCGGCACGCCGATCCTCCATAGGGCCAATCATCAACCGGGTTGGCTGGCGCCGTCCACCATTCAATGCCAGTCACCGCGTCGCCTGATCCAATCGACATCGGCTTCGGTGATCGGCCGCGACCCGGCGCTGAGCGGATCCACTGCCATGCCACCCGGCGCCCGGCTTGTTTCTATACGGCGGGTCGCGGGACGGCAACGTCGGTACTTTCGTCATATCAGCACCGGTTTGGCTAGCTTTTGGGCTGACCTGACGCCGCCCGCAGCCAAGAAAACCCTGTGCCGTCATCAGGCGGGTCGGGGTAGACGTTGAGGATACGCAGGCTCGCACCGCGACAGCCCGCCTGGGCGGACCCGAGCTGCCGCATCTCGGCGCCCTGGCATGGAACTTGCTGATCAGGCTTCGGGACTGACCGGTGGCAGCATGAAGCGGCGCGAGTTTCTCAGGGGTGCAGCAACAGCGGCGGCGGGGACGCTGGCGGCGGCCTATATCCGGCCGGCGGCGGCGCAAAGCCGCCAGCAGACGCTGCTGACACTGTCCGAGAGCGGTCCAAACAACCTCGACATCATGGGGGTCGGAACCAACCGGCCGGGCTACGAGGTGTCGTGGAATACCTACGATCGGCTGGTCACCTACGGCGCCAAGAAAGACGAAAACGGCAACGACCACTACGACTACACCAAGTTCGAGCCGGAACTCGCGGAATCGTGGGATCTCGGCGCGATGTCGGCGACCTTCAAACTGCGCCGAAACGCGACGTTCCATGACGGCACCCCGATTACCGCCGCCGACGTCAAATGGTCATTTGATCGAGCCGTCACCGTGGGCGGCGTCCCGACCTTTCAATTCAAGGCCGGTTCGCTCGAAAAGCCGGAACAGTTCGTCGTCGTCGATGATCACACCTTTCGCATCGACTTCCTGCGCCGGGACAGGCTGACCTTGCCCGATTTGGCGGTACCGACGCCGATCGTGATCAATTCCGGGCTCGCCAGAAAACACGCCAGCGACAAAGACCCGTGGGCGATGGAATGGCTCAAGAACGCCGAGGCCGGCGGTGGCGCGTTTCAAGTCGAAAAGTGGACACCCGGCCAGGAAATCACCTTCCGCCGGTTTGACGCCTGGAAATCCGGGCCGCTGCCCAAGATCGAGCGAGTGATCTGGCGGACCGTGCCCTCGGCGGGGACCCGACGGGCGCTGATGGAGCGCGGCGATGCCGACATCTCGGTCGATCTCCCGCCCAAAGACGTCTCGGAGATGGTCAAGGAGAACAAGCTCCGCGTCGTCGGGACGCCGATCGAGAACGCGATCCAGTATTTCGACATGAACGTGAAGATGAAACCGTTTGACAACCCCAAGGTGCGTCAGGCGGTGGCCTACGCGATCCCCTATCAGAAAATCATGGACGCCGCGATGTTCGGCCGCGGCAAGCCGATGTTCGGCGGGCCGGCCCAAGTCACCGAGCCGGTCTGGCCACAGCCAAGCCCCTATGTCACCGATCTCGCCAAGGCCAAAGAGCTTCTCGCCGAGGCCGGTCTATCCGGCGGTTTCGAGACGATCCTGTCATTCGATCTTGGCGCCGCGGTGATCAATGAGCCGATCTGCGAACTCACTCAGGAGAGCCTCGGCCAGATCGGCATAAAGGTCACCCTCAACAAAATCCCCGGTGCCAACTGGCGCGCCGAGTTCGCCAAGAAAACATTGCCGTTTAGCGCCAATGTGTTCGGTGGCTGGCTCAACTACCCGGAATATTTTTTCTTTTGGAACTACCACGGCCAGAACTCGATCTTCAATACCATGTCCTACCAGAACCCGGCAATGGACAAGCTGATCGATGCTGCCCGGTTCGAGACCGATCCGCAAAAATATAAAGAGGAAATTCTGGGCTTCATTCGGATCGCATTTGACCAAGTGCCGCGCATCCCGCTGTTTCAGCCTTATCTCGACGTAGCGATGCAGAAGAACGTTATCGGCTACCGCTATTGGTTTCACCGCCAACTGGACTACCGCCAATTGGCAAAGACCTGAGAGGAGGCGATCGACATGCCTGCGACTTCCCACCAACCAATCTCCGCCATCGCCGGCTGGCCGGCCGCCAAGCCTGGTCTTGCGCCGCGGCATGGCAATGGTTCCGGCCCGTCGCTGCTCAACTCGATCGCAGCCGCCTTCCGCAGAAAATGCCAGATATTCAAGCGGGAGCAGCGGATATGGCGTCAACCTGCCGCCGGAAACGGCGGCCCGCCGGCGCCGAACGCGGAGCAGCAGGTGTATGACAGCATCTGGGACGACCCGTTGCTGTGGATGATGATGATGCACTGAGATGCTGATTGTCCGCCGCCTCGCCACGGCGCTGCCGAGCGTCGTGGGCGTGATCATTGTGACCTTTTTGCTGACCCGCGCGCTCCCCGGCGATCCGGCCGTCTATTTCGCCGGGCCGGCGGCGACCCAGCAGGCGATCGCCCAGATCCGCCATCTGATGGGTTTCGATCGCAGCCTGCCGGTGCAGTTTCTCGACTATCTGCGCCATCTGGCGCATGGCGATCTCGGCACCTCTCTGACGACCGGGCAGCCGGTGCTCAGGGAATTGGCAACGCGGCTGCCGGCGTCGGCCGAGCTGACCCTGTCGGCGCTGCTGCTGTCGGTCGGCATCGCGGTGCCGCTGGGCATTGCGGCGGCACTGCGCCCGGGTTCGCTGATCGATCATGCCTGCCGCATCATCACGACCGCCGGCGTTTCGCTGCCGACCTTTTTCACCGGCTTGCTGCTGATCTACGTGTTCTACTATCTAGCCGGCTGGGCGCCGGCGCCACTCGGCCGGCTCGACGTCTATTCGACGCCGCCGCCGCATTGGAGCGGATTTTATCTCGTCGACAGTCTTGTCGCCGGCGATTTTGACACCTTCCGTGCGGCACTGGGCCAATTGCTGTTGCCGGCCGCGACGATGGCGATCTTTTCACTGGCGCCATTGGCCCGGATCACGCGGGCCTCGATGCTGGCAGCCCTGGGCAGCGAATTCATCCGCACCGCCCGCGCCAGCGGCCTCGCACGCCGCCGCATCGTCTATGGCTATGCGCTGCGCAACGGATTGCTCCCGGTCATTACCACGCTCGGCATGGTATTTTCGTTCATGCTGGGCGCCAATGTCCTGGTCGAGAAGGTGTTTGCCTGGCCCGGCATCGGCTCCTACGCCGTCGAGGCGCTGATCGCTTCGGATTACGCGCCGGTACAGGGTTTTGTCTTGGTCATGGCGCTGCTCTATGTGGCGCTGAACCTGGTCATTGACCTGCTATACGGCCTGATCGACCCACGGGTGCGGCTCGAAGCATGACCATTGCAGCGTTTGCCGGAATAAGGAGGTTTGACGGGACGCTGCGTCACATCGCTTACGTGCTCGCCGAGAACCCTGTCACCGGGTTTGCGTTCGCGATGTTCTCGGTCTTTGTACTGCTCGCAGTGTTTGGGCCATCACTGGCGCCCTACGACCCACTGGCCAGTGACACCGCACAGGCTTTGACCGGCCCGTCGGCGGCTCACTGGTTCGGCACCGACCAGCTCGGTCGCGACATCTTCTCACGCGTCGTTGTCGCCACCCGGCTCGACCTCGGCATCGCGGTGATCGCGGTGGCGCTCGCCTTTACGGCGGGTACGCTGCTCGGGCTGGCGGCGGGCTATTGCGGCGGCTGGGCCGACCGGATTATCGGCCGCGCCGTCGACACGATCATGGCATTCCCGTTATTCGTGCTGGCAATGGGGATTGTCGCCGCGCTCGGCAACAGCGTCGCCAACATTGTCTATGCGACCGCGATCATCAACCTGCCGATCTATGCCCGGCTCGCCCGCGCCGAAGCCAATGTCCGCCGCAGCGCCGGCTTTATCGAGGCGGCGCGGCTGTGCGGTAATGGCGAGACCCGGATAGTGCTGACGCAATTGTTGCCCAACATCCTGCCGCTGATGATGGTGCAGGTGTCGCTGACCCTTGGTTATGCGATCCTGAACGCTGCCGGGCTGTCGTTCATCGGGCTCGGCGTGCGCCCACCGACCGCCGAATGGGGCATCATGGTCGCCGAGGGAGCCAGCAACATCATCTCGGGCGAATGGTGGGTGGCGCTGTTTCCGGGACTGGTGCTGATGGCGGCGGTGTTCTGCTTCAATTTGATGGGCGACGGTCTGCGCGACATCGTCGACCCGCTGCGGCGAACCTGACCGAATGCCGATGAGCCAACCTGCGCCAGGCGATGATTGCCGCCATCCGCTGCTGAGGGTCGAGGATCTCCGCGTCGACTTCCATACCCGCAGCGGCACCGTGCGCGCGCTCGACGGCATCGGTTTTGAATTACAGCGCGGCGAGATCATGGCGCTCGTCGGTGAGAGCGGTTCGGGTAAGTCGGTCACCGCCTACGCGATCATGGGTATTCTCGACGCCGCGGCGCGGATCACCTCCGGGCGGATCCAGTTCGGCGGGCGTGATTTGCTGACCGTCGGCGAAAAGGCGATGCGCTCGATCCGCGGGCGCGAACTGGCGATCATCTTTCAGAACCCGCGCACCGCACTCAATCCGATCCGCCCGGTCGGCCGGCAGATTGCAGACATCCTGCTGCAGCACGGCGGCGTGACGGCGGCGCAGGCGCCGCGACGCGCTGTCGACATGCTGGCGAAAGTCCGGATTCCCGACCCGGAACGCCGCGCGGCCGCCTATCCCTTCGAATTGTCGGGCGGCATGTGCCAGCGGGTCATGATCGCGATGGCGCTGGCCTGCGAGCCGGCTTTGCTGATCGCCGACGAGCCGAGCACCGGCCTCGACATCACAACCCAGGCGGTGATCATGGACCTCGTCGTCGAACTGGTCGCCTCGCACAACATGGCGACCCTTCTGATCACGCATGATCTGGCCCTTGCCGCCGAGTATTGCAGCCGCATTGCCGTGATGCATGCCGGCCATCTGGTCGAACTCGCGCCGACCCCGCTGCTGTTCACTATGCCCCGCCACCCCTATACCGCCAAGCTGATCGCGGCGATGCCGGGCGAGGCGGGACGGCTGGATATGCTGGCGGCGATCCCCGGCGCGCTGCCCGATCTGAGACGCCCCGATCTGCCGGCCTGTCGCTATGCCGAACGCTGCGAGCGGGCGGCTGCGGATTGCCGCGAGGCGCCTCTGTTGCGATTGACTTCGGCCGATGGACGGCAGATCGCATGCCGGCACCCGCTGTGACAATCGCCGGCCCGACCGGCGAGACGCTGCTCGCGGCAACCGGGTTGCGCAAGCTCTACCCGCTCGCCCATGCGGCGGCGCCGTGGCGGCGGCGAGGGCAGCGGCCGTTGCTGCATGCGGTCGACGGCGTCAGCTTTGCGATCGGACGCGGGGAAACGGTCGGCCTAGTCGGCGAATCAGGTTGCGGCAAGTCGACTTTGGCACGACTGGTGGCACGCCTGATCGATCCGACCGACGGCTCGATCCGGTTCGATGGCGCCGAGATCGGCGCCGTGCCGGCGCCCCGGTTCGGCCGCAGCAAGCAGCGCGCCGCGATCCAGATGGTGTTCCAGGATGCGACCGACAGCCTCAACCCGCGGTTTACCGCGTTCCGCGCCATCGCCGACCCGCTGATCCGGTTGCGCAACCTTTCCGGCAGCGCACTGCGTGCCCGGGTCGAAGAGGCCGCGCGGCTGACAGGTCTGCCTTTGGAACTGCTCAGCCGGTTTCCGCATCAATTGTCCGGCGGCCAGAAAGCGCGCGTCGGCATCGCCCGCGCGATTGCGGTCGAGCCGCGCCTCCTGGTCCTCGACGAACCGACCTCGGCGCTGGACGTCTCGGTTCAGATCGTCATCCTCAAGCTGCTGCAGGAGTTGAAGCAGCGCCTCGATCTTTCCTACCTGTTCGTCAGCCACGATCTCGGCGTGGTGCGGCTGTTATGCGATCGGGTGCTGGTGATGTATCTCGGCCGGATCGTCGAAAGCGGCCCGGCAGCCCAGGTGTTCGCGGCCCCCGCCCATCCCTACACGCAGGCGCTGCTGTCAGCGATCCCGAGGCCGGGAGCGCGCCGCAGCCGAATTGCGCTCGAGGGCGAGCCGCGCAGCCCGATCGATCCCGATCCGACGATCTGTCGGCTTTATGGCCGTTGCGCGCGGGCAACCGATCTGTGCCGCAGCGTGGCACCACCGCTGCGTCGGGTCGCGGCGGGGCATCACGCCGCCTGCCATCACGCCGCCTGCCATCACGCCGCCTGCCATCACGCGGTTGACGCAACCGAGACAACGCAGGCCGCTCCACGACCACTCGCGGTAGGCTCCTAGTTTCTCGAAACTGTAGTTATTTCCTGAACCTGAAGTCCGCAGCATCAGCTGCCTCGCCATCCCGAGGAAGGCCGGGACCCATTCCGGGCCATGGGTACCGACCGGAGTTTATCCTCGGGCCGGGCGATGGCCGGACCCGGCGGCCGGGATGGATTGGGGAAAAATCTTTAGCAACAACTCTGATCTGACGAACGTCTGAACCAGGACACAAGAAGAGAAGGGCAACGGGCGCAGCCCATACGCGGCAAGGATCGCGATTAAAGCGGGGCCGAACCCGGCCCGACGGGATTACCGGGAATGAGGGCACAATTGCCCCTCACGCGGCAACGCGTCGGTGAACCTTGGGCTGATGCTACCTCGCCGAGCAGTCTGGCGTTGTGGCCAGCTCGCGGGCAAACCCATTGCCAGTGCGCGGATCAGTCCCAGCAGCATTGCGGCCGGCCGCTGCTCGCACTGGGCGCAGTTGCCCGCATTGGACGCAGCGGCACTGGGCGGCGCCGCAGATGTCCGCGGGTAGCTGGTGCGAGCATGCTGTGTTCTCGAGACCGGCGGCGAATTCCAGTCGCCGCCGGATGAATGGCCGGCTGGCACGGGAATTGCTCTGGTTCACGATATCGAGCGATCGCGGGAGCCTTGCGATGGTCACAGGGCGTAGTTGGTTTCGCTGTTGCACCGCATTCGCGCTGGCCGCAATGCTTGCGTTCGGGGCGCAGGCGCAGACCAGGATTTTCCGCTGGTCGAATGATGGCGATCCTACGACCATGGATCCACAAGCGCGCAGCGACGGCTTTGTCACGTCCTTTGACATGAACATGTACGAGCCGCTGGTTCGCCGCGACCGCAATCTGAAATTGGAGCCGGCGCTCGCCACCGAGTGGTCCCTGATCAGTCCGACGACATGGCGGTTCACACTGCGCCACGGGGTCAGGTTTCATGACGGGTCGCCGTTTACCGCCGATGATGTGGTCTTCTCTTTTCAACGGGCGCTGGCGACCGGATCCGATGTCGCCGCATTGTTAAGCTCGGTAAAAGACGTGCAGAAGGTCGACGACTACACCGTCGACCTTATTACCGAAGGCCCGTCGCCGATCCTGCCGAACTATCTCGTCGGCGTCGCGATGATGAGCAAAAAATGGTGTGAGGCCCATGATGCGACCCGCGCCGCGCCGCATGAGGACAAGGAAAATTATGCGACCCGCCATGAAGACGGCACCGGCCCCTTCATATTGAAGGATCGCCAGCCCGCTGTGCGTACCGTCCTGGTCAAGAACCCGGATTGGTGGGGTCTGAAAGATTGGCCGATCGACTTTGACGAGGTGGTTTTTACCCGCATTGCCAATCCTGCGACCCGGGCCGCGGCACTGCTCTCCGGTGAACTCGATATGGTCTACAATGTCCCGTTGCAGGATGTCGCACGGATCGCCAGCACGCCGGGCATGAAAATCTGGCAGACGCCGGAGCTGCGGACGATTTTTCTCGGAATGGACCAGTCGCGCCCGGAACTGCTTGAATCCAGTGTCAAAGGAAAAAACCCGTTCAAGGACAAGCGCGTCCGTCAGGCATTTTATCAGGCGATCGACGAGGACGCGATCAAGGTCAAAGTCATGCAGGGCTTTGCCCGGCCGACGGCGCTGATGGTCGGACCGGGCATCAACGGCTTCGACCCGGCGCTCGACACACGTTTTCCTTACGATCCGGCCGCCGCCAAGAAGCTTCTCGCCGATGCCGGCTATCCCAATGGCTTTGAAGTCGGCTTTGATTGTCCCAATGATCGATATGTCAACGACGCGGCAATCTGCCAGGCGGTCGTCGCCATGCTGGCGCGCATCGGGGTCAAAGCCGACCTCCTCGCCCAGACCAAGGCCAAATATTTCGGCAAGATCAACGCGCCCGCATACGATACGAGCTTTTTCATGCTGGGCTGGACCCCGACGCCATTGGATGCCCTGAACATGCTGAGCGAACTCGCATCGACCCGCAGCGGCGATGCCCGCGAGGGCGTGTACAACAATGGCGGCTATTCGAACCCGGCCCTTGACCAGCTGATCAAGCAGATCGAAGTCGAGCTCGACAGCAAACGCCGCAACGCTCTGATCGGCAAAGCCCTCAGCATCGTCAAGAACGATTTCGCCTACATCCCGCTGCATCAGCAGATCGTGGTATGGGCCAGCCGGGACAACATCGATTTGGCGCAGTTGGGAAACAATGATTTCCAATGGCGCTATGTGAAGCTGAAATAGCAGGGCTCGGGCGATGCTCATCTTCCTCGCGCGGCGGCTCTTCCAGGCGGTCCTGGTGATGCTGGCGGTGGCGTTCATTGCCTTTGCGCTCTTCAACTACGTCGGCGATCCGATCGACAGCATGGTTGGTCAGGACACCAGCCTCGCCGATCGTCAGCAGTTGCGGCAAGAGCTCGGCCTCAACGACAGCTTCGTCGTCCAGTTTGCCCGCTTTGTCGGTCACGCCGCACGCGGCGAATTCGGGTTGTCCTACCAGCAGCAGCGGCCAGTCGCGCAGATCATCCTCGAGCGCATGCCGGCGACCCTCGAGCTCAGCTTTGTCTCCGCCGCTCTCGCCTTGGCGCTTGGCGTGCCGATGGGGATTTACACCGGACTGCACCGTGGATCATGGCTGTCTCAGGGATTGTTGGGCCTGTCGCTGGTCGGCGTCTCGCTGCCGACCTTTCTGATCGGCATTTTGCTGATCCTGGTGTTCTCGGTGGATCTCAAATGGCTGCCGTCTTTCGGACGCGGCAGCGTGGTCCATTTCGGCTGGTGGACCTCCGGCCTGGTTACCCGCGACGGCTGGCGCGCGATCATTATGCCATCGGTGACGCTGGCGCTGTTTCAGATGACCCTGATTATGCGGCTGGTGCGCGCCGAGATGATCGAAGTATTGCGCACCGACTACATCAAATTTGCCCGGGCCCGCGGGCTGTCCAACCGTGCCATAAATTTTGGGCATGCGCTAAAGAACACGCTGGTGCCGGTGATAACCGTGGCCGGTCTCCAGCTCGGCTCGATCATTGCCTTTGCCATTATCACCGAGACCGTCTTCCAATGGCCGGGGATGGGGCTGATGTTCATCCAGGCGGTGAGTTCGGTCGATATCCCGGTGATGGCCGCGTACCTGATGCTGGTCGGCTTCTTTTTTGTCATCATCAACCTCGTCGTCGACCTGCTCTATCATGTCATCGACCCTCGTCTGCGGATCGATCGCGAGCAGGTGGGCATTGGCTGATCTCGCCTCCTCCGCCGGTGCACAGCGGTGGCACCTCGCACTGCACCGGGTTTTCGACAGCGATCTGTGGTGGAGCTTCCGCCGATCGCCGGTGACGGTGGGCGCTGCCGTGATCTCGCTGGTGATGGTAGCGGCCGCGCTGCTGGCCGGGTGGATCGCGCCGCACGACCCGTTCGACCCGGCTTCGCTCAACCTGCTCGATGCGACAAACCCGCCGGCCTGGCTGCCTGGCGGCAGCTGGCGCTTTCCGCTCGGCACCGATGATCAAGGCCGCGACATCCTCTCGGCTATTCTTTACGGCTCGCGTCTCTCATTGGGGATCGGGTTTGCCGCCGTATTGCTGGCGATGGCCTTGGGGGTCACGCTCGGCCTGCTCGCCGGATGGCGCGGCGGGCTCGTTGACACGATCATCATGCGGATTGCCGATGTCAAACTGAGCTTTCCGGCAATCCTTATTGCGCTGCTGATCGACGGCGTCGCCCGCGCGATGGTGCCGCATGACGCTCAAACCGAAATCGCCTCCCTCGTCGTCATCGCGGCGATCGTGCTGTCCTCCTGGGTCCAATATGCGCGGACGGTGCGCGCCTCGGCGATGGTCGAGCGCGACAAGGAATACATCCAGGCGGCACGGATGATCGGGGTTCGGCCGGTAAGGATCGTGGTCGGCCATCTGCTGCCCAATGCCATTGGCCCGGTGCTGGTCGTCGCCACGATCAATCTCGCCCTCGCCATCCTGACCGAGGCGACATTGTCGTTTCTCGGGGTCGGCCTGCCGCCTACCCAGCCGTCGCTCGGTACGCTCATTCGCAACGGCAACGACTATCTGCTGTCGGGTGATTGGTGGATTTCGATCTTCCCGGGCGTGGCGCTGGCGGTGCTGATCCTGTCGATCAACCTGTTGGGCGACTGGCTGCGCGATGCCCTCAATCCGAAGCTGCGCTGAGATGACCGGACCGGTGTTGCGCGTCGAGAACCTGCGAGTCCAGCTGCCAAACCGGCGCGGCATCTTGACCGCAATCGACAATGTCAGCTTTGCGATCGAGCCGGGTGAGGTGCTTGGCATCGTCGGCGAGTCGGGCGCCGGCAAATCCTTGACCGGCGCCGCCATCATCGGTCTGCTCGAACCGCCGCTGCGGGTCGCGGGCGGCCGGATATCCCTGGCCGGCAGGCGGATCGACAATCTACCCGACGGCGCCATGCGGCGAATCCGCGGCAGGGAGATCAGCGCGATTTTTCAAGACCCGCTGACCAGCCTGAACCCGCTCTACACGGTTGGTCGGCAACTCGTCGAAACCATCCGCACCCATCTCGATCTGCCGCCCGCTGCGGCCCGCGAGCGCGCGTTATCGCTATTGCGCGAGGTCGGCATTGCCGGCGGCGATCAGCGCATCGACCATTACCCGCACCAGTTTTCCGGCGGCATGCGCCAGCGCATCGTCATTGCCCTGGCGATTGCGGCGAACCCGCGCCTGATCATCGCCGATGAACCGACGACTGCGCTCGACGTATCAATCCAGGCGCAGATCATCGCCTTGTTGAAGCGTCTGAGCCGCGATCACGGCACCGCAATCATGCTGATCACCCACGATATGGGGGTCATCGCCGAGACCGCACATCGCGTCGCGGTGATGTATGCCGGGCGGATCGTCGAAATCGGCAAGGTGCGTGAGATCGTCGGCAACCCGCGGCATCCCTACACGCGCGGCCTGATGGGCTCGATCCCGCGCATCGGTGGCGCCCGCGGCCGGTTGCGCCAGGTCGAGGGGGCGATGCCGCGGCTCAACGAAATCCCGCCGGGCTGTCCGTTCAACCCACGCTGCCCTGAGGCATTTGACGGCTGTCGGCAGCGGCGGCCCGAGCTGATGCCGACCGGAAGCGGCAGCGCCGCCTGCTGGCTTTACGACAAATCGGCTGCATCGATGGCGGCAGTCGCCGATGGCTGAGCCGGGCCCGCTGCTTCGCATCGACAACCTGCATCGCCATTTCGACGTGTCGCCGCCGGCGTTCGAGCGCCTGCTGCGAGGCAAGCCGCGGGCGCTGCTGAAAGCGGTCAATGGCGTCAGTTTCTCGATCGGACGGGGCGAAACCTTTGCGCTCGTCGGTGAATCGGGCTGCGGCAAGTCGACGATCGCGCGTCTCGTAGTCGGGCTTTATCGCCCGACCGCCGGGCATGTCCTGTTCGACGGCCGCGAACTCTCCCGGCGGGACGGCCGCAGGGATGCGGCATTGCTGCGCGGTCGCTTGCAGATGATTTTCCAAGATCCCTTTGCAAGCCTCAACCCCCGCTGGCGGGTCAGAAGTATCATCGCTGAGCCATTGCGCACGCAACGGCTCGTTGCGGGCAACGCAGCGCTGCGCGAGCGTGTCGCCGAACTGCTGTCACAGGTGCACCTGTCTCCGGCAGATGGGGACAAATTCCCGCATGAATTCTCAGGCGGGCAGCGCCAGCGCATCTCGATTGCGCGCGCCCTCGCGTCCAACCCGGAATTCCTCGTCTGCGATGAACCGACTTCCGCGCTCGACGTGTCGATCCAGTCGCAAATCCTGAACCTGATGAAGGATCTGCAGCGCCAGCTCGGCCTGACTTATCTGTTCATCTCGCACAACCTCGCGGTCATCTATCAGATGGCCGACCACGTCGGAGTGATGTATCTGGGTCGCCTCGTCGAGATCGCGACCGCGGAACGACTTTTTGCGACACCTCGCCATCCCTATACGAGGTTGCTGCTCGACACGATCCCGAGCATCGAAACGATCGGCCGCGACCGCCCATCGGTCGCCGGAGAAATGCCAAACCCGATCGACCCGCCGCCCGGGTGCGGGTTTCACCCGCGCTGCCCGTTCGCCAATGACCGCTGTCGCCATGAGCGGCCGGAACCGGTCGATGACGGCGGGACACTTGTTGCCTGCCATGCGGTCGAGGAAGGCCGGCTAGCCGGTCGGCCGATCCAGCGGACCGGCTGAGCCGGCGACGCAAACCGGATTGCCTGCGATCCGCCGTTACCCGGTATCGAGCGATAGCGAGGTCGCGTCACAGCGCCGTCCGGCGAGCGGCAAAACCGGTGGCGCGCGGCGCAAACGGGCTGCATGTCGTTGACGGCGGCCGGTGCTTTTGTCAAAGCTGTTGCACGGACCCGCTTGGGGCTCCGCCTGAGTGGGATTGTTCTTGCAAAGGGAGATGGTGCGTGAGCGTTGCGGCAATGAACCATTTTACCGTCTTGAGCGACGATCTTGAGGCAACCCGTCGTTTCTATTGCGATCTGTTCGGCTTCAAGGTAGGCCCGCGGCCGCCGTTTCAATTTCCCGGATGGTGGCTCTATGCCGAAGGCGAAGATCGGGCGATCTTGCACGTGATCCATCAAAACCCGCTGCCCAAGGAACGCGCCGGCGTCCTCGACCATATGGCGTTCAGCGCCAAGGATCTGCCGGCGACGGTCGCAACATTGCGGCGTGAGAGCATCGAATACGAGCTGCGGCGGCTGCCCGGCGGCGGGATTTGGCAGCTGTTCTTCCACGATCCGCACGGCGCCAAAGTCGAGTTCGATTTCGACAAGGACGAACCGGCCCCGCCCGGTTATCCTGGCTGAACCAGCCGGTTTTCGCAGAGCGCTTTGCCCGCGGCGTGCCGGGTGGGGTGTCTTGCTGCAGTCCTAGGGGGTGGCCGGCGGCTGCGATTGCTCGGCTGGTGGCGGCAACCTCTCGCCGAGCTTGCCGATCGCGGGAAGGTTGCGGAGGTTGCGGTAAAGACCAATAAACAGCGCCATCTCGATCGCGCCGATCAGGCTCCAGGCGGTGGTGCCTGGACCGACAAAAACGCCGGCCATCCATCTCAGGATCGGCAGGCACATCGCTACGATCGACACGGCCACCCATAACGAGTGCAACGGTTGCGCGATCCGGCCGCTATAGTAAACAAAATCTGCCGCACCGATGCTGAGCATGGCTGCAAGCAACGCCACCATTTGGATCGCTAAGATTTCCGGCATGAGGCTCCCCCGTTGACGCCGCAACCCGCATCAGGCCGCAACCCGCATCAGGCCGCAACCCGCATCAGACTGTGTCGCCAACGTTATTAAGCCATTCTCGTTGCAAAATTGCGGACCCTGGATATCGCTCTTAGGTATCGGAAACAGACGCTATCTTTTACACTTCTGTGAGGCATCTCGAGAAAAATGTTGGAATCATAGTCTTATAGAAGGAAGGTGTGGTTTTTGCTAAGAATTTGTTGCTCCGAACGACCGAGCCGGGTCGAATTCGGCGGCCGCCTAGGAGAGGACACATGCCGGCCCCACCGGTGGAACAAAAGCTGCCACTATCGACGGCCATATTGTCGAATATTGCGCTCGGATTGCTGATGTGGAACCTCGCCCTTCGGCTTGCTCTTGTCCTCGGCCGATGGGCGGCAGGAGTGGCTTTGTGAGCGGTCGGAGCTCACCCTGAGCCGGCATGCTCCATCGCCAGCCGCAACGCCCGCTCGAGCTGATGGTGAAACGGGGTCGCGACGGCAGCGGACGAATCCTGGCCATTGCCGATCATGCCGGACCAGCCGGCCAGATCTGCGCATTGCGCGGTTGGTGATGGCTGTTGCCGTGCAACAGGCGTCGAACCCGCCTGACACAGTCCGCTCTGATGCATGACGCGACCCAAATAGGCTGCCACTTCGGGAACCAAACCATCAGCCGGACGACCTGCCTTCACCCAGGTGTTGAGATTGCCGATACCCCAGTTGTAGGCAGCGATCGCATCGGGCCAGTCGCCATAACGCCGGTAGAGTTGCGCCAGATACGCCCGGCCGAGTTCCCGATTCTGATCGAGATCGAACCGGTCGCCGCCGCCGACATCGCTTGCCGCCGCCTCGCTGACCTGCATCGGTCCCTCGGGGCCGGTCAAATCCATCCGCCACATTGACGGATCTGAGCCGTGGCTCGATTCGGCACCATCGACCGCAAAGGCGACGCGGTCGAGCGGGCTCACCGCCATTGCTGGCGATGAACCGCCGGACGGTTTGCGTTTGCCTGCCAAGCTTGGTGACACGAAGATCAGGCTGGATAACAGTGCAAGCACCGCCGTCCGATAGTAGTACATCCGCTGGTCCGTGTTGATCTCTGACGGCAGCAGCTTATCTGGGTCGCCGCGCTCGTCAACATTGGAAATAATTAAGATCGTATTTTAACATAACTATGACAATATCTAGTGGTATGAACACGATAGTTCATCAATATTTGGGTAGGTTGGGTGTCAGTTGACGGCGGTCAGCGGCCTTGTCATTGACCGGTCGGGGGATATTTGCCAACACTGCTCGGAACCCGGCAATATTGGCGCGCTTGCTGAATGTCGCCGGACCGGCGCCGGACGGTGAGGAGGGTATCAAATGCTGCCGATTGGCGTCTGCCGCTGTCACGATCTCCTTTCGCAAGGGCGGGTCGGCCGCCGGCAACTGCTGCGCGCGCTCGCCGTTGCCGGGATTGCGGCGACGTTGCCGCACCCCGCGGCGGCGGCCGAAGGCGAATACGATGCGATGCTGCTGTCGTGCATCGACCCGCGAATGGTCGCCCCGGTTTACAAATATATGCAGGCGCAGGGGCTCGACGGGAAATACAGCCAGTTCTGCATCGCCGGTGCGGCGATTGCGGTCGTCGCCCCCAAATTTTCGGCGTGGCGGTCGGCATTCTGGGACAATACCGCCACCTCGTTGCAACTGCACCGCATCAACAAGATCATTGCGATCGATCACCGCGACTGCGGTGCTGCCAAAGTCGCTTATGGCGATGACGCCATCGCCAACCCGCAGGTCGAGACCAAGACGCACCGCGAAGTGCTGGCCGAATTTCGCGCAGCCGTTGCCCGGCAACATCCCCAACTGGACGTCGTCACCGGGCTGATGGCGCTCGACGGCTCGATCGAAATCTTCACCTGAGCGATGCCAAGCCCGGCGGCGGACGGCGGGTGCGCGTGGCTTGCTCGAAGGCATAGGCCAAGCGCAGCAGGCTCGCCTCGCTCCAGGCGCGGCCGGTAAAGGCGGCGGCAAACGGGTATTCGGGGGTTTCGTCGCCGCCGACAAATCCGGCCGGCACCGCGACACTCGGATAGCCCGCCCTGGCCGCGATCGAGGCCCCGGCCGCAGCCGGAAACAACACCGCGTCGAGGCGATGCCGGTCCATATAGGCGTCGAGGCCGAGGGTGCGGGCCGAGCGCAGATCCATCTGCCGAGCCGAAGCATATTCGATCTCGCTCAGATCGCCTTGCGTTGCCGCTGCGGCGAGAAACAGGTCCTGGCCAAAGCGCAGCGCGCGCTCGGCATTGGTCTCGTTGAACGCAACGATGTCGGCAAGACTGTGCATGTCGGTTTCGGTCGCCCAATCGCGCAGGTAGCGATCGAGATCATGCTTGAGCTCATAGATGAAGACGAGTGGTCGGCGCACCGGTTGCAGCCACGAGCGACTCTCGCGGTTGCGGTTCAAGATTGCGATCTCGGTGCCGGGACCGCCAATCCACCCCGCTGTCGGCATATTGGCGCGCACGATCGTGGCGCCGAGATCGGCGATCGCCGCGATCGCCTGTGCCATCACCGCCGCCGCACGCGGCGGCAGCGGCCGGTAATAGACGTCGTTGCCGGGGTCGCTCGGATCGCTCGGCACGCCGATGCGCGCACCCTTGAGACCGTCACGATCGAGGGCACGGATATAGTCGGCCGGGCGCCGCAGGCCCTCGGTCGCCGGATCGAGCGGATCGGGCGCCGCCAGCACATTCAGCAACAGCGCCGCATCATGCACCGTGCGAGTCAGCGGCCCGGCCGTGTCCTGGCTATGCGCGATCGGGATGATGCCGGCGCGGCTGATGAGGCCGACGGTAGGCTTGACCGTGACGAGACCGCATTGCGATGC
The DNA here is from genome assembly GCA_035509615.1 of Allostellaceae bacterium. GTDB lineage: Bacteria > Pseudomonadota > Alphaproteobacteria > ATCC43930 > CGMCC-115725 > AP-15. Next base: position 2,347 of record DATJLK010000058.1, on the reverse strand, counting down.
CGGCGACAACAGTGAGCCTGAGGTTTCGGTGCCGATCGCCCCGGCTGCGAGACCCGCCGCGACCGCCGCCGCCGATCCCGAACTCGACCCCCCGGGCGACACGATCGGCACTCCACTCCCGTCGAGCTGCGGGGCATAGGGGTTTTTGACCTGACCGCCAAGCGAGCTGTAGCCTGCCGGCATATCTATCGCGAGGATATTCGCGAACTCTGTCAGATTGGCTTTTCCGAGAATGACGGCACCGGCTTCGCGCAGCAATCTGGCGACGGTCGCGTCACCGACGGCGCGTGCCGCCGCCAGGGCCAGCGACCCGGCTGTCGTATGCTGCCGGTCGGCAGTGGCGATATTGTCCTTGACGAGGATCGGAATCCCGGCGAGCGGTCGCGGCGTTCCTCGCATTTCAGCGTCGAGCCGGGCGGCGATCGCGGGTGCGTCGGGGTTGATCTCGCGCACCGCATTGAGGAAGAGGCCGGCGCGGTCATGCGCGGCGACGCGATCGAGATACCCCGCGACGAGTGCCGCCGCCGTCATATTCCCGGCGGCCAGCGCCGACTGCAATTCGGCGATGGTTGCATTTTCGAGGTTCCAGGCTGTCATATCGGGCACCGGGATTGGCGATCGCTGATCTCGGGAGCAGATTAGCATTAGCGATTATCGGCGCGGGCATGTTCGATCTCGTCTTTCTCGGAACCTCGGCCGCCGTCCCCTCCGCCGAGCGGGGTTCACCCGCCCTCTTTGTCGGCCGAGGACCCGAACGGTTTCTCGTTGATTGTGGCGAGGGGACCCAGCGCCAGCTGATGCGGGCGCGGCTCGGCTTTCGCGGCTTGCGGCATGTGTTGCTGACCCACCTTCATCTCGACCACATCGGCGGCCTGGCGGGACTTGTCGCCACCCGCGCGCTCTACGGCATCGAAGAGCCGATCGATATTGTCGGCAGCGCCGAGACGGTCGGTTATGTCGGTGATTACCTGGCGCTGACCGTGGGCCGCGAACGTTCCGTAGGCTATCGGCTATGCGCGGTCGAACCGGGGCCGGTACGCGGGTGGCCGGGATGGCGGCTCGAAGCCTTCGCCGTCCAGCATCGCGGCACGCAAAGTCTCGGCTACCGTTTTGCCGAGGAGGCAAGAGTTCCACTCCTCCCCGAGCGCCTTGCCGCACTCGGCGTCCCCGACGGGCCGAGCCGAGGGGAACTCGCCGAAGGCCGCCCGGTGACGCTGGCCGATGGCCGGGTGATCACGCCCGAAATGGTCCGAGGAGCCGCTGCTACCGGCGCCAGGCTCGCGGTAGTCGGCGATGTCGAGGATGTCACAGCACTGCCGCCGCAGCTGCGAGGCGCCGACATTCTGGTTATCGAGGCGACCTATCTCCACCGCGATGCAACCCTGGCGCGCGCGCATGGGCATCTGACCGCGACGGCCGGTGCGCAGCTGGCGCTGGCTGCCGGGGTGCGCGAATTGTTGCTGACGCATATCTCCGGCCGCTATCAACCCGAAGAAATCCTGTCCGAGGCTGCCGCGATCTTTCCCCACACCCGGGTGATGAGCGATTTTGACCGGATTGTGGTCCGCGCGCACCAGGATCCGATTGATGACAATGTCGTTATTTGACGCTTGAGAGAAATCGCTGCGGCGAACTCGACCGGGCCGACGATTTGCATGACAATCAGCGGCGATCAATCAGCGGAGCGCCCCCTCGCAATGAACTCGACCGGATCCTCGCCGCTAATCCCGGTGACCTTGCTGACCGGGTTTCTCGGCAGCGGCAAGACGACGGTTCTAAACCATATCCTGAAGCAGCCCGGCATGGCCGAGACCGCGGTGATCGTCAACGAGTTCGGGGAGATCGGCATCGACCATCTGCTGGTCGAGAGCGCTACCGACGATATCGTCCTGCTGAACAGCGGCTGCCTGTGCTGCACGGTGCGTGGTGATATTGCCGATACGCTGTTGAACCTGTTCGTCGGCCGCGCCAACGGCAAGGTGCCGCATTTTGCCCGCGTCGTGATCGAGACGACCGGTCTTGCCGATCCGGCGCCGATCCTGCACACCCTGATCTCGGACCCGCTCGTCGCCGCCCGCTTTTCGCTCGACGGCGTGGTGACGACGATCGATGCGGTCAATGGCGCCGGCACGCTCGACCGACAGCCCGAAGCGATCAAGCAGGCGGCAGTCGCGGACAGGATGCTGCTGAGCAAAACCGATCTTGCCGATCATGATGCCGTTGGCGGATTGCAAGCGCGGTTGCGAGGGCTCAATCCAAGCGCGCCGATCGTCGAGGTGGCACATGGCGAGGTCGATCCTGCGCTATTGTTCAATCTCGGCTTTTATGACCCGCAAACCAAAAGCGT
>DATJLK010000057.1:0-82361 GCA_035509615.1 Allostellaceae bacterium | reverse complement strand
AGCAACACCGCGAGCAGCAAGATTCCGGCGACATGCCACAGAGCCAGGACAAAGCGCAGCATCGACGTTACCGCTCCCGGCATTGAGCGTACTCGCGGCAGCGGCGGGGTGTGTTTTGCGTCTCGCCTTCGCCGGCTGAATTGCCGATGATCGTTTGACCAGAGTTTACCGACAAGGGGAGGAGCCATGAGCGGGATTGACGGAACCCATGACCCCAGACGCGAGAGCTGGGTTGCGTCGGCAAATGGACATGGCGAGTTTCCGATACAGAATTTGCCGCTTGGCGTGTTCAGCCCGCCGGGTGGTGCGGCGCGCGGCGGGATCGCGATCGGCGACATGATCTTCGATCTCGGTGCCGCACTCGAAGCGGGGCTGTTTTCCGGCGAAGCGAGGAACGCGGCCGAAGCCGCTGCCGGTCCGGCGTTGAACCCGCTGATGGCATTGGGTGCCGCCCCCCGTACCGCGTTGCGCCAACGGGTTTCGGCATTGCTCGCAGCGGATGGTGCCGAGCGCGCGAAAGTCGAGGGTCTCGCCGCGCGGCTGCTGCACCCTGCCGAGGAATGCACGATGCATCTCCCGGCCACTATCGGCGAGTTCACCGATTTTTTCGCCGGCATTCATCATGCGCGCAATGGCGGCCGCCGCCGCGATCCAAACAATCCGCTCAACCCTAATTACAAATATGTGCCGGTCGCCTATCACAGCCGCGCCTCCTCGGTGCGACCGTCGAATGTGCCGGTCCGCCGGCCAAATGGCCAGCGCAAGTCGCCGGATGAGGCCGAACCGACCTATGGCCCGTGCCAGAAGCTCGACTACGAACTCGAACTCGCGGTGTGGATCGGCCCCGGCAACACCCAGGGCGAACCGATCCCGATCGCCCGGGCGGCCGAGCACATCGTCGGGCTCGGTCTCGTCAACGACTGGTCGGCGCGCGACGTGCAGGGGTGGGAGTCCCAGCCGCTGGGGCCGTTTCTCGGCAAGAATTTCGGGTCGACGGTCTCCCCTTGGATCGTCACGGCCGAAGCGCTGGCGCCGTTCCAGGTGGCGCAGCCGGCGCGGCCCGCGGGCGATCCGCGGCCTCTGCCACATCTGTGGGACGCAGCCGATCAACGCGAGGGCGCCTTTGACATCGCACTCGAAGCGTTGCTGCTGACCGAAGGCTTGCGGGCAAAAGGGCTGCCGCCGCACCGCATGTCGGCCAGCAACACGACCGATCTTTATTGGACGCTGGCGCAGCTGGTCGCGCATCATACGAGCGGCGGCTGCAACCTGCGTCCCGGCGATCTCTTTGGCACCGGCACGATTTCCGGACCGACCCGCGACGGCTGGGGCAGCCTGATGGAGCTGAGTGAGGACGGCAAACGGGCGACGACGCTCGAATCGGGCGAGACCCGCACCTTTCTCGAAGATGGCGACGAGGCGATCTTGCGCGCGCACTGTCACAAACCCGGTTTTGTTTCGATCGGCTTTGGCGAGTGCCGCGCCCGCATCATCTGAATGCGAATCGTCCAGAGTCAGGGCGTGCCACCACCGACGCACGCCGCCGGCGCGTGAATTGCGCAGTGACCGCGCCCAGACCCGGCACGCAATCCAGCCCGGATGCGCCATGATGCGCTCTTCAGGCGCCATCAATCACTTCCGCGCGGTCGACATCCGCGTGTCAAATCGAGAGCGGCGGGAGGCCCCAGCGTTGCTGCCAGGACAGGACGCCGTTGATGGTTTCGGCTGCGGACATCGCCCGCATCACCGCACGCGCCAGACAATCGGCCGCGGCGCTGCCGAGCCGCAGCAGTAGAGCGGCGTCCGCCGCCGGGCCAGCACCGGTCGACAGCGCGAAGACGCTGTCGCCGTCAAACGGCGTATGGACCGGGCGAATGGCGCGGGCGAGGCCATCCTGCGCCATGACCGCGAGCCGGCGACAGCCCGCCTTGTCAAGCGCTGCATCGGTAGCGACGACCGCAATCGTGGTATTGGCGCCGGGAAGTGCGCTGCCGCATCCCGAAAAATCTTGATCGTCGAACGGCGTTTCCGGGGCTGCCGGCCGCGGCCCGATCTCGCCGGGCAATGCGAATTCCGCCGCCCAAAACCGCCCGCAATCCGGCCGCACGGTCGAGCCCCAGCTGTTGACCGCGACGACAGCGCCGATCCGGATGCCATCGGCAAGCACCAGCGAGGCGCTGCCCATCCCGCCTTTCAGGCTGCCGGCACGCGCGCCGAGCCCGGCGCCGGCGTTGCCGAGCGCGAACTCCTTGCCGGCGGCGGCGACAGCGCGGTAGCCGAGTTCGCGATAAGGCGGTGTCCCGGTCCACATTTCTCTCCCGGGAAAGCCGAGATCGAACAGGATCGCAGCCGGCACGATCGGCACCCGGATCTCCGGCGAACGCAAGGTCGAGCCGACCCGAAAGCCACGCCCGGCCGCGGCGAGCCATTCCATGACCCCGCCCGCGGCGTCAAGCCCGAACGCCGACCCGCCGGACAGCACGACCGCATCGACCCGGTCGACCAGCGCATCGGCGGCGAGCAATTCGGTTTCGCGCGTGCCGGGGGCGCCGCCGCGGACATCGACCGCGGCGACCGCCGGACGTTCCGCCAAAACCACGCTGGTGCCGCTGATCTGGCTGCGGTCTTCGGCCTGGCCGACCAAGATTCCCGGGACATCGGTAATCAGATTGCGGGGACCGGCCTTCGCCACTGTGATCCTCTTTTTATCGAGTTTCGCGTATACCATCGGGACCCGCGTCCTGCCAGCGGGCCGAGGAGCGTTTTCGTGAGGTTGATCTGGAGGGCTGGCTTGAACCCGGCTCGGCGCGCCGACCACATGCGGGCAGCAAGGGCGCGGCTCTCTCCACCGCAATGATCGTTCAATCGGCAGAATTAGGATGTTTCAGAAGATCCTGATCGCCAATCGCGGCGAGATCGCGTGTCGCATCATCCGCACCGCCCGGCGTATCGGGATCGCCACGGCAGCGGTTTATTCGCAGGCCGACCGCGACGCGCTGCATGTTGCGCTCGCCGACGAGGCGTGGCCGATTGGTCCCGCTCCGGCGCGCGACAGCTATCTGAATATTGTCGCGATCATCGATGCGGCGCAGGCGAGCGGGGCGCAGGCGATACATCCCGGCTACGGCTTTTTGTCGGAGAACCCCGATTTCCCCACGGCTTGCGACCGGGCAGGTCTGGTTTTTATCGGGCCGTCCGCTGCCGCAATCCGCGCGATGGGCTCAAAAGCGGCGGCAAAGAAGCTGATGGAGGAGGCTGGGGTTCCGGTCGTGCCGGGCTATCACGGCGATGATCAGGACCCCGAGCATCTCGCCGAGCAGGTGCGGCGTATCGGATTGCCGGTGCTGATCAAAGCCTCGGCCGGGGGCGGCGGGCGCGGCATGCGGATCGTGACCGAGACAGCGGAGTTCGCGAGCGCCCTGGCATCGGCGCGGCGTGAGGCGGCAAGCGCCTTTGGTGACGATCGAATGCTGATCGAGAAGTATCTCGAACGGCCGCGGCATATCGAGGTCCAGATCTTTGCCGATCACCACGGCAACACCGTGCACATTTTTGACCGCGATTGCTCGATCCAGCGGCGTCACCAAAAGGTGATAGAGGAAGCGCCGGCCCCCGGGTTGGACGAGACACGGCGGCGGGCAATGGGCAAGGCGGCGGTCGCTGCGGCGCGCGCCGTCGGTTATGTCGGCGCCGGGACCGTCGAGTTCGTCGTACCAGGTGGCTTGTCCACCAATTTTTTCTTTATCGAGATGAACACCCGGCTGCAGGTCGAGCACGCGGTTACCGAAGCGATCACCGGGCTCGACCTCGTCGAATGGCAATTGCGGGTCGCGGCAGGCGAGCGACTGCCGTTGCAACAACCGGAGTTGACGGCGCGCGGTCATGCCATCGAGGCGCGTCTTTACGCCGAGGACCCGCAACGCGATTTTCTGCCGCAAACCGGGACTCTTCACCAGCTGCACTTGCCGCCGGATGAGATGGCTCGGGTGGATGCCGGGGTACGGCAGGGCGATAGCGTGACCCCCTATTACGACCCGATGATCGCCAAGATCATCGCGTCGGGAGGCGATCGTGCGGCAGCGATCAACCGCTTGCGTCGAGCGCTTGCCGCGACCGGGGTTTTGGGCGTACCGACAAATCTCGGCTTTCTCGCCCGCCTTGTCGGTGATTCTGATTTCGCCGACGGAAGAATCGACACCGGCTTTATCGAGCATCACCGCGGGCTGCTGCTTGCCCGGCACGCGAGCGCTCCCAACGAGGCATTGGCCGCGGCGGCGTTGCAATGGCTATCCGCCCGAGCAGCTGATGCGGCGGTGAATGCGTCAAATTCGGCTGACCCGTTTTCACCTTGGGCAAGAAGCGACGGCTGGCGCTTGGGCGACAAGGGGCGTCAAAGCATTCTGTTACGGCATCACGGCGAAACCGCCGATGTCGAAGCCACTGTGCAAGATGACGGATGGTTGTTGGCGTTCGGCCAACGTCACATCACCGCTGCCGCCGAAATTCGACCGGACGGCGTTTGTGACTTGGTTGTGGACGGCGTAAAAAAGCGCATCCGCGTCCTCGCCCACGGCGCCGAGACCGCGGTGTTCATCGATGGCGAAAGCTGGGTTTTTGAAGAAATCGATCCACTGCTGCCGTCAGCCGGCGAAGCTCCGGGCGCTGGCAAGTTGACTGCGCCGATGCCGGGACGCGTTACCCGGCTGTTGGTCGACACCGGAGCCGAGGTTCGGCGCGGCGAACCTTTGATGGTTGTCGAGGCGATGAAGATGGAGCACACGATCACCGCCCCCGTTGACGGCGTCGTGACCGCGGTGCGGTTTCGGGTCGGCGAACTCGTCGAGGAGGGGGTGGAACTGATCGCTCTCGCCCCCCGCGACAGTAACCGGTGCTAGATCGGGACCGCGAACTCAGGCCTGATTTTTGACGACGACCTTGATCGCATCCTCGATTCGCTCGCGGGCGTATTTGAGCGCCGTCGGCAACTCGTCGAGTGGAAAGGTGTGAGTGTGGATCAGCTTGGCGTCAAATCGCTTCTGCTTCATCAGCGCCATTGCCCGATGGGTTGCACTCTGCCCTTCGCCGCGGATGCCATAGACGTAAATGTTGTTGCGCACGAGGTAGGCAAGGTCGACCGGCACCCTTTGCTGCGGAAACGCGGCGAGGCAGATCCGGCCGCCGCGGTCGACCATCTGCGCGGCTTCATCGAGTGCATTCGCCGCACCCGAGCATTCGACGACGAACTGCACCCCCTTGCCACCGGTGATCCGCTTGACCGCGGCGACCGGGTCCTCCTCGCGGGCGTTGACGGTGTAATCGGCGCCAAGCTTTCGGCCGAGTTCGAGCCGCCGGTCGCGGGTACCGGTCAGAACCACCGGGTCGGCGCCGAGCGCCTTGGCGACAGCGACGCCGAGAAGGCCGATCGGCCCCGGGCCGGTTACGACCACGCCTTCCCCGGCAATCAGTCCGCCGAGGATGTCGAGACCGTACATCGACGTCCCGGCGGTAACGACCAGGGTCGCCTCCTCATCGGTCATATCATCAGGCACATGGACCAGGGTGTTGATGTTATTGACTGCATATTGGGCAAAGCCGCCATCAGTGGTAAAGCCGTTGGCGCGATGGCCTTTGGCCACATCGCCGTAATTCAGGCACGCGGTGTACATGCCCTGACGGCAGCGGGCACAGCGGCCGCAGCCGGCATGTACCTCAACCGTGACGCGGTCGCCGACCGAATACTCATCGACTGCGGGTCCGAGCTTGACCACGGTCCCCATATATTCATGCCCGATCGTGAAGTTCTTGTGGAACGGCAAGCCGCCCTCCACCATCGCCGGCAGGCCGTGGGCCATGATTTCGAGATCGGTGGCGCAGATCGCGACCGCGTCGATACGTACCAGCACCTCGGCGCGGCCGGGCTGCGGCACCGGCTTTTCGGTCGGCAGGATCTCGCCCGGTCCGCCCAGAACCCATGCCTTCATCCGTTCCGGAACCGGATACTCGTTGCTCAGCCGCGTCAGTTCCGTCATCGGTTTTCTCCGTCACTCCGAAAATTTGCCGCAATGTAGCGCGCCGCGCGCCGAAGAAAAGCCGGCGTCGCTTTCGCCGTTGCGCCGGCATACAGTATAGAACAACTGCTCGGACCGATTGGTCGACGCCAAGTCAGCAGGGGGACAAATGAGAAGTCGCCGAACCGCGGTGCTCGGCGGATCGGGTTTCATCGGCCGCTATGTCGTCCAACGGCTCGCCGCGCGCGGCGATGTCGTCCCGGTCGGTTGCCGCAACGCCGAGGCTGCCCGGTTTCTGATGACGTTCGGGTTGGTCGGCCAGATCGCGGCGGTCAATGTCGCGATCGATGACGAAGAGTTGCTTCCGGTCTTTCTCGCCGGCAGCGATGCGGTCGTCAATTGCGTCGGCATTCTCGCCGAGAGCGGGCGCCAGAGCTTTGAGCGAGTGCATTACCTGGGTCCCGCGCGGCTGGCGCGGATCGCTCGCGAAACCGGGATTGAACGGCTCATCCATATATCGGCGATCGGCGCTGATCCGCGCTCGCGCTCGGCCTATGCCCGGACCAAGGCGCAGGGTGAGGCCGCGGTGCGCGACTCGTTCCCGACCGCGACGATCCTGCGTCCGTCGATCGTGTTCGGGCCGGAGGACCAATTTTTCAACCGCTTCGCCGCGATTGCGATGATTTCGCCGGCGCTGCCGCTGATCGGCGGCGGGCATACCCGGTTTCAGCCGGTTTATGTCGGCGATGTCGCCGATGCGGTCATCAAATGCCTCGAAGACCCGGCGACCGCCGGGCGCACCTATGAGCTCGGCGGCCCAAAGGTTTACACATTCCGGCAGCTCGTCGAGTTGCTGCTGAGCGAGATTCGTCGCAAGCGGCTGTTGGTGGACTTGCCGTTTGGGCTCGCTGAATTTCAGGCGCGGCTGATGTCGGCGCTGCCGAGCCCGCCGCTGACGCCCGACCAGGTCGAATTATTAAAGCAGGACAACGTCGTTTCGTCGGGGGCGCTGACCCTGACCACCCTCGGCATCACGCCGACAGCGGTCGAGGCGATCCTGCCGACCTATCTCGATCGCTTTCGCCGCGGCGGCTGGTATGAACGGCGGGCCTGAACCGCTTTCACCCTATCCAGGGTTCGGCTAAGCTCGCGGCCTCAGCGGACATTCAGGGTCAGGTGATGGCAGCGTTCGGTCGGCTTCTTGTGCTGCTTGTCGTGCTTCTATCCGGAGGAAAGGCCATGGCGGCGGATCTCGAAAACACGATTTACCTCGACGTGCCGGCAGGCCGTGTCGTCATCGAGATGCGCCCCGATTTGGCGCCTGCCACCTGCGCCCAGATCAAGAGGCTGGTCCGTCAGGGCTTTTACAACGGGCTGACGTTTCACCGCGTGATCGACGGGTTCATGGCGCAGACCGGCGACCCGCGCGGCGACGGCACCGGCGGCTCGGGCCACCCGCTCAAGGCCGAATTCTCCAATGAGCACTTTGTTCGCGGCGTTGTCGCGATGGCGCGCACCTCCGATCCGAACAGCGCCGACAGTCAGTTCTTCATCATGTTCGCGCCGGCACCATCGCTCGATGGCAAATACACGATCTGGGGTGAGGTTGTATCCGGCATGCAATATGTCGACCAGATCAAAAAGGGTGATCCTGCCAACAACGGGGTGGTCTCGAACCCCGACAAGATTATCAAAATGCAGGTCGCCGCTGACGCACAGCAGGCGCCGGCAAAGCCGTAGCCGAGCCTGTCTCCTGAGCAGTCCCGCGAACGCCCCTCACCCCGCTGCTCTCTCTGAAATGGAGGACGGCGAAGCGTCGGCGCGGCGGCAGAGCCGGTCCCGGACGCGATCCGGAAGTGCGGGGCCGCCGGGCTCACGGGACAAGCTTCACTGGTTCGCCTCGCTCGCGGTCTACCGCCGGCCACGCTTGGTGGCGGTCTTGCTGATGGGCTTTTCGAGCGGCTTGCCGCTGGCGTTGACCTTTGCGACCTTGTCGTTCCGGCTCGCCGAAATTGGGGTGTCGCGCACCGCGATCGGCCTCTTCGCCCTGGTCGGCATCCCTTATAGCATCAAGTTCTTATGGTCGCCGCTGATCGACCGCTCGCCGATCCCGTGGTTCACTTGGCATTTTGGGCGCCGGCGTGGCTGGGCTTTGGCGATCCAGCCATGCTTGGCCCTGGCGATTCTGGCGCTTGGGCTCGTCAACCCGCGAACCGCCGCGGGGCTGACGGCAATCCTGGCTCTCGCCGTCGCCTTCCTGTCGGCGAGCCAGGACATCGTGATCGATGCCTACCGCATCGAGCTATTGACGCCGGAGGAGCAAGGTGCGGGTGCCGCGGCGACGCAATGGGGTTATCGCTTTGGCATGCTGGCGGCATCGGCCGGGGCGCTCTATGCCGCAAGCTTTGGCGGCTGGGGCTTTGCCTATGGGCTGATGGCGGGGTTGATGCTGGTTGGCATGATTACGGTCTGGCTGACGCCCGAGCCCGCTGCGGCCGCCCCGGCCGAGCGCCTCACCGGTACCGCCATGCTGGCGCGTCTTGCGACCTGGCTGCAACGCGCCGTCATCGCCCCGTTTGGCGACATGCTGACGCGCGAGGGGGCGCTGACAATCCTTGGCTTTGTGATCCTTTACAAATTCGGCGACGCGCTCGCCGGCACGATGTCGAACCCACTATACGTGTCGCTCGGCTTCACCAAGGTCGAGCTCGCCAATATCGGCAAGGTCTATGGCTTTGCCGCCAGCCTCGCCGGTCTGGCGTTGGGTGGCGTCGTCGTCCTGAGATTGGGGGTGATGCGAGCGCTCCTGGTCTGCGGCGTCCTGCAGATGCTGTCGAACCTGATGTATGCGGCGCAGGTCGCGGCCGGGCACAGCCTGGTGGCGCTCGCCTTTACCATCGGCATCGAGAACCTGACCGGCGGGATGGGATCGGCCGCGTTCGTCGCTTACCTGTCCGGGCTTTGCAACATTGCGTTCACCGCGACCCAATACGCGCTGTTGTCGTCATTGGCGGCGGTCGGCCGTACAACCCTTTCCGCCTCGGGCGGGGCGCTTGCCGATGCGCTCGGCTGGACGCCCTTTTTTCTGTTGAGCACATTGGCCTGTCTGCCGGGCCTGATGCTGCTGCTGTGGATCATGCGCGGGGAAAAGCGTCGGCAGCCCCGGCAAATCCTCGCCGGTCAACCATAAGCCAGCAACTCGGCGCGATGGCGATCGAGCCAGCGGCGCTGGTATGCATGTCCTGGGGCGAGAGTGTCGACGATTCGCCAAAAGCGCGGCCCATGGTTCATCTCGACGAGGTGTGCCACTTCATGCGCCACGACATAGTGGACGACGTCTTCGGGGGCAAAGATCAGCCGCCAGCTGAACGACAGATTGCCGGTTGACGAGCAGCTGCCCCAGCGGCTTTTGGTGTCGCGCACGCTGACCCGGATGATCGTGCGGCCGAGCCGTGCGGCGAGTGGCCGAGCACGGGTCGACAGCTCATCACGGGCGAGGGCGGTCAGATAGTCGCGCACCCGGCGCGGCCCGTGATCGCGGTCGCCGCGCACCCGGATCTCGCCATCGGCGATCGTGACCGGTGCTGCCCCGAGGTCGAACGAGCGCCGGATGCGATGCGGCACGCCGAGCACTGGCACCACCGCACCCTCGGCAAACGGCACCGCGGGTGGCAGCGCGTCGAGCCGTGCGGTGATCCACCCGCGCTTGTCGCGCAGGAAGCGCAGCCCGAATTCGGCTGGGACATTATCGGGCAGGACCAGTTCAACCCGGCGCCGGGCGGCATCGATGCGCAGCCCGATCCGGCGCGCCCGTGGGCTGATGCGGATGGCGAGCGGGACCCCGAGGTCGAGCGCGGTCGCTTGCCGGCCGATTTCGGCGAGCGCCGATTCGTTTGGTGCCGGTGGCCGGCCGCTCGGGATGGCCGGCAAGCGCTTCATCTGTCTGTCTTTCTCGACACCGCCCCGTCCCCGGCACCGAACCGTCGCCAACAGCTTTCAGCGACCGGCATGATTCTGCAAGCGGGTTCGCGCTCTTCGTTTTGCTGCGGGACCGGCCGATCAGGCGATGAAGAAGCCGGGTGTGCCGACGACCGCTTCACGGGAGCGATATTGATCGCCGTTAAACGCAGTTGCCGCGCTGTCGAATTAGCTCAAGTCAGGGAAAAGATGCCGCCCGTCTGCGCCCAACGGCAATGGCGTCGTCCACCGTACTGCATCCAACAAGAGATCGCCGTAGAGATGCGGAAAGAGCGCCCCGTCTCGCGCGGGCTCCCATCTGACGGCGGGTCCAAGAACCGTCTCGTCGACCGCGACCAAAACGAGCCCATCTCTACCGGCGAAATGCCGGGCGGCGGTTTCTCGGAGCTGATTTGCGGTGGAGAAATGGATGTAGCCATCGCGATGGTCGAGGTCAGTACCCGAAAACGCACCCTGGCGCAGGGCAGCACGCCAGATCGACAGCGGACATATCTTGTAGATCATCGGCTCTTGTAGATCATCGGCTCTTGTAGATCATCGGCGGTAGATCCCGCTCGTGCTTTCACTCCACGGATTTGGCATCACGCGCTGACCTCTGCGCGATAATTCGAGGATACCTGCGGGCGTGGCTAGGCTACTCGCGATCGCCGCCACTGACCTCCGATGATCTTTGGCCGTGGCGGCGGGCCAGATGTCGACCCGCCACGGACAAGTCCCGTGCCCGAGGCCGCCGCGAGCGCCTGTCGCGCATTCAGCAATCATCAGGTCAGGCAATTACCAGGTCGGGCACCATCACCGTACCCTTCGTCTCCGGCGACACGAGCAGGGCGCAGGCAAAGCTGAGCGCTCCCAGACAGGTCCCGACCATCATCGGAATGGCAAAACCCAGATCGTAATGAACCGCGAAGAAACTCAACACCAGCGGTACCAGCCCTCCCCAGATCGCTCCCTGGTGGAAGCAAAAACCGCTCGCCGTGGCCCGAACCTCGGTCGGGAATCGTTCGGACAGATAGGTCGGCATCTGACCTTGCATGCCGCCACCGCCGCATGCTCCCTGCACCATGAAGCCGACGGCGATCCATAGCACATTGTGGGTCAGCAGGTAGAGGGGCGCCACCGGGATCGCCAGCAGTGCTGGGATGATCATCGCCCAGCGGCGACCGATGCGGTCGGCCACCCAGCCCCAAGACCCGCTGGCGACAAAGACGACCAGGTTCCCGAGAGCGATCGGCGTCGCCACCAGCGCCGGGCTCAGCCCGACATCCTTCTGCAGATGTGTGGCAAACAGCGCATTGATCGAATAGTAGGTGACAAAGCCGCTCGCCATCCACCAGCACGCGGTCAACGTGTTGCCCCGGATCCCGCGCCTGAAGATGGCAAACAGGGGCGCGCGGACTTCACGGTTTTCGGTGCGTTGCAGTCGGCGGTTCTCGACCCAAACCTTGGGTTCCTTAACGAACTGCCGCACATAGAACACGGCGAAAGCGGGCAGGATGCCGGCCCACATCATGCCGCGCCAGCCGATATGCGAATAGAACAAGCCGTAGACCAGACTCGACAACATAAAGCCGATACCCCACGACCCCTGCAGCACTCCGCCCATAAATCCGCGCGAGCGGGCCGGCCAAGTCTCCATCGCCAGCGCGGCGCCGGCAGGCCATTCCGCCCCCATCCCAATACCCAGCAGCGCGCGGAACAGCAGCAGAAACCAGAAGCTCGGTGAGAAACCGGCGATAAAGTTGCACGCCGAATACCACAGGATCGAAATCATCAGCGGCGTCTTGCGTCCGATCCGATCGGCGAGCCAGCCGGACATGGTCGCGCCGACCAGGCGCATCCACAAGGTGATGGTAAATACGACGGCTACTGCTGTCAGAGGAACGTGGAACTCGTGTGAAATCGGCACCATGATCAGCAGGAACACGGTGAAGTCGAACGCATCCAACGTCCAACCGAGCCATGCCGCCCACCATGCCAGCCACTGTTCTTTTGTCGGCTCCCTCCACCACGGGAGCCTCGCGGTCTCGGTACCGGTTGCCATGGTGCGTCCCCTTCCTCCAAACGGCTCCAATTATCGGAGCCTTGAAACTATTATGGGGGTGATTTGTGCCTGGCGCAAAGATGCAACTCTTGCATAGTCGCTGAAAACAGCCACCTGCCGCATCCGCCGGCAGTGGGCGAAACCGCGGCACTGGCTCCGATGCTGACGTTAACGAGGTCGAGGGGATCGCTGTAGTTGATCGAGAGCCTGCGTCGGTCGGTATCGTTAGAGCACAAAGGCCGACAGCGCCATGTGCAGTCGGGTTCGCATTGGCCAGGCGGAACGCGCAAAAACGTCGTCGTGTTGGCTGTGAGAAGGCTCAACACTGCGGGGCAGCGCGACGATGCTGGGGCACCATGTTTACCGGGTTCACCCGGAGGGTGAGGGATGGACGGTGGCAAAAGAAGGCGAGGAGCACTCGCGCGGCAATTTTGACAGTCGCGAGCAAGCGGTCGCCGAGGCGATGCGGCTGGCACGCTCCGATCAGCCGGCGAAGATCAGGATCGACAATGGCGACGGATCGATCGCCGAGGAACGGGTGATCGGCCGCGATTCGAGCGACGTGCTGTAGCCTTGAGAGGTCCGGGTGTGAGGACCGACGGTTACGATGGTGCTATCGTGGTGCCGCCGTCGACGACGATGGTCTGCCCGGTGATGTAGGCGCCGGCGCGCGAGGCCAGCATCAACCCGACGCCAGCGATGTCTTCGGGTTCGCCAAGGCGTTTCAGCAGGGTTCCCGCTTCACGCGCCGCGCGCCGTTCGGGATCTTCGTAGAGGACGCGGGCGAACTGCGTGGTGACGACACTCGGCGCGATGCAATTGACGCGGATGTTGTGCGGACCCCATTCGGCGGCGAGATTGCGGCACAGCGCGTAATCGGCGGTCTTGGTGACGCCGTACATGCCGAGCATTGTCGTCGACCGCAACGCGGCAGTGGAGGTAATAAAGATGATCGCCCCGTCGCGCACCTCGCGCATATCGGGCATCACCATCCGCGCCAGCCACAAATTACTCAGCACATTGTTGACCATCATCCGCTCGAAGACCTCGTCGGTCAGCTTTTCGAGCGAGCCGTAATGCGGGTTGACCGCGGCGTTGCAGACGAGAATATCAATCCGGCCCCAGGTCTCGCGGGTTTTGGCAACCAGGTTTTCGAGTTGGGCCTTGTCTGAAATTCGCGCGGGAACCGCGATCGCTTGGCCGCCGCTGGCACGGATTGCCGCCGCGGTCTCCTCGCACGGACCGGCATTGCGGGCCGAAATCACGACCCGTCCGCCGGCTTCGGCAAAAGCCTCGGCGGTCGCCCGGCCAATGCCGCGGCTCGACCCGGTGATGATCGCGGTTTTACCGGTCAGATCGAACAGTTTCATGATCGCGGTACTACAGCAGAAAGTAGCTCAACAGGGCCAATATGACGATCAGGGAGACAAGGACATAGCGAATGAGCCGGGTGAACCTCACCCAGGTCTGTAAATGTTCGGTCAACATCGGGTCCGACGTCGTCGTGACCATAGCTTCCCTCTTGCGACTGACACTGCGGCTGTCAGGTATAGCCTAACCTGGCCGGCTGACAAGCGGATCGGCTTCGCGCGGGTTCAGCTTGACGAAATCTGGCGGTTCCCAACCATCGATCTCGACCCTGCCATCGATAATCCGCGTGCGGCCTTCAGCGACGAGCCGAACCGCAAGCGGGTAGAGCCGATGCTCGGCCGCGAGGATGCGCGCCGACAGCCGTTCCTCATCGTCGCCCGGGTGCACCGGGACCACCGCCTGCGCGATGATCGGCCCGGTATCGACTTCGGGCCGCACGAAATGGACGGTGCAGCCGGCAAACCGAGCTCCTGCCGCCAGCGTCTGCCGCTGCGCATGGAGACCGCGGAACGCCGGCAGCAGCGAGGGATGGATGTTGATCATCTGGTCGCGCCACGCCTCGACCAGCCGGTGGTCGAGCAGCCGCATGAAACCGGCAAGGCAGACGAGGCCGATCTTGGCGGCGCGCAGCCGCGCATCGGTTGCGGCGGCAAATTCGCTGCGGTCCCGATCAGAAATCACCGCCGTCGGGATCCTTGCCGCAACCGCCCGCGCCAAGCCCGGCGCATCGGCCCGGTTGCTGACAACGAGACCGATTTTGGCAGGATAACCGGGGTCGGCGCAGGCCTCGATCAGCGCCTGCAAGTTCGATCCCCGTCCCGATATCAGCACACCCAGGCGCATCGAGATCCGACGTCTAGCCGATCGGCGCGGGGACCAGCCGTCGCGGGTCCGGCTGGCAATGGCGTCGTCGCCGAAACTGCGTTATTACCGGACCATCATCGACCATGTGCCGAGAATATGTGATCGGAGGCGGTTTGCAATGACCCTGCCGCAGGTATCCGCGAGCGCCGCGGGCCATACCGGCCGCCGGATTGCCGGTGCCTGTTTGCTGTTGCTGATGATGACCCTGGCGTTTGCGGCGGCTCGCGCCGACGATCAGCAAGACCCCTATTCGGCCACGGTCAAGGTCGACGCGACCGCCGACAGCGCCGCAGCGGCGCGCACGATTGCCCGCACCGATGGCCAGCGCCGCGCACTCGACGACGTGATTGTGCAGCTGAGCGGCTCGACCGATCTGTCGAAACTGCCAAAGCTCGACGACGGGACGATCACCGACATGGTCGCAAGTTTCGAGGTCGCGAACGAGAAGATGTCGACGGTCCGCTATCTTGCCGACTATACATTCCACTTCCGTCCGGCAAAGATCCGGGCGCTGATGCGGTCCGCCGACATCGCCATGGCCGCACCTCCGAGCAAACCGGTGGTCGTCGTGCCGGTGTACCGGGATGGCGATCAGGTGGTGCTGTGGGACGATCCAAACCCGTGGCGCGATGCGTGGGGCCGGGTTGCTGCGCCGTCGGGACCAACAAAATTGGCGGTGCCGATGGGCGGTGTCGGCGATCTGACAGCAATCGATGCCGAACAGGCCCGCGCGGGCGACCCGCAGGCGCTGAGCGAAATCGCCCAGCGTAATGATGCCGAGGGCGCGCTCGTGGCGGTTGCTACCACCCGCCGCGATGGCGACCGGCTCGCCGGCCTCGACATCACCATCAAGCGCTATCACGCGGGACAACCGGCCGACAGCCGAAGCGAGAGCATCGATACCCACCCGGGCGAAAGCGACAGCGACTTTTTTACGCGGGCGGTCGAACAGGTCGTCGCCGATATCGAACATGGCGGGCCTCCCGCGGCTGACAAAGCAGTAGACAAAGTCGCCAGTCTCGATGCCACGATCCCGATCAGCAGTCTCGGCGATTGGATCGAATTGCGCCGCCGGCTTGCGGCAGTGCCGGGCATCCATGCCGTCGATCTGCTCTCGCTTAGCCGCCATGAAGCGAAAGTCGTGATCAGATTTGTCGGCGACCCCGAAAAGCTGAAAGTGAATCTTGCCGAAGCCGATCTCGATCTCGGCGGCGCCGATCCCGATTGGCGTCTGGTGCCTGCCGGGGCGGCGGGCCCCAACTGACCGGTCGCTGGTCGAGGATGGCGCAATCACGCCGGGATTTCGGCGATTATCGGGCCGGACTTAGCCTCCCCAATTTAATATCGTTGGGACGATTGCTGCTGGTGCCGCTGGCGATCTGGCTGATCCTGCGCAGTCGCTATGGCGTGGCGTTCTGGGTCTTTGTCGTCGCCGGTATTTCCGACGCGCTTGACGGCTTTATTGCCAAGCATTTCGACCGACGCACCCAGCTCGGCGCGCTGCTCGATCCGATCGCCGACAAGGTGCTCCTGGTGAGCGTCTATGTTACCCTGGGTTGGGCCAACCAATTGTGGACGTCGGTGGTCATCCTCGTGGTCTTCCGCGATGCAATGATCGTCGGCGGCTTTCTGCTGATGCAGGCTTTCGCGGCACAAAAACACTACGATCCGCTTTACATCAGCAAGATCAACACCGGTCTTCAGATCACGCTCGTCGCCTTTGTTCTGGCGCGGCTCGGTCTCGGCGCCGACTGGGGCCATATCGATGTGATCCTCAGCTACGCCGTGATCGCAACCACGGTTTTGTCCGGACTTTCCTACATTGTCAGATGGACGCGCATCCTCGCGACCTCGGAGCAGATCTGGTGACCGAGAGCCCATCACGACGCTCGCAACAGCAACCGCCGGGGGCCATCGGCGCCACCGGCCGCCACATGGAACAACTGGCCTTGAGCCTGCCTCGGCGCGAGGCTCTCGGGCGGGCCGATTTTTTTGTTTCGGACAGCAACGCCGCAGCCCTGGAATGGATCGATCGTTGGCCGCAATGGCCGGCGCCGGCTCTGATCCTTTATGGTCCGTCGGGCGCCGGCAAGACTCATCTCGCTCGACTATGGTGCCAACGAGCGCGGGCAAGCCTGGTTGCAGGAGAGGCGCTGGGACCGGCGCAGGTCGAACGCATCCTCGACGACAGTGGAGTCAACCTCGTCGTCGACGACTGCGATAAGGCGCCGCCGATTGCTCTGTTGCATCTGTTCAACGCGAGCGCAGAAGCCGGCGCCGGGCTGTTGTTGACCGCCCGTCGGGCGCCGGCTGACTGGCGGCTGATGCTTCCTGATCTTGGCTCGCGACTGCGGGCGGCCCCGTCGGTCGGAATTGGCGGGCCTGACGACGCGCTCCTTGGTGCGGTGCTGGCCAAACATTTCGCCGACCGGCAATTACGGGTTGATCCCGAAGTCATCGCCTATCTGGTCAGCCACATGGAACGGTCTTTGTCTGCCGCCGCCGAGATCGCCGCGGCTCTCGACCAAGCGTCGCTGCAGCGCCGCCGACCGATCACAATCCCGCTGGCAAGCCGGACCCTTGGCGTGCGCGCCGCTCAACTGGCGTCGCCGGACAGCGATGCGGGGGTGGCATAATCGACGAGACGATGGCGACAGCCGCCGATCTCTGACCAGCGCGTGCCGATGTCAAAGCTGGCGCGCGCCAGAGTCGGAAACTTGTTCGCGAGCCGGGCCAACATCGGCGAGTGCGGCTCCGCCAGTGCCACCGCGAGTTGATGCAGACCGGGATTGTGGCCGACCAGCAGCACGCTCAGGATGTCTTCGTCGAGCCGGGCGAGGCGCTCGATCAATCTATCCCAGTCGGCGAGATAAAGGTCGTCTTCGATCAGGCAGGGCGGCGGCGGCATCGTTCGAGCAAGGATCAGCTCGAGCGTTTCGCGCGTCCGTACAGCGCTCGAGCACAACACGAGATCGATTCTGCCGATGTCGGGGAGGCGCCGGCCGATAAGCTGCGCCGCCTCGCGTCCGCGCCGGTTCAGCTGCCGTTCGTGATCTTCGACGTCATCTCTCCAGCTCGATTTCGCGTGGCGCAGCAGGTGCAGCATGTGCATCGCGATTTCCTCCCGACCGGGTCCGGCTCGCCCGTGTTGGCACAGGCACATGACACGCCAATATCCCGGGTATAGTCTCGTAGCCGATAACATGGTCCCTTTTTGCGTGGTGGGGAGAGCGGCGTGAGCACCAGCGCACAGCCTGTCGAAGCGCCTGCGATCGATTCCCGATCGGCTGCACGCTTCATCAATCGGGAGCTTTCCTGGCTCGACTTCAACGAGCGGGTGCTGGCCGAAGCCGATAATCAGCGTCACCCGCTGCTTGAACGATTGCGCTTTCTGTCAATCTCGGCGAACAACCTGGACGAGTTTTTTATGGTGCGGGTGGCTGGCCTGAAGGGTCAGCATCTCGCCGGCATCAAAACCGCGAGCCAGGATGGATTGCCGCCGGCGCAGCAACTCGACGCGATTCTCCTGCGCACCGGCAGGCTGATGGCAGACCAGCAGGTCACCTGGCTGGCGCTGCGCCGGCTGCTCGATCAAGCCGGGGTTGCGGTGGTCGATCCCGACGGTCTGCGGCCGAGCGAGCGCGCCTGGCTCCAGGATCATTTCATGGCGGATGTGTTTCCGGTCCTGACCCCGCTGGCGATCGATCCGGCTCATCCGTTCCCATTTATCGCCAATCGAGGGTTTGGCCTGGCGCTGGAGCTCGAACGGGTCAGCGACGGCGAGCGGCTGCAGGCGCTGACGCTGATCCCGTCCTCGGTCAACCGTTTTATTCGTCTGCCCGGCGATCTCATCCGGTTTCTTCCGGTCGAGCAAATGATTGCGCTGTTTCTCGACCATCTGTTCCCCGGTTTCGCGGTAGTCGCCCAAGGGGGGTTCCGGGTGCTGCGCGACAGCGAGGTCGAGCTCGAGGAGGAAGCCGAAGATCTCGTTCGCCATTTCGAGACGGCACTCAAGCGGCGGCGGCGCGGTCACGTCATCGTGCTCGCAGTCGATGCAACGATGCCGCAGGACCTGCGCCGCTTCCTGATGGAAAAGCTCGATGCCGCGCCCGTCGATGTGTTCGCGACAGACGGCATTCTCGGTTTGAACGACACCGGTCAGCTGATCATCGACGAGCGCCCGGATCTTGTGTTCACCCCTTATAACGCGCGCTTTCCCGAGCGGATCCGAGACTTTGGCGGGGACTGTTTTGCCGCGATCCGGCAAAAGGACATCATTGTTCACCATCCCTACGAAAGCTTTGACGTCGTCGTTCAATTTCTGCGGCAGGCGGCACGCGACCCGGCGGTGGCCGCGATCAAGCAGACGCTCTACCGCACGAGCGAGGACAGCCCGATTGTGCGGGCATTGGCCGAGGCCGCCGAGGCTGGCAAATCAGTGACCGCGATGATCGAGCTCAAGGCGCGCTTTGACGAGGAGGCCAATATCCGGTGGGCGCGCGATCTCGAACGTGCCGGGGTCCAGGTCGTCTACGGCTTTTTGAAGCTGAAGACACACGCCAAGGTATCGCTGGTCGTGCGCCGCGAAGCCGGCCAACTCTGCTCATATGTCCATTATGGCACCGGGAATTACCATCCCTACACCGCCAAGGTTTACACCGATCTTTCGTTCTTCACCTGCGACCCGGCACTGTGCCGCGATGCTGCGCGGCTGTTCAACTTTATGACCGGCTATGCCACCCCGGTCGGCCTCGAAAAGATCTGGATCGCCCCGATCAACCTGCGAGCCCGCCTTTTCGAGTTGATCGAGGCCGAGATCGTCAATGCCGAGAACGGCAAGCCCGCCCAGCTCTGGGCCAAGATGAATGCCCTGGTCGACCCGGCGATTATCGACCTGCTCTATCGCGCCTCGCAGGCGGGGGTCAGCATCGATCTCGTGGTGCGGGGGATCTGCTGCCTGCGTCCGGGGGTACCCGGCCTGTCGGAAAACATCCGGGTCAAGAGCATCATCGGGCGGTTTCTCGAGCACGGCCGCATCGTGTGCTTTGGCAACGGCCACAAATTGCCGTCGGATCGCGCAAAAGTCTTCATCAGTTCGGCCGACTGGATGCCGCGCAACTTCGATGGGCGGGTCGAAGCTTTGGTCCCTATCGAAAATCCGACGGTCCATCGCCAGGTATTGGACGAGATCATGGTAGCCAATCTGCGCGACACACTGCAGAGCTGGAGCCTGGCGCCCGACGGCGCCTACCATCGCGTCCCGGCGGACGAAGAGCCGTTCTCGGCGCATACATATTTCATGACCAATCCCAGCCTGTCCGGCCGCGGGAAGGCGCCGCGGCGGGCGCAGCCTCTTCTGGTGGTGGCCGATTAAACCGATGTCGGAGCGCCGATCATCGTCACTCTCCGATCGTATCGGCATCATCGATCTCGGCTCGAATTCGCTGCGGCTTGCGGTCTTCGAGCGGCATGGCAGCGCACTTTTCCCGCTGCTCAACGAAAAAGTCATGTGCGGGCTCGCCCGCGGGCTGTCCACCACCGGCCACCTGAACCGAGAAGGGGTGGCGCTGGCACTCGTCAATCTGCAGCGATTTGTGGCCCTGGCCCGATCGATCGGCGTTGATCATCTGGCGGTGCTGGCGACCGCTGCGGTTCGTGATGCGGCTGACGGGCGAGCCTTTGCCGATCAGGTCGCGCACGAATGCGATGTCCCGGTTTCGGTCATCGACGGGGCGGAGGAGGCGCGGTTATCGGCCACCGGCGTGATCGCCGGCATTCCCGAGGCTGAGGGCATCGTCGGCGATCTGGGCGGCGGCAGCGTCGAACTGGTGCTGGTCAGTCGCTCCGTCCGGGGCAGCGACTCGCGCATCGGGCGCGGGGTTTCCCTGCCGCTCGGACCGCTGCGTTTGGCCGAACTCGGCGACAGCCCGAGAGCGGTCTCCGAAACGGTCGAGCGGACGCTGGCGACAACCTCGATCGTGCGCGCCGGGCACGGCAAAAACCTGTATCTCGTCGGCGGTGCGGCGCGCGCCATCGCGCGCTTGCATATGGAGCACGTGCACTACCCGCTGCACATCGTCCACAACTACACGATTGCCCGCGGCGAGGCCGAAGCCTTTTTCGACATCATCGGGCGACTGTCGCGCAAATCGCTCGAACGGATCACGACGATATCGAAGAAGCGGCTTGAGATGGTGCCGCTCGCCGCGTTGGTTTTGCGCCGGTTGATCACCGCGTTCGCGCCGCCGCAGATCATCTTCTCCGCCTATGGGCTGCGCGAGGGTTATGTCTCGGCCCGTCCGGCAAAACCAAACGGCAGTCGTGATCCGCTGATTGCCGGCTGCGTTGCAGTCTCTCAAACCCAGAGCCGCTTTTCACCGGATGGCGACCGCCTGCTGGCGTGGGTGGCGCCGCTCTTTTCGGAGTTGCCGCAACAGGCACGGCGGCTGCATTGCGCCGCTTGCTGGCTCGGCGATATCGGCTGGCTCGAGCACCCCGATTACCGCGCGCAGGAAGCGTTCACCCGATGCCTGCGGCTGCCCTTTGCGGCAATAACCCATGCTGAGCGAGTGTTTGTCGCCTCGGTCTTGCACACCCGTTATGGCGGCGACGCCAACGACCCGATCCGTGAGCCGACCTTGCCGCTGCTCGACCCCGCAGCGCCCGGCGAGGTGAGGATACTGGGCTCGGCTCTGCGTCTAGCCTACGCGCTGACCGGCGGACATATCGAGCTGTTATCGGAAACTTGGCTCGGCCATGAACGCGGCAGGCTGATCCTCGACGTGCCCGCAGCAAATCATGTTTTTATCGGCGAGACGGTGCAGCGCCGGCTCGATTCCGTGGCGCGGGCGATGGGTGTTGCGGCGCAGGTTCGGCGCCGCGAGCCACGCCTGCTGGCCGGCGATTAGCGGCACGAATTCGGCCTCGACGGCTCAGGGCAGTACCGGTTCGACCAAAGCGATACGGTTGTTACGTGCTGTCAACGCCAGACGGCCATGTTTGAGCGCGATTGCGTCCCTGCCAAAAATCTCGTAACGCCATCCCGACAGTGCCGGGACGTCGGCGTGATCGTCGGCGGCAATCGCGTCGAGATCGTCCGCCGAGGCGAGCAGTTTTTGCGCGACCTGGTGCTCTTCGCAACGATGCTTGAGCAAGACGCGCAACAGCTCGATCAGCGGTCCAAGACCGGGAGGGCTGTCGGCCCGCGCCGTCGGCGGCGCGACCGCGCCCGCGGTTTCCAGCCCGCGGCGGACCGCATCGAGAATCTCACCGCCGAGCTTGCCCTCGGCCAATCCTTTACCGAGACTGCGGGTCCGTGCCAGCGCCTCGATCGACCGCGGTATGTGGGAAGCGATCTCCAGAACCGCCTCATCCTTGATGATCCGGCCACGCGGCAGGTTGCGCTGCTGAGCTGCGATCTCGCGCCACGCGGCGACTTCGCGCAGGACCCCGAAAAATCGCTGGTCGACCCGGCCGCGCAGTCGAAAACGGCGCCACGCCTCGGACGGCTCGTTGTGGTAGAGCGCGGGATTGACCAGCGCCGCCATTTCCTCGCCGAACCAGGCTGCGCGTCCGTTCTCGGCCAGCTTTTGCTGGAGCCGTTCATAGACCGTCCGCAGATGGACGACATCATCGAGGGCATAGCGGATCTGTCGCTCGGTTAACGGGCGATGCGACCAGTCGGTGAAGCGCGAGGATTTGTCGAGGGGCGCCTTGGCCAGCTTGGCAACCAGGGTCTCATAGCTGACGGCATCGCCAAAGCCGCACACCATCGCCGCGATCTGGGTGTCGAACAACGGTTCGGGCACCGCCCCGGTCAGGTTGACAAAGATTTCGATGTCCTGCCGGGCGGCATGAAATACCTTGCGGATGCCCGGATTGGCCAGCAACTCCAGCAGCGGCGCCAGATCGATGCCCGGCACCGTCGCATCGATCGCTGCCGCCTCCTCGGGGCCTGCGACCTGCACGAGACACAGGATCGGCCAGTAGGTGCGCTCGCGCATGAATTCAGTGTCGATCGCAACAAAATCGGTTTCCCGCTGACGCGCACAAAACGCCGCCAGTTCATCACTATCGGTGATAACCGTCATGCCGCTGACAATACCGGACTAGGGCTCACAACAGGACCAGGCCAAGCGTCATGACAGGGTCGGGCGGTCGCCTTCGACGATGACGCGCCACAAAACGCGGCTCTCGGCGTGATCATAATCGTCATGCGCGCGATGCAGGGTGGCGCGGTCATCGATAACCAGCACGTCGCCTTTGACCCAGCTGTGGTGATAGACGATTTCCGGCTGGATCATCCGCGCCATCAGGTCGGCGAGAAAGTCCTGGCTCGCCTGCGGTGTCATACCCTCGATGTACCGGGTCTTGGTCGGGTGGAAATAGAGCGCGCGCTCGCGGCTGACCGGATGGGTTCGGACCATCGGATGGACCACCGGGGAGCCGTATTTGGCGAGATCTTCGGGCCGGGTTTCCGTGCGCTCGGGATCAAGGCTATTGACCGTGCGCAGGGTTTCGAGATGACGGCGCTCCTCTTCGGGGAGCAGCCAGTAAGCCGCGCGCATATCCGCTATGCTGGTGCCGCCACCCGAGGACGGGATCTCGACGCCATACAACATCGTGGCCGCCGGCGGGCATTCGCGGTTGGTGTGATCGGTGTGCCAGGTTTCGGCGGGCTGTTGGCCGTTCCTGTGCCAGACCAGTCCGATATCGGGATAGCCCGCCATGTGGTGCTGTGAATAATGCTGCCGCATCGGCGGCCCGAATACTTGGGCGGCAGCAAGGTACTGTTCCGGGGTCAGCGACTGCTCGGGGAACACCAATACCAGATGCTGGGCCAGCAGGCGTGACAGGTTTTCGCGGGTATCGGGTTCGATCGGCTGACTGAGATCGACGCCGATGACGGCCAGGCCGAGCACTTCGTGCAGCGGCATCAATGTGTAGATCGACATGGCAACCAATCCTTTCGGCGCGTACCCCCGCGGCTGGATCATCTTAACGAGAAACGGGTGCGGCACTCCATGGTTTCTCGCCCTTCCTTGCGGGAATTTGCTATCGAGCAAGCATCTTCGCTGGTGCGAGCCACGCCGATGATCCCCTTCGCATCCCGCGAATGCGGCGGACAGCGCCTACTCCTGGCATGAACCGGGAGGCGGCAGGCGATCCGCCCGCCGCCCTGGCCGCGTTCCGCAGGCGTGAGGAAGAAGAGCTACAGGGACCAGAAGAAGGGGTGCAGCGACCAGACATCAGATCCGGACCGCTACGACCCGTTCAGGCTGTCGCGGTCCATCATGTCGAGCACTGCCGCCGCGACGCGCGTGGCCGGATCATCGTCGCCCCGACCCCGGCGACGCAGCTCAACGACCTGGCGCTGCAACTCATAGGCCTCATCCCGGTCGCCCGCCTGCCACAGGATACCGGCGAGGTTGCCCATGGCCGCAAGACAGTCGGGATCATATTCGCCATGCTCACTGGCGACTGCCACGATGACCGATTGCAGCATGGCGCACGCACCGGCGACCTCGCCCTGTCTGGCGACTGTCCCGGCGAGGTTGTTGATCGCCCGCAACGTGTCGCGGCCGGTCTCGCCGTAAAGCCTGCGCATGCCGGCGACGACTTCTTCCTGCAGGCGGCGCGCCTCGGCCAGTTCGCCCTGGGCCGCCATCGTCACTGCCAGCTTGCCGAGGGCTTTCAACGTGTCGGCGTGGTCACGGCCGAAGAGCCGAGCGCGGCCGGCGACAACTTGTTCTTCAAGCCTGCGCGCCGCGATCAGCCGGCCTTGCGTCCACAATGCCTCGGCCTGGTCCAGCCTCGCGCTCAGCGTCTCGGCGTCGTCGCCGTCAAACAATTTCGCCGGTTGCGGCAATCTCTGTTCGATCACTTCCATGACCAAAAAGCTCGGCACGCGTCATAACCACCCGGCGTTTGATCCTGCCCAAAATCTGGCCCAAAATCTGGTTTTGATCTCCTGCTCAAAATATTGTGACAATTTCGGGCAGCCTTGGCAATTTTTTAAGGCGCGCAGTTCGTCATTTCGTCGGACGACGGCAGCCGGTCGACGGCAAACAGCCGGCGCCGAGCGATCCGGTTCACGACGCGTTGGCAAACCCGCATCGGCCGTTTTATGATCGATACGAAATTTGACCCGCATTGTGGAGCATGATCATGGCAGACGGGACATCGCAAATCGTGCCGGCCGCCCCGGTTGAGGCATTGACGCCCGCGGGTGTCAACCACCTTGTCATCAATGTGCGCGACATTGAGGAGTCGCACCGGTTCTGGACCGAAATACTCGGATTCAAGCAGGTCGGCGTATCGCGCCGCCGCAACGGCAAGATGCGGTTCTACAGCGGCAATCATGGCGGCCGGA
Source organism: Allostellaceae bacterium (assembly GCA_035509615.1). Lineage (GTDB taxonomy): Bacteria > Pseudomonadota > Alphaproteobacteria > ATCC43930 > CGMCC-115725 > AP-15. Next base: position 57,727 of record DATJLK010000057.1, on the reverse strand, counting down.
TGAACCATCACGACATCGCGCTGTGCGAGAACCCGGACCTTCCGGCGCCGCCGGCGGATTTTGACATGTTCAAGACACCGGTCGCGATCAACCACATCGCGATCATGATGCCCGATCGTGAGACATGGCTGAAGCAGCTCGCGTTCCTGCAAGAAAAAGGCGTCAAGTTTCATCGCCGGGTCAATCACGGCATGACCCACAGCCTCTACATCAGTGACCCCAACGGCTACGGTGTCGAGGTGCTGTACGAATTGCCGCGCGAGGTCTGGGAAGACAATATCCAGGGCGCGCTCGATTACGCCGAAGGTCTGCCGACCGAGGGCGACGAGGCTCTGGTCGACGACACCGATTACCCGGTCTTTAGCCGGGCGGCGGAGCCGGCCGCGAGCTGAAGCCGCGGGGGCGCGACCCCGCGTTTGCCCGCTGCGTTGCGCGGCAGCCGCCTGCAACCCTGGCGGGGACCTGGCGGCTAGGCGCTGATTGCCGCCCGCATATCGCAGAAGTCTGGTTCGGGGCGTCTGTCGTGGCGGGCCCGAACCTCCGGTATTCTGCCGTCCTGGGAGCCGATGATGCTTACCCTCTATTTTTCGCCGGGATCGAGCGCCATGGCGACGCATATCGCGTTGCACGAGATCGGCGTACCGTTCGAGGCAAAGCCATTGTCTTTCGCCAAGCGCGAGCAGCACGCGCCCGAGTATCTGGCGATCAACCCCGAGGGCAAGGTCCCGACCCTGCTGATCGACGGCCGGCCGCTGACCGAGGTCGCCGCCACCCTCTACTATCTCGCCAAGACCTATCCGGACGCAAAACTGTGGCCCCAAGGTGGGATCGAGGAGGAGGCGCACGCAATCTCGTGGATGTCGTTTATCGCGGCCACCGTCCACCCTGCGCGCCGCATCGGGCCCGAACGTTGGAAGGAAGTGTTCAAGATTGCCGACCCGCGGCTTGGCGACAATCAGTGGGCGGTCGGTGACCGGTACTCGATCGCCGACATCCACCTCTTCCGTCTCTATTGGCGTTTCAAGACCGCCAACTCGCCGGCTCCCGGCGAATACCCGCGCCTCGACGCCCATTTCACCCGCATGATGGCGCGACGCGCCGTGCAAACGACGATCGAGATCGAGAGCAAGGTCGGCTACAACCTCCCATAGTCAGATCCGCCATCGTCAGACCCGGCGAAAGGCAACCCAGATTCACCCGTTCCGCCCGGTACAGGGCCGCCTTTCAGCGGCGCAAACAAACCGCTCCGGGAAGAATTCTCGATTAAGGTTAATTAACGGGTGCTAGGCCTGCGCCGATATCTGGGCTGCTTCTCGAAAATATCTATTGTCGCTATTGTCGGCCAAAAGCCAGCCTGATCGTCTACGATATCTTGACCAGGCCACGCCTGGAAAGTCCTTATTGCGGGAGGAAACCATGGACATGCCACGCCGGTTGTCGGCCGAATTCTTCGGAACCTTTTGGTTGGTTTTTGCCGGATGCGGGGCGGCGTTGGTGGCCGCCGCGTTTCCCGGGCTTGGGATCGGGTTTCTCGGCGTCTCGTTTGCTTTTGGACTGGCGGTGTTGACCATGGCCTACGCCGTCGGCCACATTTCCGGCGGTCACTTCAATTCGGCGGTGACGGTTGGCCTGTGGGCCGCCGGACGGTTCAAGACGGCCGATGTGCTGCCTTATATCGTCGCGCAGGTGATCGGCGCGATCGTCGCTTCGGCGGTGCTGTATCTCGTTGCGTCGTCAAAGGTCGGCTGGGTCCCGGGAAACTTTGCGGCCAACGGTTATGGTGATCTCAGCCCCGGCAAATACGGTCTCGGCGGCTGCTTTCTCGGCGAGGCGGTGACGACATTCTTTTTCCTGTTCGTCATTATCGGCTCGACCTCGCGGGGGGCTGCAGTTGGGTTTGCCGGCATCCCGATCGGTTTGGGGTTGATGCTGACCAACCTGGTGATGATCCCGATCACCAATGCCTCGATCAATCCGGCGCGCAGCACCGGTCCCGCGCTGTTTGCCGGTGCCGCATATCTGAGCCAACTCTGGCTGTTCTGGGTCGCGCCGATCCTTGGCGCGGCGCTCGCCGGTGGGTTTACGCGGTGGCTCTACCATGACGAACTCGTTACGGTCGACACCGTCGTGATTGAAGAAGAGCGGGTTGCCTGAGATTCGACGTTCCGGTTGGTTCGAGGTTCCGGGCTGCCCATCCACCCGCTACGTCAACCGCAACGGGTGGAGGGCCCTCGATAGATTCGCCCCGGCGTGTGACCCCCCTGCTGGGGTCGTGCCGGCGTGGCGTGGCGCTTCCGGACCGTGAGCCGGGTCAGATCACTGAGCCGTAACCCAGCCGTGGCGTGTGCAGCGAGAGCTCGGCCGCTACCGCGCGCGCTGCGACATCGATGTCAGCGATTTCACGGATAAGCTGCGGCGACAGTTGATCGCCGGCTCCCGTCGTTCGCGACCCGGCCAGAATACGGCCCCGCTCGTGTTCCAGCTTGCGTTGCAGACGCAGCAGTTTTTCGCGATTCATGTTCATCAAAACCGCCCCTTGGTTCAGCGTGGCCCTTAGCGGCCCGTGGACCAAATATGGGGGAGGGTGCGATCGGGTCAATAGATTAGAGTTATTTTAATTCGCGTCTGGCCAAATCGCGCTCGCCGGTGCCCAGCGTCCGAACCGGACACAAGATCCCACCAACGGATCCGGTAAGGGGAACGCTCCGTCGCCCCGCCTCCAATGCAGCAATCTCCGATACCATTGCCGCAGCGATGAATCCCGCGGTAACGTCGGCTAGCGAGGTCGATATCGTCTATGAGTGGTCGAGATTTGACTGAGTGGTCGAGATTTGACGTCGGGTCCCCGCCTTCGTCATGCCGGCGACAGCGGGCAACCGGGGCAACAGGCAACCTGCCTGCCGCCCCGGGTCGCGCCAGGGGCTGGCACGGAACCCCCGCTTGCACGGGGGCGACAAAGCCGATGGCGCGATGGCCGATCGGAACCGTCTGTCCGGTCCGTACCGCTAGTTGACCAGCCCGTAGAATTTGGCAGCATTCTCGCAGGTGATCTTGTGGACGACTTCCGGCGAGAGACCGGCGAATTGCTGCTCGATGTATTTCGAGGATTCGGGCCACACGCCGTCGGTATGCGGGTAGTCCGAGCCCCACATCAGCGTCTCGACCCCCATCTCGTCAACCAGCTTGGCGCCGATCGGGTCGAGCTGGAAGGTCGCCTTGCATTGCCGGCGCCAATATTCGCTCGGCTTCAGCTTCATCAGATCGCGAAACCGATCCTCGAACTCGAAATCCATGCGGTCGAGCGCGTACGGGATCCAGCCAACACCGCTCTCGCCAAAAGACACCCGCATGCGCGGATAGCGTTCGAGCACGCCGGCCCCGATCAGCGCCGCGATGATGTTGATCAGGCCCATCTGGAACGACGAGACGCCGGTGAACATCGCTGCCCGCCGGACATGCGGGGAGACACCCTGGCGCGCCCGGGGTGAGGTCGTCGGGAAGGTGTGGAAATGCAGCGGCAGCTGCACCTCATCGACTGCCTTCCACAGCGGCTCCCAAACCGGATGCCACATCGGCTCCATATCCCATGAGCAGGACAGTTCGAGCCCTTTGATCCCCATTTTGGCGACGCGATGGATTTCCTTGACCGCTTCGTCGAGATCGCCATAGGGGAGGCATGCGAGACCGATCTGGCGCTCGGGGTAATGGCTGCAGAACTCCTTGAGCCAGTCATTGTAGATCCGCAGCATCTCGTTCGAGGCTTCGCGATCGTTGAGCCGCGAAGAAGCCCCGAGGATGCCATAGATTACCTCGGCATCGACACCATCGCGATCCATGTCCTTGATCCGCAGATGCGGATCGCTGGGCCGACGGATGTCCTTTTTGCCATCCTCGAAAAAGCCGAGTTCGGCCATCTTGTCGACGCGATGGTTCTGGCCCGGGACATAGGGTGCGCCACCCGGCCCGACACCGTTTTTCAAGCCGAAATTGGCGCCGTTCTTGGCCACCCATTGCGGACCCTGCGGCCCGTCTTCGACATAGGGCATGCGATCCTTGAGCTCGCGCCGCGCCTGGGAGACGAACAGATCTGGCGGCATCCACGGCAAGTCGAGGTGGCAATCGGCCGAGATTCGATGATATTGCATATCGTTTCCCCGCATCAGGTTGCGTATCGCGTCGACTGTACTCCGTTGCGCCGCGGATTTGCCCACCAATGCCGTCTGCCGCAGCCGGCATTTTTGCAGACGCGACATGAATTGCGTGCAATACCGATCCGAGCGGCCGGGCTTGCTTGCCTCATTCGGGCGGAATGCGGCATGATCCGGAGCGCGCCAACGAACCGAAGGAGCCGACCCATGCCCGATGCAGCCACTATTGAAACGACGGCCGCGACCCGCAGTGAGGCGCCAGTCCGGATTGGCGGGCTCGACCATGTCGTCCTGCGCGTCGGCGATCTCGATCGTGCGATCTCGTTTTACAACAGGGTGCTGGGCTGCCGGGTCGAACGCGAGCTGCAGCAGCCGCGGCTGGTGCAGTTGCGCGCCGGCGCGTCGTTGATCGATCTCGTGCCGGCATCAGTCTCGCCGCACGACGCCCCGGACAAAGCCGGGCGGAACATGGATCATTTTTGCGTGCGGGTGATCGGCTTTGATGCGGCGGCGCTGAAGGCGCATCTGAGCAACAACGGGGTCGATCCGGGCGATGTCCACGAGCGCTATGGCGCCGAGGGCTACGGCCCGTCGATCTACATCACCGATCCCGATGGCAATACCGTCGAACTGAAAGGCGAAGCCACCCGCGGGTTGTAGCGTCGCCAGCGCTCGACCTTATCGGTCCGCTGCATCGGTCCGCTGCCCCCGCCAACACCGGTCGCTCTCGCCGCCGGTCGGGAAAAAGCCGGGGTGAGGGGCGACGCGAGCCCATGGATTGGAGGATTGATGGCCGGTTTTTTCCCGGGCTTCGAAGATCGTCGGATCAGGACCACCGGCGCCGAAATCAACCTCGTCACCGGCGGCAAAGGGCCACCGCTATTGTTGCTGCACGGCTATCCGCAGACGCATTTGATGTGGCGCAAGGTGGCGCCGAGGCTTGCCAAGGAATTCACCCTCGTAATTCCGGATCTGCGCGGTTATGGCGACAGCTCGAAACCGCCGGCCGGCCCCGACAACGAAAATTTCAGCAAGCGCGCTTTGGCGCTCGATCAGATCGAGACGATGGCGGCATTGGGCTTCGAGCGCTTTGCGGTCGCCGGCCACGACCGCGGCGCCCGGGTCGCGCACCGTCTCGCGCGCGACCACGCCGAGCAGATCGAGCGGCTGGCGCTGCTCGACATCGTGCCGACACTCTATCGCTTTGAGACGATCGATCAGAAGGCGGCGACCTCCAGCTGGCACTGGTTTTTTCTGATCCAGCCGGGCGGCTTGCCGGAGCGGCTGATCGGCGCCGAGACCGAGTTCTTTTTGCGGCATCAGCTCGCCGCGTTATTGCGCGATCCGGCAAAGATCGAGCCCGAGGCATTCGCCGAATATCTGCGCTGCTTTAGAAACCCGGAAACGATCCGCGCCACCTGCGACGAATATCGCGCCGGCGCCTCGATCGATCTTGAGCACGATCGCGCCGATCGCGGTCGCAAACTCACCATGCCGTTACTGATGCTGTGGGGGAAGCGAAGTTCGCAAGGCAGCGGATACGACGTGCTCGCGGTGTGGCGTGATCATGCCGAAAATGTTCGCGGCCGTGCGATTGACAGCGGCCACTTCATTCCTGAAGAGGCGCCCGATGACACCTGCGAGGCCTTGCGCGACTTTTTTGCGGTCACGACCTGAACTCTGCCGCGTTCGCAGGTAGATTAGCCGCCGGACGAAGCCGCGGGCGCAACAGGAGTCAACTGGCAGAGGTCTGGGCTCGCCGGCTGACTGGTCTCGGCGCCGGGGTGGCGTTGCACGACGGCCTGTCAAGGCGTTGCGCGCTGTGTGTGCGGCACAGCCGGCGGGCGGGCTTGACGGCGATGGGTGCTGTCCCGGTCCGCGGCCGGGTCTGTGCCGATTAGTCAGCGAAAGCCGACGGTTGCGCGCGGTTCAGGGCTGTGTTAGGGAACTCGCCGGCGGCTTTGCCCGGCGGGGGCGCCTGGGCGCGATCCGAAAACAACAATGAATGCTGCTCCGGCTTTCGCCGGTGTGGCGCGCGAGGACTGCTGTACAGTGGCTTCCGAAGCGACAGGCGTGTCAGCCCTTGCCGAGCGGTATGCGACGGCGCTGTTCGACATTGCCGATGAACGCCGTGCCCTTGATGAAGTGGCAAGCGACCTTCGTCAGTTGCGGGCGATGCTGAGCGAGAGTGCCGATCTGATGCGTCTCGTCCGCAGCCCCATCCTGTCGCGTCTCGATCAGGCGCGCGCGGTGGAAGCGCTGGCGCAGCATGCCCAACTGTCGCCCTTGGTTCGCGATTTTCTCGCTGTGGTGGCTCGCAACCGGCGGCTTTTCGCCATCCCGGCAATGATTACCGCATTTCTCGCCAGGCTCGCCGAGCGGCGCGGCGAGGTTAGTGCCGAGGTCATCACCGCCCAACCGCTGACCGCAACCCAGATGAACGCGCTGGGCGAGCATTTGCGGCGGACGGTCGGTCGCCGGGTCACGGTTGACGCGCGGGTCGATCAGCGGTTGATCGGCGGGATGATCGTCAAAGTCGGCTCGCGCATGGTTGACGCCTCGGTCGAGAACAAATTGAGACGTCTGCAATTGGCGATGAAAGCATAGGCTGAAGGGGTTTTCATGGAAATAGGCGCGGCAGAGATCTCGGCGATCCTCAAGCAGCAGATCGCCAACTTCGGCAGCGAGGCGGATGTCGCCGAGGTCGGCCAGGTGCTGTCGATCGGCGACGGGATCGCCCGCATCTATGGCCTCGACCAGGTCCAGGCCGGCGAAATGGTCGAGTTCCCGAACGGCGTGCGCGGCATGGCGCTGAACTTGGAAAGCGACAATGTCGGCGTCGTCGTGTTTGGCGAGGACAGCGGCATCGGCGAAGGCGATACGGTCAAACGCACGAGTGCGATCGTCGATGTGCCGGTTGGTCGCGGGCTGTTGGGCCGTGTCGTCGACGCGCTGGGCGAGCCGATCGACGGCAAGGGGCCGCTGGTCGATGTCCACCGCACCAGGGTCGAGGTCAAGGCTCCCGGCATCGTCCCGCGCCGCTCGGTGCACGAACCGGTCCAGACCGGGTTGAAGGCGATCGACGCGCTGGTGCCGATCGGCCGCGGCCAGCGAGAATTGATCATCGGCGACCGCCAGACCGGCAAGACGGCAGTCGCCATCGATGCCGTGTTGAACCAGCGGCCGGTCCATGCCGGCACCGACGAGCGGGCAAAGCTCTACTGCATTTATGTCGCGATCGGGCAAAAGCGCTCGTCGGTCGCGCAGATCGTCAAGACCTTGCAGGATTACGGTGCGCTCGAATACTCGATCGTGGTGGCGGCAACCGCGTCGGAACCGGCGCCGCTGCAGTATCTGGCACCCTATGCCGGGTGTGCCATGGGCGAGTTCTTTCGCGACAACGGTATGCATGCGCTGATCATTTACGACGATCTGTCAAAGCATGCCGTCGCCTATCGTCAGATGTCGCTGCTGCTGCGCCGTCCTCCGGGCCGCGAGGCCTATCCAGGGGACGTGTTTTATCTGCATTCACGGTTGCTCGAACGCGCCGCGAAGATGAATGAGGAACACGGCGCCGGCTCGTTGACCGCGCTGCCGGTCATCGAGACCCAGGCCGGTGACGTCTCGGCCTATATTCCGACCAATGTGATCTCGATCACCGACGGCCAGATCTTTCTCGAAACCGAACTGTTCTACCGTGGCATCCGGCCGGCGATCAATGTCGGGCTGTCCGTCAGCCGGGTCGGATCGGCAGCGCAGATCAAGGCGATGAAGCAGGTCGCCGGACGCATCAAACTCGAGCTTGCGCAATACCGCGAGATGGCGGCTTTTTCGCAATTCGCCTCTGACCTTGACGCGTCAACGCAACGCCTGCTGGCGCGCGGCGCGCGGCTTACCGAGCTGTTGAAACAGCCGCAATTCTCGCCGGTGCCGGTCGAAGAACAGGTCGTATCGATCTTTGCCGGGACCCGCGGCTATCTCGATCAGGTCGAGGTCGGGGCCGTTACCCGGTTCGAGACCGCGATGCTCGGTGAACTGAGGGCCCAGCACCCGGAACTGCTCGAGGCAATCCGCACCAGCAAAGAAGTGACGCCCGAGATCGACAAGGCGCTGGTCGAATTCCTCGACGGCTTTATCAAAACCTTTGCCTGATGGCCTTAATGTCGGGAATGCTTCTCCCTCTTCTCCTGCAATTGCGGGGAGGGGGATCGGGTAGGGGGCGAAGCCGCAAGCGCCCGGGTTGCCCCCTCCGCCCCGCCCTCTCCTCGTCTTGCGGGGCGAGGCAGAGGGGTGGTGCAGCGCATCCGGTCGCAGCCGCGAAGCAGCGCCGATGCCAAGCTTGAAGGACTTGCGGGTCCGGATCCGCAGCGTCCAATCGACCCAAAAGATCACCGCGGCGATGAAGGTCGTGGCTGCCTCCCGCCTGCGGCGCGCGCAGGAGCAGGCCGAGGCGGCGCGCCCCTATGCCCAGCGGATGGAACGCGTCCTCAGCTCGCTCGCCGCGCGCATGACAGGGCTGCCGACGGCGCCGCCATTGCTTGTCGGCACCGGCAAGGATGAAACCCACCTGATTGTCGTCGCGACTTCGGACCGCGGCCTCGCCGGGGGGTTCAACGCCACGATCCTGCGCGAAGCGCGGCGCCGCATTCGCGAGCTTGAAGCTGGTGGCAAGCGCGTCATCATCCTGACCGTCGGGCGCAAAGGCCGCGACGGGCTGCGCCGTGACTATGGGCGCATGATCCACGACAGCCTGACCGATATCGGCAGACGGCATCTTGCCTTTGACGAGGCGCAAGACATCGCCGAGCGCATCCTGGTGCTGTTTCGGGGCGGCTCGTTTGACGCCTGCACGATCATCTTCAACCGGTTTCGCTCGGCGATCACTCAAATCGTTACGGTACAGCAGCTGATCCCGTTCCCGGTCGAGGCTGAGGACGAAGGCGATGCATTCTCGCGCGCGAGAGCGGGGGTGTATGAATTCGAGCCGGATGAAGAAGAAATTCTCGGCGAACTATTGCCGCAGAACCTCGCGGTTCAGATCTACACCGCGCTTCTCGAAAATGCGGCAAGCGAGCAAGGCGCCCGGATGACCGCGATGGACAACGCAACCCGCAATGCCGGGGAGATGATTGGCCGGCTGACCTTGAACTATAATCGTACCCGTCAGGCGGCGATCACCAAGGAGCTGATCGAAATCATTTCGGGCGCCGAATCATTGCGCGCCGCCTGAATTTGGCCTCCGCGGATCTGTACTGAGATAGGGCATTCCTCAACATGGCGAGAAACAGTATCGGCACGATCACCCAGGTCATCGGACCGGTCGTCGATGTCCATTTCGACGGCGAATTGCCGGCGATCCTGAATGCGTTGCATGTCGATCGTTCGGGCAACAAGCTGGTTCTCGAAGTGGCCCAGCAGGTCGGTGAGAACGTCGTACGTACGATCGCGATGGACACCACCGATGGCCTGGTGCGCGGTACCCAGGCGGTCGACACCGGCGAGCCGATCATGATGCCGGTCGGACCCGAAACCCTGGGCCGCATCCTCAATGTCATCGGCGAGCCGGTCGATGAACGCGGCCCGGTGGTGACCAAGATGCGTTCGCCGATCCATAAATCGGCGCCCGAATTTACCGATCAGTCAACCGAAGCGGAAATCCTGATTACCGGGATCAAGGTCGTCGACCTGCTGACGCCCTACGCGAAGGGCGGCAAGATCGGGCTGTTCGGCGGCGCTGGCGTCGGCAAGACCGTGATCATCATGGAACTGATCAACAACATCGCCAAGGCGCATGGCGGCTACTCGGTATTCGCCGGCGTCGGCGAGCGCACCCGCGAGGGCAACGACCTCTATCACGAAATGATGGAATCGGGCGTCATCGACCCGGCCGGCGCCGGTTCCAAAGCGGCACTCGTCTACGGCCAGATGAACGAACCGCCGGGTGCGCGCGCACGGGTCGGGCTCAGCGGGTTGACTGTCGCCGAGTACTTTCGCGACGAAGAAGGCCAGGATGTGTTGTTCTTTGTCGACAATATCTTCCGCTTTACCCAAGCCGGCTCCGAGGTATCGGCATTGCTCGGCCGAATTCCTTCCGCGGTCGGCTATCAGCCGACCTTGGCAACCGATCTGGGGACTTTGGAAGAGCGCATCACCAGCACAAAAAAGGGCTCGATCACCTCGGTACAGGCAATCTATGTGCCGGCAGACGATCTGACCGACCCGGCACCGGCCACGACCTTTTCCCATCTCGACGCGACAACGGTGCTGTCGCGCCAGATCGCCGAACTCGGCATTTATCCGGCGGTCGACCCGCTCGATTCGACGTCGCGCATGCTCGACCCGCGCATCGTTGGTGACGAGCATTACCAGGTCGCGCGCGATGTGCAGCGCGTTCTTCAAACCTACAAATCGCTGCAGGACATCATCGCCATTCTCGGCATGGACGAATTGTCGGAAGAAGACAAGCTGACCGTCGCTCGCGCCCGCAAGATTCAGCGCTTTCTGTCGCAGCCCTTCCATGTCGCCGAAGTGTTCACCGGAACCCCCGGCGTTCTGGTCAAGCTCGAGGACACGATCAAAGGATTCAAAGGCATCGTTGCCGGCGAGCATGATGATCTGCCGGAAAGCGCCTTTTACATGGTCGGCACGATCGAGGAGGCGGTGGAAAAGGCGCGCAAGATGGCTGCGGAGGCCGCCTAGACAGTGATTGTATCGGGTCGAAGCGCCCGGCGCTGCGATCCGATACCGTGAATCATGGTCTTACCCTTGAAATCGAGAGCGGGATTTCACGCATGAAGTGGGGATTTTATGCCCATCTCATGCGATCCTGCTCTGAGCGCGAGTGCGGTCGACATGCCGGACCAGGTGAATTTCGAACTCGTGACCCCCGAGCGCATGATGCTTTCGGAACCGGTCGACATGGTCGTCGTGCCGGGTGTAGAGGGGAATTTTGGGGTGTTGCCCGGGCATTCATTGCTAATCTCGACGATCCGGCCGGGGACGCTCGAAATCTATCAGGGCCAGACAGTGGTGCGGCGCATCTTTGTTTCGGGCGGCTTTGCCGAGGTGACGCCCGAGCGCTGCACCGTGCTGGCGAACGAGGCGCTTGCCGCCGAGGAAATCGACCGCGCGGCGATCGAAGCCGAATTGCAGATTGTTCAGGGGAATCTGCCGAGCCTGCGTGAACAGGTGGCGCGCGCCTCCGGCACCGACCGTGAGCGGCTCTTGACCGAACTCGCCGGGCTCGAACGCGACCAGGCCGTCGCCCAGGCGAAACTGCAAGCCTTGGCCGAAGCGGCCGCACACTAGACCCGAATCGCCCGCAATCGAAACAGAGCGTCCATTGCAGGCGTGAATCCGACTCTCGGTCCACGGACGACGACACCATGATCCATGTACCGGATCGGAACATCGTGCACTTTGACCCGAGACGATCATGGCTTGGTACGTCGGCGCGGAACCGGTCGATCGGGCCAGACCGGCGTGATGACGCCGCCGCTTTTGACAAGCTGAACTGATTATTTATTTAACGCAAACCGAGAGCACCCGGCGGCCGGTGTTGGCCGAGCCGGGTTTCGGTGTTGTTACTTGGGTGGTTCGACCCATACATCGCTTCGCTTGATCCGTTCGATCAACTGTTGCGGGTCGAATTTGCGGGAGCCAGCCGGCATTTGGAACAGCGCGGCCGGTTGCGGCTGTTCGCGGATGTCGACGAGTTCGACCTTGGTGCCGTCCTGGTACTGGAACGTGATCGGAAATTTGAGGAGCGGATCGATCGTGGCGGTGATCGCTGACCCCGCTGGTGAGGTCGCCTGGTACTCGATGACCTGGCGCCCGTCGATATTGTCGGTGCCGAGCCGGCGGCAATGCCATTTTGAACCGTGACCGGCCGCACCGGCGATCTTTGCCATCGTCTGCCAAGCCTGGCACGGGTCACCCGGATCGACCGGAACCAGAATCTGGGTCAGCGAACTCGATTCCTTCGCGTCCATGTAGATATCTTGCGCGGGCATCACAAAGAAGGCGGTGTCGGCACTGACATTCACTAGAAAGCGGCCGCTGCGAAAATCGGGCGTTTCGAAGCGGACGAGGCTGTCTCGAACGTACAGCTTGCCGGCGGCGCCCGCCATCCGATCACCTGCGTTTGTCGTCACGATATCGGCGGAGAATTGCTCCGCCGCCGCAGTGCCGCCGAACAGGGCGAGGATGCCGAGAAAGCTGAGCGCCGGGGACAGCGCTCTGATCGATGCCCACACTGTTCTGGCCCCGGCGCCGATCGCGGGTTATTGCAAATACGGCCGAAGATCGGGCCGCGAGTCGAAGTTGAAGGCTTCAAACAGATCAGTCAGTGCCGGCATGTTTGTCGGAACGTAGGGGTTTCGCCGCGTCGCCTTCGGGTTTGGCAGATTGTCGCGGCTGCGATTGGTCAGCGGCGGCAAGTGCCAGTTGCGCTCGATGAATTTCAACAGCGAGACGTGGTCGGCATAGGCGTGATCGATCTTGCCGCCGGCCGAGTATGGCGACAACACCAGTAATGGAAGGCGCGTGCCGTCACCGAAATAATCGAAAATCTGGACAAAGCCCGAATCCCAGTAACCGCCGGCTTCGTCCCAGGTAATGAACACCGCCGTCGTTGCCTTAAGTCGTGGATTTTTCTCGGGTGTCGCCAGTACGTTCTCGACATAGGCTTCGAACAGGTCGAGCTTTGAACTCTGCGGATGGCCGTCGAGCAATCCATCCGGCTTGCCAATCGATACCGCGGGCAATGTGTTGTTTTGAATGTCGGCGATCAGATCGGCGGTGTCCTGGATGTGGGCCGTCCGCTCCGAGGGCACACCCATAATCGATGCGGCATACTGGAACGGGTTGCAGATCTGGCAATAGGTGACGCCGAGCGCGTGGGCAGGGTCGTTGGGCGCGGCCATTGTCAGGCTGGGATTGCTCGGGTTCGCCGCCACCGCCTCGTTGGCAAGAATTACGGCGTCGTTATACGAGCCGCCAAAATACGCCCAGCTGATCTTTTTCGCGTCGAGCGCATCGCCGCTGGTTTTGACCGGGGAAGGCGGCAACGCGCCCTGAACCGCCGGCACCGGCGAACCGTTCGGGAGATAGCCGGGATTGGTGTTGTCCAGCATGTAGTAGTGGCCGGCCGCGCAATTTGACGCCGGGTGATAGGGCAGCGACGCCAGATAATCGACAATCGGGGCGACCCCGGGCTGGGTCGGGTCTGAACAGTCGCTGAAGTTGTTGTCGGCGATGTAGGCGTTGATCGTGCCGGCTTTGGGGTTGGGGTTGGCGATATTCGAGGGTGGCGTCACCGGATTGCCGTTGCCATCACTCCAGAAGCCGGCGTCGCCGGTCCCAAACATGAAGTGGTTGGCGCCGGTCCCGCCCAGAAAGGCTTGATGGTAGTTGTCGCTGAGGGTGAATCGATCGGCCAGTTCTTTAAGCAACGACGCCTGCTCCTGCTCGGCGTCGTAGAACCCCATTTCGTTGCCTTCGCTGAAATTGCCGGTCAGTGTCGCGAAATTTGGCGGGCTATAGGTCGCCATGACAAACGGGAACAAATCGAGCAGGCAGCCCGTGGGGTTGTCCTTGGTCGCATTGGCGATACTGCAATCCTGCTGCTGCCATGCCTGGTAAAAGCGGTGCGTCATGTCGCCGGTATAGTCGTCGTCGCTGATATTGGGACCCTTCAGTACAAACGGTCCGTTTGGCAACGCACCGGCGCGGGGAATGCGGGTATCGAGCGAGTCGGCGGGCAGTCCGGTAGCACCCGTCGTCAGCAATGCCGCATATTTCGGCTGGATGTCTGGCTCGGGCGGGATCGTCGTGAACGGGCCGGTATTGTAATTGGTGCCCGCGGCGTTGACGATCGACGAATACGGGTTCTGCGGCGCGCCGTTGGTATTGGGCTGCGGCATCAGATTGGCCAGGCTATATGGGGTCTTGGCGCTGTCCGGCGCTCCGACATAATAGGTCGGCTGGGGGCTGACGGCGTATTGCGCCGCAAGCCCATAATTGCGCCCGGGCGAGCCGTCCTCGTTGACGATGCCTTTCGACAGGATGTTCGAGATCGTCTGTTCCCGACCTTTCGGCTTTTAGACGCCAAAGGTGTGGTCGAGACCGCGGTTCTCGCCGATCAGAATGATGACATGCTTGATCGGGCTTTCAGTAGCAAAGGCGGCAGCGGCGTCCTTATTGGGAGGTGAGCCGTCGAAACCCGCCGCCTGAACAAAGCCGACCGAATTTAACATTGACGTGCAAATTGCGGTGGTGAGCAGCCACTTTCCCCACCGTGCGGCCTTAGATTGCATTGCTGCCTCCACATATAAATCAAAACGCTAGGAATTTAGCCGTATCCGGATGACCGCGTCGTCTCAGCCGAGTTTCAAATCAGAGAACCTTTTATGGCCGCTTGGGACGAAACCGCCATGCGCGCCGCCAGATCAGCGTTGGGCATTCGCCGCCTGCAGCATCTGCCGCAGTGCGCTATAGTGGGCCTCGTGAATTGGCGGGTTGAACAGTGACCAGGGTTGCGCTGCGGTCAGCACGACCGGCACAACCGACGCCGTCAGTTTACGAAAATCCAGGAATTGGCGAGCGGCGACGTCAAACTGGCCGGCTGCAGCCGCCATGTCGATGCGTCGCAACACCAGCACGGTTTCTTCGAGCGCGGTGCGCGCCAATACCCGTTGCCGCAGACCGCCAATGACCGAGGTGTCGTTGCGGTCGGGAAAATCCTCGGTCAATTCGCGCAATTCCAGGCCAACGGTATCGACGGCCAGCGAAATCACGGCCGTGTCGTGCGCCGGGATCGCCGTATCGAGCACGCTGGCGAAATCGTTCGCCTCCTTCAGGTCGGTGGCCACGCCGTCGTTTTCAAACGCCTGCTCGCCATCGCCGATCGCGGTCAGATAGGCCACGAGATCGTGCCCGTCCTGCGCCGACAGGCCGAGGTCGAACACACGATCGAAATGGGCGACGACCTGATCGTAGGTATCGTAACGCCCATCGTGAAAATACGGCGCGCTAAAATCGGCGTTCAGCAAGGTCGGGGTCTTGTAAAGACCGCCGGAGCCGACATCGTGCTGTTTGTGGTCGACAAAGGCGGCCGAGGGTATGTGACAGCCGGCGCAGCTGAGCGTGGCATCATGCGGGAAGGGTCTGGCGAATAGCGTTTCGCCGCGGCGGGCGGCATCGCTTGCCTGTGCGGTAAGCCGCCCGCCCGGCCCGAGCAGCGGATTGGGTAAAAAGTCGATGTCCTCGATATAGGCCACGATGCCGTCGAGTATTGCCGGCGACGGTTCGGGACCAGCAAACTCGTTGACGATCACATTGCGGACAAAATCGCGCAGCGACCCGATGCGCCCATCATGGCCGTAGGGCGCCAGATAGCGCGCGCCGCGCAGGCTCGGAACCGTGACGGCGTCGAGCACGTGGTTGTCACTTTTCTCATTGAACAAAGCTCCGGTGGTATCGAACGTGCCCGGTCGGCTGGAGGAGCCGGGGATGTAAAGCTTTTGGTTATTGACGCCATTGATGTGAGACAGGTGCTGCAGCTGATGCCGGCCTGCCGCGCCACGCCGCCCAGGATCTGAGGGGCGCTGAACGCCAGATCGCCCAAATTGATCAGATAGGATTTGGCCCCGCCGATCGACTCCGAATGGAAGATTTGGCGCGGCTGCGACAGTTGATCTTCGTTGAGCTCGCTGCCGACGGGCAGCATCGTCTGCTTGCCATGCACCGGAAAGGCGCGCAGCCCCGACCAGGGGGCCAACGACATGGCGGCCATTACTGCGGCGAAAATGAGCGGTCCCGACCCCAGCTTGCGGCGATATCGCTTTGGCTTCATTGTGCGATTTCTTCCAGGGTCGGGGCGCGCAACCCGATCTGCGGTGCTGCCGATTGCAGCAAGACAATCAGCTCTTCGCTGGTGGCGCGCAGCTTGACGGGGCTGAGGCTGCGCAAATCGGCAACCGCCAGCGCTGTCTTCAGGGCTTCGATTTTCGCCTGGATCGCGGCGGCAAGTGTGGCGTCGTGAGCCGCCACGGCGGTGGCGAAAATCGTCCGATAGGCAACGGCAATCCCATCGGTGTTATTGCGCATATCGTCGAGCGAAGTACCGCTGAACGGCGATTCCCCGCCGTCGGCCTTGCTCTCGCCGATTTCATAGGCGAGCCGTGCAGTGCCGTTCAGCAAACGTTGCGGCAACAGGTTGAGGTGATGGACTTTGACGTCGAGATCCTCAAGGTTGAGAACCAACGCGTCGGTTTCGGGCTTCAGGTCGGTCCGTTTGGCGCCGAACAGTCTTGCTTCGATCGCGTGAAACCCCAGCAGTGCATTGGGCCACGCGTCAATCTCCTGATCCAGGTCGGGCACAAACGCCTCGGTAAAAACCTCGGAACGTTCCCAGCCGATACGCGCATCGATCCACGCCTTTTCAGCGCCATCGACGTCGCCGGCGATCAGCCGCTCCTGCAATAACCGCGCCCCCGCCGCAATAACCGCGCCCCGCCAAAGACTGGTCGATGTTCTTGATCATAATCGGCCGATACTGCTCGGCGGTGGCGGCGAGATTATTGGCGGCCGGCGGCGCGACGTTTGGCGCTGCAATGGTGGCGGCAGATGTTGCAAACATAGAGTAGCAGAGGCTGGTGAACAGCCCGATGAGCCAGCGTTTGCGCCGCGATGCGCGGATCGAGTTCTTGACCGCCGGTGGCGGCACCGGCTCGTTCAAAGCGCCCAGATGCGACTTCTCATATCAGGCATTCGTCCCCCGTCTTTGCGATGGACGACAACTCGCACGGCAGCATGTATTATCTGACGCGCCGAAATACCAGAATGCCCATCCCGGCAATTCCGACCCCCGGCTGGAACAGGTCTTTCTCGTCAATGTGTTGAACGCGTTGCAGAAATCGCCGGAGTGGCGCGAGACGGCGGTGATCCTCAACTATGACGATTCGGATGGCTGGTATGATCACGTCAGCGGGCCGATCATCAATCACTCGACCAATCTTGGCACTGCCGACCCGAGCAATCCGAATATCGGCGGCGACAACAATGAGACCAACGCCAACGACTCGTTTATTCTGACCTTGCCGCTGTCGACTTCGACAACGCCGGCAGCCCCGCAGGGCATCATGACCTCGGGCGTTTCGGCCCAACTCCGGTCGGCGCTGCTCCAGGCGCTGGCCGATGCGGCTATGGCCCGCGGTTGCCGTTCATCGTGATCTCACCCTGGGCGAAGTCCAACTTCATCGACCATACCGTAACCGACCAAACCTCAAGTCTGCGGTTTATCGAGGTGAATTGGGACCTCGGCTTTATCGACGGCGCGACGTTGCCGCCGGGTCAGCCGCTCGGTTCGTTTTCATTCGATCAACTGGCCGGGTCGATCCTCAACATGTTCGATTTTGACGACCGACCGAACACAGGCACGCTGATCCTCGACCCGCTGACCGGCACCGCCCGCCGTTAGCGGTGAACCGACGGTCGCCGCTCGCGGTCTTGGTGCGATCTGATAGGGTGCGATCTGATAAAACGCCCACAACCGCTGCGCCTCACTTGCGGCCGGCGGTTTGGGCTCAGTCTGATCCGAGTGACGGATTTTCATCCGCGCGACGATCCTCGGTCCTCGGATTGCACGGTGACTGCCGGACGACGTTTTGTCGACCTCGATTGGTGCCCGCCGGCTGTACGGCCGGCGAAATGCCGGTTTCACCGCTTCGATTGCCGCGGGTCCGATCGTCAGACGTTGAAGCGGAAATGCATGATGTCGCCGTCGCGGACGACATAATCGGCGCCTTCCAGACGCATGCGGCCGGCATCTTTGGCGCCCTGTTCGCCGCCATGGGTGACGAAGTCGGCGTATGAGATGGTCTCGGCGCGGATAAAGCCTTTTTCGAAATCGCTGTGGATGCGGCCTGCGGCCTGCGGCGCCCTGGTCCCGCGTTCGACTGTCCAGGCGCGCGCTTCCTTGGGTCCAACCGTCAAGAACGTGATCAGATCGAGGAGCGAATAGCCGGCGCGAATGATTCGGTCGAGACCGGCCTCATCAAGGCCGAGTGCTGCGAGATATTCGGCGCGTTCGCCGGCATCGGCGAGCTGCGCCAACTCCGCTTCGATCGCTGCCGAAATCACCACGACGCCAGCGCCGCGGTGGGCGGCATAATCGGCCAGCCGATCACTCTCGGCGTTGCCGCCGGCGGCGTCCGCCTCGTCGACATTGGCGATGTACAGCACCGGCTTGGCGCTCAGCAATTGCAGTGCGCCCAAGTCTCGCAGCTGATCGGGGCCGCTGACCGCACTGCGCGCGGGTTCGCCGGCGCGCAAGGCGGCGAGCACCGGATCGATGATCTCGGCCAAGACTCGAGCATCCTTGTCACCGCCGCGCGCCCGCTTTTGCACAGCGACCGCGCGCCGCTCGAGGCTTTCGAGATCGGCCAGCATCAGTTCGGTTTCGACAATCTCGACATCGCGGATCGGGTCGACCGAACCCTCGACATGGACGACATTGCCGTCATCGAAACAGCGGACAACATGGGCGATGGCATCGACTTCTCTGATGTGGCCGAGAAACTGGTTGCCTAACCCCTCGCCGCGAGCGGCACCGCGCACCAGCCCGGCAATATCGACAAATTCGAGTTGGGTCGGGATGATTTTTGCCGATTTTGCCAAGCGGGCGCAGACCGCAAGGCGCTCGTCCGGGACCGCGACGCGACCGACATTGGGCTCGATCGTGCAAAACGGATAGTTCGCCGCCTCGGCTGCGGCGGTCGCAGTCAAGGCATTGAACAAGGTGGACTTGCCGACATTGGGCAGTCCGATGATGCCGCAGCTGAAGCCCATCGGCTAAGACGCCACCGGCGTTGCCGTGGATTTTGCTTCGGGCGGGGCGAGGCGGCGCGCCACCTCGCTCATAAACCCGTCGGGAGCGCCGGCCAGCAACAGGCCGATGGTTTCGGCCACCGCCGCGAGCAGCGGTTCGACCCAGAGTGTCATCTCTTCGGGGCCGAAATTCTGCAGAACATAGGGTTGCACCAATTCTTTGATCCCGGGATGACCGACCCCGATCCGAATCCGCCAGTAATCGGGTCCGATCAGCGGGTCGATCGATCGCAGACCGTTGTGCCCGGCGTTGCCGCCGCCGCGCTTGACCCGCAATTTGGCGGGGCGCAAGTCGATCTCATCATGGATCACAACGATCTCCTCTGGCGCGATCTTGAAAAATCGCGCCGCCTCGGCAACCGACTCGCCCGACGCATTCATGAAGGTTTGCGGCTTCAGCAGCAGCCGCCGCGTTCCGGCGATTGGCGCTTCGGCGAGTTCGCCCCTGAAACGATTGCGGAAGACCGGAAATCCGTGCCGCCGCGCGATCGCATCGACCGCCATAAATCCGATATTGTGGCGGTTTCGTGCATAGCGCGAACCGGGGTTGCCGAGCCCGACAACCAGCCGCATCGGGGCGGGGCCGTCGCCGCTGTAGATCGGTTCTCGAGCCGTCAGGAGGCGCTCCCCGGCTCTCCCGAGGGGGGTGTCGAAGCCGTCGTTGCCGCTTCGTCGCGGACCGCGGAAGAGGCGGCGATGCTGGCGATGGTAAAGTCGCGGCCGGCGATTGTCGGCCGGCAGCCCTCGGGCAATGCCACCGCGCTGATATGGACGCTGTCGCCGATATCGAGCCCATCGAGACTTACGGTCAGGTGATCCGGTATGCCGTCGACCGGGCAATTCAATTCGATGCCGTGACGGACGATGTTAAGGATGCCGCCGCGGCGCAATCCGATTGACTGCTCCTGGTTGATGAATATGACCGGGACAGTCACCGTCACCCGGGTGGTTGCGGCGACGCGCATAAAATCGACATGCAGCGGCTTGTCGCTCGCAGGGTGATATTGTACCTCGCGCGGCAGTGCACGCTCGACGGCACCATCGATCGCCAGATCGACGAGGGTCGCGAAAAAGCCGCGCCGGGCGAGCGCGCGGGTCAGTTCGCGCGGTTCAAGACTGATCGGCATCGGCTCGCGGTTACCGCCATAGACGATGCCCGGCACCCGCCCCGAGCGTCGCGTGGCCCGGGCCGCACCCTTACCGGCGCGGGCGCGCAGCTCGGCGCTGAGGGAAATGATTTCGGGCATCGATCTTTGCTCCTTTTCGGAAAATAAGACACGGCAACCGCCACTCTGCCACGATCCGCCGGCGCACTCGTCGGCCGATGCAATTCGCGGCGGCGCGGTCGCAGTCTAGTCGAACAGGCTCGAAACCGACCGTTCCTCGCTGATGCGACGGATTGCCTCGGCCATCAGCGGTGCGATCGAGACCTGGCGAATGTTGTTCGCCTCCCGTACCGGATCGGTTGCCATGATGCTGTCGGTCATGACCAGTGATTCGATCGGCGACGCCACAACCCGCGCGATGGCACCACCGGACAGCACGCCGTGAGTGACATAGGCGAACACTGCCGATGCTCCCGATTCGAACAGGGCCGCCGCTGCGTTGCACAGGGTACCGGCACTGTCGACCATGTCGTCGACCAGGATGCAGCGCCGTCCGGCGACGTCGCCGATGATGTTCATGACCTCGGAGACGCCGGCCCGCTCCCGGCGCTTGTCGATGATGGCCAGATCAGCGTCAAGCCGCCGCGCGATCAGCCGGGCGCGCACAACGCCGCCGACATCGGGCGATACGATGATCAGATCCCGGCGCGCGTGATGATCGAGGATGTCCTTCACCAGCACCGGCGCGGCATAGAGATTGTCGGTCGGAATGTCGAAGAACCCCTGGATCTGTCCGGCATGCAGGTCGAGCGTCAATACCCTGTTGGCCCCCGCCGCGGTGATCATGTTGGCGACGAGTTTTGCCGAGATCGGCGTGCGCGAGCCGGATTTGCGATCTTGCCGGGCATAGCCGTAATACGGGATGACGGCGGTCACCCGTCGCGCCGAGGCACGCTTCAGCGCGTCGAGGCAGACGAGCAATTCCATCAGATGGTCGTTCGCCGGAAATGACGTCGACTGGATCACGAAAACGTCCTCGCCGCGGACGTTTTCGAGGATCTCGACAAACACCTCCATATCCGGAAACCGGCGCACGCTTGCCTTCGTCAGCGGCAGATCCAGATATTCCGCGATCGCTTCGGCAAGTGGCCGATTGCTGTTACAGGCGAGGATCTTCATGACGCGCCATATGCCCGCGCCGACAGGTCGAACCCCGCGGCTTCGCAGAACTGTAATTTAACAATCGTCGACCGGTCTGGCAACCTCGCGGCCGGCACGGAGCCTCCGGTCCGGTGGAAAAGTTCAGGAATCTCCGGTCGATTCCGGCGTGCCGCGGGCAATCAGCTGCATGATGCCGTCCTGCGCCGCGACCGCGATCGTGTAGGCGATATCGCCCCAGGAGCCATTGAGCAGACCGGCCGGGACATCGTTTTCCTGAACCACATTGCCAATCTCGCTCCCGTCCTTGCTGAGCACACGCCAGACGATTTTGACGTGCTGCTTGCCGGCAATGGGCTTGTCGACACTGACGGTGGCATTGAGCGAGAGCATTCTCTTGGCCTGAGGACCGACGACGATTTCCAGATCTTGTCTTTTCAACAGCGCGGTAATGGCGCTGGCGAGTGCCGTCCCGCCGTCGCCGGGCGCGCCCTTGACGCCGCTGATCAACAAGCGGGTCTCGCCCTCGTCCGCCGCCTGTACCGAAGCTTTTGGCGCCTTGTCCTGCAGCATCGCCGCGATTTGATCGGCGCTGGCGGCGGCGAGACGAGCGACGGCGTCGTCCTTGCCCTGCTGCCAGGCGCCTGCCGCGGCCTCGATCCGCTCGGCCCGTGTGCCGAGGGATTTCCCGGTTGGATCGCGCAGATCCCACAACACTACAATCGCGGCCGTGCTGCCGGAATCCGGCATTGCCTGCAAGCGGCCGTCAAGTTCATAGCTGGCGATGCCGACGGCTCGGTCGCTGGCGGCGATATCGCGCTTTTGCAGCGCCTCGGCCATTGCCGGCGCCAGCTTTTCGGCGGTGGCCGGCGGTCCGCCCTTCAGCGGTGCTATCGCCACGGCGGCGGTGTCGCGCAATGTCAGCATCGGTGAGCCCGGCCTGGGGACATCATCGGCAAAGGGATGCGGCAACGGCTGACAGGCGGAGATTAGAAGCGCCACCGCCGCTGCCGCCCGCCGCCATGCCGCAGCGGGGTTCATTGCACCAGGAGGACGCAGGTGACGAGCGCGCCCAGGAGGCAAAAAGCGAGAAACATGATCAGGTAGGGCACCGTTTGATCAGTTTTCCGCGCGGGTCGGCGCCAAGCCGTCAACCATCGATGACGATCGCCGACAGTCCAAGACCAAAGGCCGGCTCACCGCGGCGACGGGCCCGCCGATAGCTGAAAAAGCGATCGGGCTCGGCCGCTGTGTCATGGGTGGCGTGTTCGATGACCGGGACGCCTAAGCGGCCGAGCCGATGCCCGATATAGCCGGCGAGATCGAACAAGAAATGCCGGGTGCGGTCTGCAACGGCGAAATACTTTTCGGTTTCGGGATCACGCGAGACGATCGGCCGCGGAAATTCGGCGCCGACCTCATATGAAGCGGGCCCGATGCACGGGCCGATACCGACCTGGATGCGGCGGCGCTCGGCGCCGAGTTGTTCCATTGCCGCGACCGCCGCCTCGGCGACGCCGGCAACAGCGCCGCGCCAGCCGGCATGCGCCGCCCCGACCACCCGAGCGACCGGATCGCAGAGCAGCAAAGGCGCGCAATCGGCTGCCAGAACCCCGAGGACCAAGCCAGGCTGGCTTGTTGCCATGGCGTCGGCGGCGGGGGCAGTCTCAGGCGGCCAGGGGGTTTCGGCGACAACCGCGGTGGTGCCGTGGACTTGGCGGCAGGTGACCAGACGATCGCCGGCAAAGCCGAGCATCTGCATCGCGATCATGCGGTTTTGCGCGACCCGCTCAGGGTGGTCGCCGGACCCGTAACCGCAGTTCAGCGAAGCATACAGCCCCTCGCTCACCCCACCCTGTCGGGTGAAAAAGGCGTGGCGGACAGCTGGGCATTCATCGAGCGCGGCAAGGCGGATCATCATCTCGGTTCCGGATCATCAAACCCTGGCGGCTCCGCCAACCCTCGTGAAGTCAGCGCCATGACCTTGAACAAGGTGCCCATTTGCTGCGGGTCGAGCAAGCGGTAGAGACCGCTCTCGAGCCGCTCTCGCTCTTCGGGTGACGCGCGCACGGACAACGCCGCCAACCGTGCGCCGGCACCGAGATGGTGCAAAAAGCGGCATTGGGCGATCGGCCCGTAGGCGTCAGCGCCGACGGCGCGCACCGCCTCAGCGATTGCCGCGAAATCAACCTCGGCGCTGAGGTCGGCGGTCCCGGGACTTGCCAGCGGATCGGCTCGGCGATGACTCGAGACCGCGCGCAGACTGGCCCCGGCGGCCGTCTCGGTGCGACCGTAATCGATCAGCAACGCCGCGCCGGGCCAATGGGTGAAGCGGCTGCCGAGAGCCGCCGCGAGGGCCAACCCCGAGGGGCAAATCTCGAAAATCGTCCCGGGCGGGGAGGTATCGCGCAATGCCGCCGGAACCAATGCCGCCAGCAGCGGATTTTCCGGTCCGTCGACAAAGCCGAACCGGTCTTCCGCAGCCAGCGTCACCATTCGCTCTGTCCAATGCTGCGAGCCGCGCACCAGTTGCCGGATTGGCAGAGCGTCGAGAAATTCGTTGGCGACGATCAGCAGTGGTCCCTCCGGCAGATCCTCGATCCGGGTTAGCCAGACGGCATTGTCCGTTCCCAGATAGCGGCGTTGTGCTGCGCGCAGGACCGGGCTCAGTTCGATCAGGTGGAGGCGAAGCGCGCGACGGAATTCCGGCAATGCGCGGGCGGCACGCAGCAGATCCCCGGCCAGCACGCCGTTGCCCGGCCCGAGTTCGGCAAGAATGACAGGATCGGGACGCCCGATCCGCTCCCACATCAGAGCACACCATATGCCCACCAATTCGCCGAAGATCTGACTGATCTCGGGCGCGGTGACAAAGTCGCCGTCGGCGCCGATCGGCCTTCGGGTGGCATAATAGCCGAGTTCGGGATCATAGAGCGTCATCGCCATGTAGGCCGCAACTGATAGCGGCCCTTCGGCCCGTATCCGGTCGGCAATCTTGCCGGCGAGGCTGCGGCCGGTCACGAGGCCGACGGGCGCGGCGTGCGCCGGGACCAGACGATGATCAAGATCCCGGCGATCAGCACCGGGATCGACAGGAGCTGACCCATCGTCGTTCCAAAAATCAGATAGCCGAGTTGCGGGTCCGGCTGGCGGAACAGTTCGCCCGACATTCGCGCGACGGCATAACCCGCGAGAAACAGCCCGGTCTCCAGACCGGGCGACCGCCGCGCGCCCCGCCGCTCGGCGAACAGCAACAGCAGGAATAAAAGGATACCCTCGCAAAACGCTTCATAGAGCTGGCTTGGATGCCGCGGCACCGGGCCGCCGTTCGGAAAGATCATCGCCCAGGGCACATCGGTCGGGCGGCCGTACAATTCGCCATTGATGAAATTGGCGAGGCGGCCAAAGAAAAGTCCGATCGGAATCGCTTCGATTATGATGTCGGAAAAAGCAAAAATTCGAATTCCGCGAGAGCGCGTAAATAAAATGATCGCGACCGTGACGCCGATCGCGCCACCATGAAACGACATGCCGCCATGCCACACGTAAAGTGCCTGGAGCGGATGCGCAAAATAGTAGCCGGGGTTGTAAAACAGGACATAGCCGATGCGGCCGCCGAGAACCACACCAAGCGTCGCCCAAACCAAAAAATCATCGACGTCCTGGCGCCGTACCAGATGCGGCGGCCGGGCGGCGAGCCCAAGGCAATAGCGCCAGCCGATCACCAGTCCGGCGATATAGGCGAGCGCATACCAGCGGATCGCGAAAGGGCCGAGTGAAACCGCGATCGGGTTGATCGCAGGGTAGGGGATTACAAAAAATGGCGGCATCGGCAGGAAACCATCAGAAGCGACAAATTGTCAATGGCACCCGCCGGGTGGCCAAAGGCGCCGGCGAAATCTGAGCTGCAACCCGATCGGGCAAGGGAGGACGTCAGCGTTCCCGCAAGAACAGCATCGCGCCGTTTGCCTCGTGCGGCGCAACTGCAAGACTGCCATCGGGCATCTCGGAAAATGCGACCTGTTGCTCTCTCATGAAGCCCGCGGTGCGCTCGCGCTGCTCGACCCCGAGTTCGAGGGCAATGATACCAGGCAACCGGACATCACGATCAAGCGGGAAACCGGGGTGCATCGTCTGAAAATCGTCGGGGGTGCTGAAGACCAAGCGATGCCGGCCGATATCGATCGTGGCGACGGCGTCTGTGGTCGTTACCTGTATGATCCCAAAAAGCCGGTCATAGGCCGGCAACAGCGGGGCGGTACTTTCCACCAGAATATGCACGCCTTCTATCCCGATCGCCCCATTCGGATGGCCGAGCCATTCGTCGCGCCGCATCAGTTCCGGTGTCAGATGGCTGCATAGAAAGCAGTCGAGACCCGGCGTCTCCTCGGCGGGCAGCGATACCAGACTAAAGCGCGGCAGCGCTGTTCCTTCGGCGATTTCGATTCTGCGGGCAAGCGCACGCGGCATCGAGGGATGAAGACCGCGATCGACAAGGATTGCCCGAGCCTCCTCGACGCTGCCGAGCGGGGCGAACGCAGTACCCATCAGCCCCTCGCGCCATGCCAGGAAATCGCCGAGCCGGTGGCCCGATCCGTCAGTTTCGACAATCCCGAGAAGCTCGATGTAATCGGTCGGGAACATGATGCAGTAATTGCCGGTGGGCTGGTCGATGTGGCGGCCGCGCGGTGACAGGGTGAAGCCGAGCCGGCGCCAATTGCTGCGGGCGATCTCGAGATCGCGGACGCCGACGATGACATGGTCGATCCCTGCTATCGGCTCCATCGCCGCTCTCCCTGAATGCGGCCTCGGTCAGGTTCGCTCCGGAAATAGGGTGAGGAGCCCCTCCCGCGAGGCCGGACATGTTCCTCGCTCGGTGATCAGCGCGGTGACGAGACGGGCCGGGGTGACATCGAAGGCATAATTC
This sequence comes from Allostellaceae bacterium, assembly GCA_035509615.1. Taxonomy (GTDB): domain Bacteria; phylum Pseudomonadota; class Alphaproteobacteria; order ATCC43930; family CGMCC-115725; genus AP-15. The sequence continues at coordinate 31,499 of DATJLK010000057.1, read as the reverse complement.
ACGACCGGGCTGGCCTGAGGAGTAATCCGCACCGCGACGCGTTCGCCGCCATCGGTCCAGCCTTCGACATGCGTCACCTCGCGGCTGTCGCGCTGTTCTATCGGGATTGCCGAGGCGTCTTCGATTTCCCAGTCAATGGTCGACGACGGCATTGCCGCATAAAACGGCCGATCATTGTCATGCGCCGCCAACGCCTTAAGATAGGTCCCGATCTTGTTGGCGACATCGCCGCCGGCCGTCGTCCGGTCGCTGCCGACCATACATAGATCAACCAGACCACGTCGCATCAGGTGGCCGCCGGCATTATCCACGATCACGGTGTGATCGATCCCATGCTGGCCCAATTCCCATGCGGTCAATCCGGCACCCTGATTGCGCGGCCGGGTCTCGTCGACCCAAACATGAAGCGGAATGCCATCATCATGGGCGCGATAGATCGGGGCGAGTGCCGTGCCCCAGTCGACCGCAGCAAGCCAACCGGCATTGCAATGCGTCAGCACTTCGACCCGCTGGTTGCGGCCCTTGCGCTGCCAGGCCGCAGCGATCAGCCGCGCGCCATGCTCGCCGATCGCCCGACAGCTGGCGATATCGGCCTCGGCGATTTCGCCGGCCCGCGCCAGCGCCGCGCCAAGCCGCTGCGGCGGCCCGAGCTCGCAAAGAGTCCGTCGCATTTCGTCAAGCGCCCAGCGCAGATTGACCGCGGTCGGGCGGGTGGCAGCAAGCATTGCGACGGCACGGTCGAGACCGTCATCGGAAGCGTCTTGCGCCATCGCCAGCGCGACGCCATAGGCGGCGGCGACACCGATCAGCGGCGCGCCGCGAACCTGCATCGTGCGGATCGCATTCGCCGCATCCGCGAGGGTAGCGAGTCGAACAATCGCCAATTCATGCGGCAGTCGGGTTTGATCGATGATCTCGACGCAGCCGCCATCGCCAGCCGGCCAGATCGTCCGCATCGGCCGGCCTTCGACTTTCATGCCGGTCCTCGCAGCACGCGCCCGGCGACGGCGTCGAGGTGGGCAAGCAGCGCCGGATCGCGCTTTTCCGGGGCGGTGATCAACGCGCTGCCGAGAGCGTGCCGGCAGCCCTGCCGGCAATCCCCACCCTCAGCGGCCAGCAGCGGCACGACTGCCCGAATCAGCGCCTTCGCCTTTTGCGCATTGGCCAAGAGCACACCCACAATCATGTCGACGGTAACCGCATCATGTGCGGGATGCCAGCAATCGTAATCGGTGACCATGGCAACCGTGGCGTAGCAGATCTCGGCTTCGCGGGCGAGCTTTGCCTCTGGCATGTTGGTCATGCCGATCACATCGCAACCCCAGGACCGATAAAGCCGGCTCTCCGCCAGCGTGGAGAACTGCGGCCCTTCCATGACCAGATAGGTGCCGCCGCGTTGCAGCGCCAATCCGCCCTTTTCGGACGCGGCGCAGAGCGCGTCGCCGACCCGCGAGCAGACCGGATGCGCCATCGATACATGGGCAACGCAACCGGCGCCAAAAAAGCTTTTCTGGCGGGCAAAGGTGCGGTCGATAAACTGATCGACGACAACAAAGTCGCCGGGCCGCAACTCCTCCCGCAGGCTGCCAACCGCCGACAGCGAGACGATGTCGGTCACGCCGCAGCGCTTCAGCGCATCGATATTGGCGCGAAAATTGATCTCCGACGGTGGCAGGACGTGCCCGCGGCCGTGGCGCGGCACGAACACGACCGGATAGCCGCCCAGGGTACCAAAGCAGAATTCGTCTGAAGTCGGCCCGAACGGGCTTTCGACCCGTCGCCAGACGACATCGGTCAGACCGTCGATCTCATAAAGACCGCTGCCGCCGATGATGCCGATGACGGGCGCGTTCACCAGCGGCTCAGTGCACCGAGGCCCAGATCTTGCGCTTGGCCGCGTAAAAGACGCCGGCGCCGACGATCAGGAAGATGAAGACCCGAACCCCGGTGCGATGGCGCGCATCGAGGTTGGGTTCGGACGCCCAGGCGAGGAATGTGGTGATGTCATGCGCCATCTGCGGCACGGTTGCCTTGGTGCCATCGGCAAAGGTTACCGCACCGTCGCTCAACGGCGGCGGCATCGCGATCAGATGCCCGGGAAAGTACTCGTTGTAGTATTTGCCTGGCGGCACAGTGAACCCGGGTGGCGGGTTCTTATAGCCGTTCAGCAGCGCGTAAACGTAATCGGGACCGCCCTCGCGCGCTTTGACGATCATCGACTGATCGGGCGGCAGCGCGCCGCCATTTGCCGCCCGCGCCGCCTCGTCATTCGGAAACGGGCCGGGAATCGGGTCCGCGACCCGGCAGGGCCGCTGGTACATCTGGCCCTGGTCATTCGGGCCGTCGGTGCACTGATCGGTGGCGGCGATCGCCTTGATCTGGTCGGGCGTGTAGCCGAGCGCGGCGAGATCGCGGAAGTACAGATGCTTTACCGGATGGCAGGCGGAGCAGACCTGTTTGTAGATCTGAAAGCCGCGCTGCATCGCCGCTTTGTCATAGGTCCCGAACACGCCGTCAAACGACCACTCTTGATGCGGCAGGGGTGGCGTCTCTTGCGCTCGACCGGAGGCCGCGGCCAGCATCAACAGTCCGATCGATGCGGCCGCCGCAATCAGCAGCTTTGAGAGATCGATCTGCCTCATGTTCAGGGCTTTCCCATCGGCATGGCGGGGGCGGTCAGTCTGGCGCCGTCACCAAGCACCGCGGCGGCGATACTGGTCGGCAGCGGCCGCGGCTTTTCGATCTTGCCGATCACCGGCAGCAGAATCAGGAAGTGCAGATAAAAATAGGCGGTCGCGATCTGTCCCACCGTCACGACGATCCCTTGCGGCGGGTTGAACCCAACCCAGCCAAGCGCAAACACATCGATCACGAGCAGCAAAAACAGCCATTTGTAGATCGGCCGAAACCGCGAGCTGCGCACCGGCGAGGTGTCGAGCCATGGCACGATCAGCAGCAGGAACAGCGATCCGAATGAACAGATGACGCCGAGCAGCTTGGCCGGGATGCCAAAGATCGAGAAGGTGATCGAGCGCAGGATCGCGTAATAGGGCAGCAGATACCATTCCGGCACGATGTGGTTCGGTGTCTGCATCGGGTTTGCCGGGATGTAATTGTCAGGGTTTCCCAGAAAGTTCGGCGCGTAAAAGATAAAGAACGCATAGATCAACAGGAATACGCAAAGCCCGAACAGGTCCTTGACCGTGTAATAGGGATGGAACGGGATCGAATCCTGCGGCCCCTTCATATCGATCCCCAACGGATTGTTGGAGCCGAAGCGATGCAGGGCGATCAGATGCAGCAACACGACGCCGAGAATCACGAACGGCAGCAGGTAGTGCAGCGCGTAGAAGCGATGCAGGGTCGGGTCGCCGACGTTAAAGCCGCCCCAGAGGAAGGTCACGATTCCGTTGCCGATCACCGGGATTGCCGAAAACAGGCTGGTGATCACGGTCGCCGCCCAATAGCTCATCTGTCCCCAAGGCAGCACGTAGCCCATAAAGGCGGTGGCGATCATCAGGATCAGGATGATTACGCCAAGGATCCACAACAGCTCGCGCGGCGCCTTGTACGAGCCATAATAGAGCCCCCGGAAAATGTGGATGTAGACAATCGCAAAGAACATCGACGCGCCATTTGCATGCGCGTAGCGGATCAGCCAGCCGTAATTGACGTCGCGCATGATCCGTTCGACCGAGTCGAAGGCGAGCAGCGAACTCGGCGTATATTGCATCGCGAGAAAAACGCCGGTGACGATCATGATCACCAGCATGATCCCGGCCAAAGAGCCGAAATTCCACCAATAGCTCAGATTGCGCGGGGTCGGATACTCGTTGAGCTCATGATCCATCATTGCCAGAAATGGCAACCGGTAATCGATCCAACGAATGATCCGGGTCGCTGCGCCGGGGCGGGCGTCGGCCATTATCTTCTCCCAGCCGATCTTGATGGTTGCGTTGCCGGTAAAGTCCTCGCCCGACACGCCGTGGTCAAGCCGCATGGCTCGATGACGCACCCGCCCCCAGACATCACCCATCGCGCCGCGAACAGAACCGAGCCGGCCGCCAGGAAGGCTGCGGTTCCCGTGTATGCGTGAATCAAATCGGTCTTCACCCCCTCACCCCCGAATTTACCGCGATCGATGACCGGGCGCTGAAGCTATACTGTCACCGGAGTGGAACTATGCGACAGACTGCCGCATAATTGGGCGGACAAGCATCCATTAATGGACTTGAACAGGAGCGGCGCCGCGCCGCGAAAAACCAGGAGATTGTTTGCGTCTCGCCTTGTTTGAACCCGACATTCCGCAGAATACTGGTACATTGCTGCGACTCGCGGGGTGTTTTGGTATTGCCGTTGATCTGATTGAGCCGTGTGGATTTCTGCTCGACGATCGCCGGCTCAAGCGAGCCGGTCTCGACTATGCGACACTTTGCGAGGTCAGGCGGCATGCTTCATGGACCGCGTTTTTGGCCGATCGCGAGCCGAGTTCGCGGCTTGTGCTGATGACCACCGCCGGCATCATCCCATTGCATCGCTTCAAGTTTGCGCCGCAGGATACGATCCTGCTGGGCAGGGAAACCGCGGGCGCGCCAGCGGCGGTGCACGCTGTCGCGGCGGCGCGGGTCGCGATCCCGTTGCGACCGCCGGCCCGATCGCTCAACGTCGCGCTCGCTGGTGCGATGGCGGTCTTCGAAGCATTGCGGCAGACGGAGCTGTTGCCGGTGACATGAGCACGACACCCTTCCCTCCCAATCCCGATCGCTGCGAGCGCGCCGCCGCCTGGTTCACGGCGTTGCGCGACCGGATCTGCGCCGAATTCGAGGCGATCGAAAACGAGTTCGCGGCGGGTCCGCGGGATGCAGGCACCGCGGGCCGGTTTGAGCGCAAGCCGTGGGCGCGACCGGGTGGCGGCGGTGGCGTGATTTCGGTCATGCACGGTCGTGTGTTCGAAAAAGTCGGCGTCAACATCTCGACCGTGTCAGGCGAATTTTCGGCCGAGTTCCGCAAGGACATCCCGGGGAGCGCCGACGATCCGCGGTTTTGGGCGAGTGGAATCTCGCTGGTGGCGCATATGTGCTCGCCGCTTGTTCCCGCGGTGCACATGAACACGCGCCACATCGTCACTACCAAGGCCTGGTTCGGGGGCGGCGCCGATCTGACGCCGATCTATCCGGACGCCGAGGCGGAAGCGGCCTTTCACGCGGCGCTTCGCACCGCCTGCGACGGCTACGATGCGCAATGCCATGCCCGCTTCAAGGCGTGGTGCGATGAATATTTCTTTCTCGAACATCGCAACGAGCCGCGCGGTGCCGGCGGGATTTTTTTCGATGATCTCGACAGCGGCGATTGGGAGCGCGATTTCGCCTTTGTCCAGGCGGTCGGCGAAGCGTTTTTCCAGGTTTATCCAAAAATCGTGCGCCGGCGCATGCGGCTCTCCTGGACTGACGAGCAGCGCCGCCACCAGCTCGTCCGTCGCGGCCGCTATGTCGAATTCAACCTCCTCTATGATCGCGGCACCCGCTTTGGGCTGAAGACCGGGGGCAACGTCGAGGCGATTTTGATGTCGCTGCCCCCCCAAGCGGCGTGGCCATGAGAAATCGGCGTGGCCATGAGAATCGGAACATCCGTTGCCGCCGACCCGTTTGCCTGCGGCATGCCCAAGATCAAGATCGACGATCGCGCCGCCCTCGAACGGGCCTACCCGCCCGAAGACTTCGCGGCTGATGCGACGCACAACTCGGCAGCAGCGGGTGCGGCCGTCAACGGCGTCCGGGTGCTCGGCGCTCCCGATGAGGCCGGCGAGTTCAGCATTGAACGAGGCAGCCGAGGGGTCGGAGAAACCGCCTCGGCGATCTTTCTGACGCCCTATCGCCGCATCGCCGATGCCGGGGATCCCGATATCGCATCGTCCGGTGCGCGCGCCGGGTATGATGCCTTTCTCGACGACATCGTCGAGGCCGCCCGGCGCTTTGGCTATAGGCCGGAAGAATCGCCCGGGCCGGGTGATCCGCGCATTCGCGGGTTGCGGCAGTAACCGATCGCCTTCACACCTGCTGGATCGCCGACAACAGCCAGTCGCCGCCGCGTCGGCGGACAAAGGTCCACACCTCCTCAAACTCGGCCGGCGCCTGCGGGTCGCCGCTGACCAGGGCGCTGCGGTCTCCGCTTGGTGCGCCAAGGCGCAGCACGTAATCGATCGCGCGCCAGCGCAGAAACGCGGTTGCATACTGCCGGTCGCCTTCGTCCCACCCCTCGGTCAGTTCGCCGCTGACGAGCTGCACGTTGTTAACGATGTTGCGCAGCCCGCGGCTCCGGTCGCGCGTCAGCTCCTGCGAGAAATAATCCAGCATCTCCGGTGTCATCAGCGGGCGCATCCGCCCCAGATCGCCATTGCTCCAGGCATCCTGGATTGCCGCATGCAACCGTTGAAAGGCCTGCAGATCGGCATCGGCAAAATTGACGTCCCGGCCGCGAAACCCCGCGGTCGCGGCGGCCAGTGCACCGGCCGGGGGTGCTCGCAAGCCGGCGGCGTCGCGCCGCGGCCATCCGTTCGAAAAAGCCCGGGCGCGAAACATCCGCACGACCCACCACACCAAAAGGCCGATGATCGCCAGCCACAACAGGGTCCCGATCATCGAACCGGCAGCGCCGCCGCCCTCGGCATTGGCGGCATGTCCAAACAGCCATGAGCCGAAGAGCCCGCCCGCCAGCCCGGTCAAAAACGGGTGCCGCTGGAACAGGCTGCCGCCATAACCGGGTGCCGGTGTGCCGGGGGTAAAATTTGGTCCCCTTGGTGCGGCGGTTCCGCGGTTGAGGGGTTGGGCGCCGTTGTTCTCAAAGCTGCGCAGCCCGCGGCTGCCAAAGCTCGACGATCGACCGCCATAGGAACTGCCGGCGCGCGCGTCGGCCGATATCGGCGCCAGGGCGACGCAGGCACCGCAGAACAGCGCCAGGAGAATGAGCCAGTTCAGCTTTGCTCTCGACATTGCCCTGCTCCAGCGCGTCCACAGTCCCGCGGCGTTCGGGTATCGGCGCAGTTTGGTCGGCCGAACGCGCCACACCAGGACGATTGCGGGGTGGGCGGCGCCCGAACCTTCGCTTGATCCTGGATAGCACAAACCTAAATTACGGTTATTCGCAAGTAATCCGAGTTTGGGTGCCGCAACGGGTCCAATCTCGGTTTCTCGCTCGCCGCTGAGGAGAAGTCCGAATGTCGCGATTATCGCTGTTTAACTCGCCGCTGCTGCTCGGGTTCGACCATTTCGAGCGCGCGCTCGATCGGGTCAGCAAGGTGTCGAGCGACGGCTATCCACCCTACAATATCGAACAGCTCGGCGAGAACGCACTGCGCATAACCCTCGCGGTCGCCGGGTTTGCAATGAGCGATCTTGCCATCACCGTCGAAGACAACCAGCTCGTGATCCGCGGCAAGCAGGCTGATGACGCCCAGCGGGTTTACCTGCATCGCGGCATCGCCGCCCGCCAGTTCCAGCGGTCCTTTGTCTTGGCGGAGGGGATCGAGGTGAGCGGGGCATTGCTTGATAACGGGCTTCTTCATGTCGACCTGGTTCGGCCCGAAGTCGAAAGCCGGGTCAGAACCGTCGAAATCAAAAACGCAGCGGCGGCTGCCAGGAAGATCGCAGCGACCGCGGAAAACTAGGCAACGGCAGAAACATGGACAGGATCGAACGCATCAAGCAGATGTCGGTGCACGAGTTGGCGCTCCTCGGCATGCAGGACCTCGCCTATATCAAGCGCGTAATCATTGACGGGGCTTGCGGTTACGCCGTACACGCGGCGGACGGGACCCAGATCGCGGTGTTGCCCGACCGCGAGATCGCCTTTGCGACGGTTCGCCAGCACGATATGGAGCCGGTCAGCGTCCACTGAGTCCGTATCACGCGACATCGCTGGCCGTCATGTCGGTCAACAGCGCATAGAGGGCATCTGGCCGATCGGTCCCGCGTAATTTCTCACAAACCGCGCGGTCGCGCAGCAGACGGGACACCCGAGCCAGCGCCTTGAGATGGTCGGCCCCGGCGTTTTCCGGCGCCAGCAGCACAAAAATCAGATCGACCGGCTGATCGTCGATCGCCTCGAACGGGATCGGACGATCAAGCCGGGCGAACACCCCGCAAAAGCGATCGAGGCCAGGCAGCTTTCCGTGGGGGATGCCGATGCCCATGCCGATCCCGGTCGAGCCGAGGCGCTCGCGCTCGATCAGCACGTCAAAGATTGCCCGGTCAGGAATCCCGGTTGCCACTGCCGCGCGCTTAGCCAACTCCTGCAGCGCCTGACGCTTATTGGTCGCACGCAGCTGGGCGACCACGCTGCGCGGCGTAATCAGATCAGTTATATCCATGATCTGGCTCGGCAATCCTCCGGCGGTCTCAATTTTCCTGTGGGTTCGGGCACAGGCTGCATCCAAGCCAAGCGACCGCTGGCCACAAGCGACCGCATAACACGAAGACTTCAGCCACTGTTTGCCATTTGTCGCGCGGGCCGTTGCTGCCCGTGACGGGCGGGATCAAGCACCGGATCGACCCACCCGATATTGCCATCCGCTCGGCGATAGACAAGGTTCAGTTCGCCATGGGCTCGGTTGCGGAACAGTAGCACCGGCACATCGGCGAGATCCATCCGCATCACGGCCTCGCCAACCGTCAGACGCGGCAGTTCGGTGCTGATCTCGGCGATGACCGCCGGCGCACCGGTCGATTGCTGTTCGTCGAGGTCGTCCTCGGCAATCGGCGCCAGCACATAATCGCGCGCGCTCTCGATCGGCTCGCCGGGCTCGCGGACCTGACCATGGTGATCTCGCAGCCGCCGCTTGTAGCGGCGCAACTGCTTGGCAATGCGTTGGGCGGCCGCATCGAACGCGCCATAGGGATCGCCATGCAGCCCGCTGCTGGCGTTGACGACGATGCCGCGGCCGATATGCAGCGAAACCTCGGCGCGGATCAGATGCGCTTCCTTTGCGATCACGACATGCGCCTCGATCGCGGTCTTGAAATATTTGGTCAGAATGGCCTCGAGTTCGACCTCGACATGGGCGCGCAACGCATTGCCGATGTCGATCTGCTTGCCGGTGACGGTCAGCTGCATGGGTCAGAGCGCCTTCTAGCTGGAGAGCCCGCGCTTTGGGCGGTTTTTACCGCGAAGTCGGGAGGTTCGGCGAACGGGTCAAGCCGGCAATGATCCGACCCGGATCCATTCGCGGTGTAAAAACCGGGACGCCGACCCATCCTATGGTCGGCTACAGAACAAGCAGCTTTTCGCGCCGGCGCTGCACCGAGGACGGGATGCGCATCGCTTCGCGGTATTTGGCAACCGTGCGTCGTGCAATGTCGACCCCGTCGCGCTGCAGCAACTCGACGATGCGTTCGTCGGAGAGGGTGGCGCTGGGTGTTTCGTTGTCGATCAGATTGCGGATCAGATGGCGCACCGCTTCGGCCGAATGAGCATCACCGCCACTCGAAGCGGGGATCGAGGATGTAAAAAAGTATTTGAGCTCGTAGAGGCCGCGCGGTGTCGCCATGTACTTGTTGCTCGTCACCCGGCTGACCGTGCTCTCGTGCATCCCGATGGCTTCGGCGATGTCGCGCAGGATCAGCGGCCGCAACGATTGTACCCCGCGCCGAAAAAACGCGTCCTGCTGGCGCACGATTTCGGCAGCAACCTTGAGAATGGTCGTGGCCCGCTGGTGCAGCGATTTGACCAGCCAGTTCGCAGCTTGCAGCCGGTCGGTCAGATAATCCTTTTCCGCCTTGCTGCGGGCAATCCGGCTGATTTCCGCGTGATACTTGTTGTTGACGAGAACACGCGGCAGTGTTTCGGCATTGAGTTCGACAATCCAACCGCCCTCGGGCTGGGCCCGCATCAGGATATCGGGCACCACCGGCTGAGCGAGCGGCGGATCAAAGGCGAGCCCCGGCCGGGGATCGAGCGATTTGATCTCGGCGATCATCTCGGCCATATCCTCGGCATCAACCTGGCACACCCGGATCAGCGCCGGGATGTTGCGGGCGGCGAGCAGCGGCAGGTGATCGAGCAACGCCTGCATTGCCGGATCGAGCCGGTTGCGGTCGCGTAGCTGCAGCGCCAGACATTCGGGTAGATCGCGTGCAAAAATCCCGGCCGGATCGAATTGCTGGAGGCGTGCCAGGATCGCCTCGACCCGCGGCAGGTCGCAGCCGAGGAGGGTTGCGATCGTCTCGAGCGGACCTCCGAGATAGCCGTTCTCGTCGAGCAGATCGAGCAGGTGGAGGGCGATCAGCTGATCACGCTGGTCGCAGAGATCGGTCCCGATCTGCTCCACGACGTGCTCGCGCAAAGTGCGGGGCCGCGCTGCCGTTTGCTCGAGTATGGGGCCGTCTTCGGCCCCAAGCGCGCCGTTGCGGCTGCGCCAGGCGATGGGCTCTTCGGCGAGATCGCGCGATCCATCACCCTCGGTTCCCGAAGCGGCCTGCCAGTGCTCGCTAGCGTCGGGGGCGAGATCGCGAACCAGACCTTCGGGGAGTGCCGCAGTCGCCGCCGCTTCGGCATTGGCGACAGTATCGCCCGCGGGCAGCAGCCCTTCTTCGCCGGCCGGCTCGCGGCGCTCAAGCAGCGGGTTCTGCTGGATCTCGGCGTCGACAAAATTGTACAGCTCAAGATTTGAAAGCTGCAGCATCTTGATGGCCTGCTGCAGTTGCGGCGTCATTACCAACGCCTGCGACTGGCGCAACTCAAGCCGCTGCGAAAAAGCCATCCTGTTCACATCGCGCTCCGCTCGGAGCGGCTTATAGGCTAAACCGATCGCCGAGGAAAACCCGTCTCACGTCGGCATCTGCGACGATTTCCGCGGGTGGACCTTCCATCAACACCTGACCATCGTGGAGTATATACCCGCGATCGACGATTTCAAGCGTTTCTCGCACGTTATGGTCGGTAATGAGCACGCCGATCCCGCGGTCCTTGAGATGACCGATGAGATCGCGGATATCGCCGACCGCGATCGGGTCGATACCGGCAAGCGGTTCATCGAGCAGAATAAAATGCGGCTGGGTGGCAAGCGCCCGGGCAATCTCGCAGCGCCGCCGCTCGCCCCCCGACAACGCCATCGCCGGCGCGCGGCGCAGATGGGTGATCGAAAACTCCCCGAGCAGAGAGTCGAGCATCGCTTCGCGCGCGTCCGCGTCGGTTTCGACGACCTCCAACACGGCGCGGATATTCTGCTCGACAGTCAGCCCTCGAAAGATCGAGGCCTCCTGTGGCAGATAACCGATCCCGCGGCGCGCCCGGCGGTACATCGGCAAGTCGGTGATGTCCTGGCCATCCAATGTCACGAGACCGGTGTCAGCCGCGATCAGCCCGGTGATGATATAAAAACAGGTGGTCTTGCCGGCGCCATTTGGACCCAGCAATCCGACCACCTCGCCGCGCTGTACCGAAATGTTGACGGCACGCAGCACCGGGCGGCGTTTGAAGCTCTTGCCAAGCCCTTGCCCGCGCAGACCCTGTTCGACGGGCGCTCGACTGGCCGGGCCGCGCCGGCTGCGGTCACGGTTATCGGCCACCAGTCGCGGGCCGTACTCGGCGATCCCGAGCGGCCCGGAACTGCCGGGTTTGCCGGTCGGCTTCATGACTTTGGCGCCGCGGCGCCGGCATGCCTGGCGCTCGATTTCTGGGCGCCTTTCGCCCCGGGTGTCGCGTCCTGCCGATAAAACAAGCCTTCGACACGCGGTGCCGGAGCGCCTGGCTTGGCGGCGACGGTCATCATCCGACTGACGTTCGTATTCAGATCCACCACCGCATACTGGCCTTTGACGGCGTCCTGTCCGCGCGTGATCGTCACATTGCCGAGCAAGGTCACGATCCCGGTCAGGGCATTATAGACCCCGTAATCGCCCTCGCCGATATCGGTCGCGGTGACGACGACGACATGGCCCTGGGCGTCGACCCGGCTGATCCGCGAATTGCTTGCGTCCGCATCGACGGCTCCGTTGCCGGCGCCCGATCTTGCTGGTCCTGCCGCCCGCCCCGGCTTGACCGCCGCCGCGGATGTCGGAGCGGCAGATTTCGCCGCCATCCGGCGGGGCGCAGATTTGCCGTCAACGGGTTTTCCGCCGGGCGGCGGGCCCGTCGCGCTCTTGTCCTTGATGAAATGCGCGGTCAGCACATCGGCCCGGATACGGCGGTTGCCGCGGATCGCGACGGCATCGCCACGGGCAACGGCGACCTGCTGCTGGTCATACCATTCGAGACTGTCGCGGGCGGTTACGACGTCGGTCGGGGTCGTCAGCTGCAGATGCCGGCCGGTGACGATGCCGATCTGTTGATCGACGTCATAGACTGCCTGATCGCCGATGATCGTCCGGTTCGGTCCCTTGATCACGACATGGCCATCGGCATCGAGCCGGTAGACCTCGTTGCCGCCCTCTCCCGATTTGCCTTTGCTCGGGCGGTAATGGGCGGTCAGGACATCGGCGTGCACCTCGCTCGTGCCGCGTATCGCCACGGCATTGCCGCGGGCGATATAGACTTGCTTGTCCTGATCCCATTCGATGCCGGTATCGGCGGTAATGTCTATTGGTTGCGAACCGGCCGTAGCCCCGAGCGGATTGAGCCCCTGTGCTGCGGCAAAAGGCGGTTCATGCACCCAACCGGCCAGCACCAAGACCAACCCCAGGACCAGCCGCCGCAGCTCCCGACCGGAGCAGTCCGGCACCGGCCATCGCGACCCATGCCGGCTACTCGGCATGATCTTCGGATTTGCGGATCATCGATCCATCGGCCGCTGAGGCCGTGCGCGCTCGCCCGACGGGATGATGCCGCCATCTCGCACGATGATGCGCCGCCATCGTCCGGTGATGAACCGCCGCAGGATGGTCACCCGCCGGTGGCGCGGCCGCCGCGCGCATCCCGCCGGCCGCCGGTGCCGGCGCGCGATCCCCGGGCGCTCGATCCCCGGCTGCGTTCGTGGGTGCGGTAGCGGCAGCCTCGATCGCTGCCGCCGTCCGCAAAACCTTTGCCGGCGGTTCGGGCGGTGCCGCCGCCGGCTTGGCAGGCTCGGTGCCGCGGACAATGGCGCGCGACCGCCCCGTAAAGATGATTGTGTCGCCCTTGTCGAGGATGCGGAAGCCCTGGCCCCAGATATCGCCCGAGGGCCCATGCCCCTCGATCGGAACATGGCCTTCGGCGGTGTTGTCGGCGAGATTGGCATGCGCCCGCTGGGTCACAAATTGGGTGCCGTTCTGGTGCGTCAGAACGACGTTGTCGAATAGATCGAGCAGTTGCGGCTGCGACTGATAGATGCCGGTCGCTGCGGTCAGCACGACCCTCGCCCCATCGTGGACGATCATGACCGCCCGCGGCTTTTCAAGCGACATCAGATCGTCGCGATCCGGCAGCTGGTGGCCGACGGCAGCCGTGATCACAAACGGCCGATTGAGCCGGTCGGTCCCGGCATATCGGGGATTGAGCATGGTGAGTTCACGGGCGGCGCGCAGATCGATGCCGGAGATGTTGAGCCGAACGCTTTCCAGCAGCGGGGCAAGCCGCGGCCATGCGGCCACCAGCAGCAAGAGCGAAACCCCGATTACCGGCAGCACCCGCTTGAGCAGCGCGACAGCCAGGCTGTAGGGATCGGTGCCGAAGCCGTTGCGGCGCGCTGTATCGTGCCGGTCGGACGGCCGCGCCTCCGCCAACGCCGGTGCGCTGCGGGCGAGCCCGGCTCCCGGCTGCAACGCATTCATCGCCCGATCCGCCATCACCGCTCAGGCGACACCGGCTCGCAAACAATCGTGCATATGCAAAAATCCGATCGTATGGCTGGCATCATCAAGCACAAACAGCGAAGTGATCGCGGAGCGGTTCATCAGAAGCAACGCTTCGGCGGCGAGCGCGGCGGCGCCGATCGTCTTTGGCGACGAGTTCATGATGTCGGCGACCGGCAGCGTCAGCAGCGAATCGCCCATATGGCGGCGCAGATCGCCATCGGTGACGATGCCGATCAGCCGTCCTTCGCCGTCACAGGCGCCGACACAGCCAAAGCTCTTGGCGGTCATCACCAAAATCGCTTCGGACATGCGCGCGTCGGGGGCGACCAGCGGTACGGCGTCGCCGACATGCATGATATCGGCGACCCTCAGCAACCGCCTGCCGAGCCGCCCGCCCGGATGGAATAAGCGAAAATCCGCTGTCGAAAAGCCGCGCCGTTCGAGCAGGGCGATGGCGAGCGCATCGCCGAGCGCCATCATCGCGGTTGTCGATGTCGTCGGCGCCAAGCCCATCGGGCAGGCTTCGGCTGATGCAGGCAGCAACAAAACCGTGTCAGCCGCCGCAGCGAGCGTCGAGCGCGCACCCGCGGTCACCGCGATCAGCGGGATCCCGAAGCGGCGCGAATAGGCGATGATATCGGCAAATTCGGATGTTTCGCCGGAATTTGACAGTGCCAGGATCGCATCCTCGCCGGCAATCATGCCGAGATCGCCATGGCTTGCCTCGCCGGCGTGGACAAATTGGGCCGGGGTTCCGGTCGAGGCCAGCGTGGCGGCGATCTTGCGGGCGACATGACCGCTTTTGCCGATGCCGGTGACAATGATGCGTCCGCGCACCGCTCGGCACAAATCGACCGCGGTGGTGAACCGGGCATCAAGTGCTGCGGAAAGACTTTCGAGGCCGTTGATCTCCGCCCTCAGCACGCGCCGGGCGACATTGAGATCGGCATCGACGCCGCCGCGCTCGGCTGCCAGCGGCTTCTCGCGCCGCAGGGCCCTCGCCATCTCCCGGCTCATCGCCGCTGGCCGCACCGGCCGCTTCGCAAAAACGCCAGCGTAATGAAAACCCCCCGATGCGCGGTCAATGCGCGAAGATGTCTTGCTCCGCCCAGCCGCCGAGATCAAGCAGGACGCGATGTGGCAAAAACGCGAACGCCGCGCGCGCCAGCGGCTCGCGTCCCTCACGCGTCAGCATGGTGTCCAATCGGGCGCGCAGGGCATGAAGATGAAGCACGTCGGCCGCCGCGTAACGCAGTTGATCTTCGGTCAAGCTTGGTGCGCCCCAGTCCGAACTCTGCTGCTGTTTCGATAAATCGATATTGATGAGATCCTTGCACAAGTCACGCAGACCATGCCGGTCGGTAAAGGTCCGGGCGAGCCGCGAGGCGATTTTTGTGCAATAGACCGGCGCCGCCATCACCCCCAGGTAATGGTAGATCATCGCCAGATCAAAGCGGGCAAAATGAAACAGCTTGGTGAGGCATGGATCGCTGAACAACCGACGCAGCCGCGGCGCCTCGTAGAGGCCGGGGGCAAACTGGACAAGGTGAGCGTCGCCGTCCCCGGCTGAAAGCTGGACAAGGCAGAGCCGGTCGCGATGCGGGTTCAAACCCATCGCCTCAGTGTCCACCGCGACCGCCGCTCCGAAATCGAGGCCTTCAGGAAGATCGCCGTGATGGAGCCAATACGTCATTCGACTATCGCGGGCCGGCGGCGCCACGAGGTGGTGCCCAGGAGAAGACTCGAACTTCCACGAGCTAATCGCCCACTAGAACCTGAATCTAGCGCGTCTACCAATTCCGCCACCTGGGCGTTTCCGCGCCAGCGGAGATAAGCCTGCATCCGGGCGATGTCAACGAGGTTGGGTCCGACCGGCCGCCGCCGATCTTAGTCATTGCCATAAAGCAAGGATGCTGTAATAGGCGGCAAAGTAGGCGCGATCTTCGGTGCTGGCGGTCGCGGCCGCCCGGCGCCTCCATCGGTCCCGTCAAATCAAGACGATTCGAGCCTGTCATCATGCACCGTGTTCAAATCTCAGCTTGGCGCGCCTGGCTTTGCGCCGCATGTTGCTGTTTTGGCCTGAATGTGGCGAGCGCCGATGCAGCGTCGCCGCAACCGGCGGCACCCGCTGTGCTGGTCGCGACCGCGGAGATGCGCGACGTATCGGGCACGGCCGAGTTTGTCGGGCGTGTCAAGGCGGTAGAGAAAGTCGATCTGCGCGCTCGCGTCGACGGGTATCTCGGGCCTTGGCTGTTCAAGGAAGGCGATGTGGTCAAGGCGGGGCAGACCGTATTCACCCTCGACCCCGCCCCATTCGAGGCGACCCTCGCCGAGCGGAAAGCCGAGGTCGCCTCGGCTTCGGCGGCGCTCGACTTTGCCGATCTGCAGGCGCGGCGCGGGCGCGAACTGATCAAGACCAGAACGATCCCGCAGTCGGAACTCGATCTGCGCGAATCTTCGTTGCTCAAGGCGAAGGCGGCGCTCGCCCGGGCTCAGGCGGCCCAACAGGCAGCCGAAGTCGACTTGTCGTATACCCAGATCAAAAGCCCGATCACCGGCCGCATCGGTCAGGCCGCCTATTCGCTCGGCAATCTCGTAGGACCGAACAGCGGGGTGCTGGCGAGCGTGGTCAAGGAGAATCCGATCCAGGTGGTCTTCAATGTGAGCCAGCGCCAGCTGCTGCACGAGCGCCGGGTCGCCCCGAAAGAACAGCTCGCCGCGATCGTCGCTCGGCTGCGGCTCGCCGATGGTTCGACTTACGGCGAGCCGGGCAAACTCGATTTCATCGGTGTTCAGGCCGACCCCAACACCGATTCGATCCCGCTGCGGGCAGTTTTTGCCAATCCCAACCACGTGCTTGCCGACGGCATGAGCGTCCGCGTGATCCTCGAAATCGGCAAGCCGGTGGAGGCGCTGGTCATCCCGCAATCGGCGATCGCCGAGGACCAGGCCGGCACCTATGTCTTTGTCGTCGACGCGCAGAACAAGGCTGAGACGCGGCCGGTCAAAGTCGAAATGCAGCGCGATGGAACCGCGGTGGTAAAGGATGGGCTTGCCGCCGGCGACCGGGTCATCGTGCAGGGGCAGGCTCGGGTGCGGCCGGGAATGACGGTGGCGCCGAGTGCTGTACCACCCGCCTGAGCCGCGGCAGAGCCCGTTGTAAAACGAAGGGGATCGGGGATGATTTCGGCCGTTTTTGTCGACCGCCCGCGGCTCGCGATCGTCATTTCGATCCTGATCACGCTCGCTGGCTTGATTGCGCTCGCCGCCATTCCGATTGCGCAGTTCCCTGACATCGTGCCGCCCGAGGTATCGGTCACGACCAGCTATCCCGGCGCCAACGCCGAAGTCGTGGAACAGACCGTCGCCCAGGTCATCGAGCGGGAGATCAACGGCGTCTCGAACATGCTCTACATGCGTTCGTTCTCGGGCAATGACGGTTCCTACAGCCTGACCGTGTCGTTCGCGGTCGGGACCGATCCGGAAACGAACACCGTGAATGTCCAGAACCGGGTGCAGCGGGCGATGTCGCGGCTGCCCTCGGAGGTGCAGCAAAACGGCGTGGTGGTCGAGAAGCAATCGTCCGCGATTTTGCAGGTCGTGGTGCTGCGCTCGCCAAACGGGACCCGCGACAGCCTGTTCCTGTCGAATTACATGCTGATCAATATCCGTGACACGATCAACCGCATCCCCGGGGTCGGCCAGGCCAACTTGTTCGGCCAGCAGGACTATGCGATGCGGATCTGGCTCGACATGGACCGGCTGACGGCACTCGGGCTAACCCCGCAGGACGTGATCAACGCGGTGCGCGCGCAGAACATTCAGGCCGCGGTCGGCCGGATCGGCGGCGCCCCGGTGGTCGAGGCGCAGCAGCGGACGATCCCGCTGACCACCCAGGGCCGGCTCGAGACCCCGGCGCAGTTCGGCGCGATCATCGTGCGCGCCCAGGCAAACGGCTCGCTGATCCGGGTGCGCGACATCGCCCGCGTCGAGCTTGGTTCGCAATCCGCCGATGTGTTTTCGACCTTTAACGGCCGGCCGGCCTCGGCGATGGGGATCTATCTGGCGCCGGGTGCCAATGCGGTCGCAACCGGCGCCAGTGTGCGGCGGGCGATGGAGCAGATGGCGCAGCGCTTCCCCGCGGATGTCAGCTGGGAAATTCCCTACGACACGACGGTCTTTGTCGCGGCCTCGATCCATAAGGTGGTCACGACCCTGGTCGAAGCCTTTGCCCTGGTCACGATCGTCGTCTTTGTCTTTCTCGGCCGGCTGCGCGCGACTTTGGTGCCACTCGTCGCCGTACCGGTGTCGTTGGTCGGTACCTTCGCGGTCATGCTGGCGCTCGGTTTTTCCGCCAACACGATCTCGCTGCTGGCGCTGGTGCTGGCGATCGGCATCGTCGTCGACGATGCGATCGTCGTCGTAGAGGCGGTCGAGCACATGATGGGTGAGCATCCCGAGATGTCGCCGGCCGAGGCGACCAAGGCGTCGATGAGCCAGATCACCGGGCCGATCATTGCCACGACCCTGGTGTTGCTGTCGGTGTTCGTGCCGGTCGCGTTCATCCCCGGCATCGTCGGGCAGCTCTACCAGCAATTCGCGGTCGCTGTTTCGGTGTCAGTGCTGATCTCGATGGTCAATGCGCTGACCTTGTCGCCGGCGCTGTGCGCGCTGTTGCTGCGCCATGGTCGGCCGCCGGGCCGGTTGATCCGCGCGATGCAGGGCGGCATCGACGGCATGCAGCGCGGCTATCTCGGCATCGTCGGGCGGATCGCGCCGCGGGTGTTGTTGACCGTAGCGCTGGTCGGGGGTGCAGTCGCTCTGATCCTGTGGTTCGGCCGCACCATCCCCTCGGGGTTTTTGCCGGAGGAAGACCAGGGCGCGTTCCTGATCGAAGCACAGCTGCCCGAAGGCGCCTCGCTCAACCGCACCAGCAAGGTGGCGGCGGATGTCGAGCGCATCGCCAAGGCGACTCCCGGGGTGGCAGCGGTCACCTCGATCGTCGGCTACAGCATGATCGACGGCATCTCCCAATCAAACAAATCGACATTCTTTGTCACGTTGAAGCCGTTCGACGAGCGCAACTCCGCGGCCGAAAGCGTGTGGGGCGTGATCGACCAATTACGCGCCGACTTTGTCAAATACCCGGCTGCGGTGGTCATACCGTTCAACCTGCCGCCGATCATCGGTCTTGGCACCGGCGCCGGGTTCGAATACCAGCTGCAATCCTATTCCGGCGCGCCGGCGAACGAGATGGCGGCGGTGGCGCGCGGTGTCGTGCAAGCGGCCAACCAGAACCCGGCGCTGGCCGGGGTCTTTACCACCTACGGCGCCTCGACACCGCTGATCCGGCTCGACATCGATCGCGAGCGCGCCGAGACCCTGGGCATCAGCATCAACAGCATCTTCACCGCCTTGCAAGCCGCCCTCGGCGGGTATTACGTCAACGACTTCAACAAATTCGGCCGTACCTGGCAGGTCATCCTGCAGGCCGAAACGGCGCAGCGCATGGATGTCGAGGATATTTTCGAGGTGCATGTGCGCGCTGCGAACGGCGCCCTGGTGCCGATCCGAACCCTTGCCACGGTCGAAAATGTGCTCGGCCCCGGCTACATCTATCGCTTCGACAATCTGCGCGCGGTGGCGATCCAGGGCCAGCCGGCGCCGGACTACTCCTCGGGTCAGGCCTTGGCGGCGATGGAGCAGGTATCGAAAGCGACGCTGCCGCCGGGTTTCGGCTATTCGTGGAGCGGCACCGCCTACCAGGAGAAGATCGCTGGCAGCCAGGCGACGGTCATTCTGGTGCTAGCCGTGGTGTTTGCCTATCTGGTGCTGGTCGGGCTCTACGAATCCTGGGCGATCCCGGCGGCGGTGATCGTTTCGATCACCATCGGACTGGCCGGCGCGCTCGGCGGGTTGTTGCTGACCGGGCTGCCCAATGACGTATTTGCCCAGATCGGCATTGTCGTGCTGATCGCGCTCGCCGCCAAAAACGCCATCCTGATCGTCGAATTCGCGATGCAGGCGCACCGCGACGGCTTTGCCGTCGCCGAAGCGGCGTTGAGCGGTGCACGCGCCCGCTTCCGCGCGGTGATGATGACTTCGTTTGCGTTTATCCTCGGCCTCGTTCCGTTGCTGGTCTCGGGAGGTGCGGGTGCGGTCACCCGCCACGCGGTTGCGACGGCGGTGTTCTTCGGGATGCTGGCCGCGTCGGTGTTCGGGATCTTCCTGATCCCCGGTCTTTACGTCGTCTTCCAGCGATTGCGCGATTGGGTGAAAAGCCGTTTGTTCGGCAGCACTCCTGACATCAAACCGGCTGAACAGCCGACCAAGACCGCTGCAGAATAGGGCGCCCGGTCCGCATTCCTGCGGACCGGGTACGGTCCCCATACTATCTAGCTCTTAAGCGACGATCTTATCTGACCGGGTTGCGTTCGGCGGTGCTGCGGGTCAGGTCCGGGTGCTGTCGGGCCGGGTTGTTGGGGTCGCGGGTTTGGCCGCCGGGAATTTGTGACACGGTGTGCTGACTGCCGTCGCCGGGATGGCCGCGCTCGTCATCCGGGTTCTGGACTTCTTGCGGCAGCTGGCCCTGCGGTTCGGGCTTTTCGACATAGCGGAAGGCAGGTTCGGAGTTCCACGGACCGCGGCAATCGAGCGGGCCGTCCTTTGACAGGTTGAAATAAAGATCCACGGTCTCGTCGGGCTTGACGTTGCCGAACAGCGGATCGGTCAGCTTGCCTAGCGACTCGAGCGCCTTCATAAACATGTGCGTATGCGAAATTTCGCGGGTCAGCAGAAAAGTCAGCGCCTTTTTGCTGCCTTCATCCGGCGCCAGCTTGGCCAACGCCTCATAAGTCTGGCGTGCTCCCGCCTCGGCGGCGATATCGGCCCTCAGGTCGCGGACGACGTTGCCGCCTTCATTGACATAAGCCGAGGTCCAGGCTTGGCCCTGGCTGTCGACGAGGTGAGGCCCGATGCCGCGAACGGCGAATAATGTGCTCTTGTAAGCCGCATCCTTCGCCGCGCCCGTGCCCTTTTCGGTGTGCTGCTCGATCATCCGGCCAACCATTTCGAGGTGGCTGAACTCCTCGATCGCGATGTCATGCAGCATGTCGCGGATCGCTTTGTCCTCGACATGAAAGGATTGAGTCCAATAGGTCAAGGCAGCACTGAGTTCACCCGTCGCTCCGCCAAACTGCTCGAGCAGCATTTGTGCAAATTGTGGGTCGCCGCCATCGACCTTCACATCATACATCAACTTTTTATCATGATAGAACATTGGACATCCCCGTGTTGCGATGGAGCCGTCGCAACGGCTTCGATTCCCAACAAAGCGGGGATGGGGAGGTTCCGGTTGTTCTATTTCGGTCAATCAAGCGAACCCGATACGCGGACAACGCGATCGCCCGTCGTTGTGAATGTTGCGAACAACAATGCGATGGGCTTATCACCTTTCGCTTGAGTCGCGCCGCGATCGACGCTGGGCCGGGACCCGGATTTATTCCGCGCCGAGCGAGGCGGCAAGCCGCAACGGATGGGCCGGATAGACGCCGAGGATCTTCAGTTCACGCGAGAAGAAGGCCAGTTCTTCGAGCGCCAGGGCCAGCGGACGGTCCTCGGGATGGGCCTCGACATCGGCATAGAACTGGGTCGCGGTAAAGGCACCGCCGACCATGTAGCTTTCGAGCTTGGTCATATTGACCCCGTTGGTGGCAAATCCCCCGAGCGCCTTGTAGAGAGCTGCCGGCACATTGCGGACGCGAAAGAAAAACGTCGTGACCGCCGACGTTTCGCGCGACGGCCGCGACGGCTCGCGCGCCATGATCAAAAAGCGTGTCGTGTTGTGTTCAGCGTCCTCGATATTCTCTTTGAGCGACACGAGACCGTAGATCTCGCCGGCGAGTTCGGAAGCGATCGCCGCGACAGTGGGGTCGCCGCGGGCGGCGATTTCGGCCGCAGACCCGGCGGTGTCGGCGGAGACGACCGGCTCAAGGCCGAGGGTGCGGATCAGCTTGCGGCACTGGGACAACGCTTGCACGTGGCTTCGCACGGTGCGGATGTTGGCAAGGCTGGCGCCGGGCAGAGCCAACAAATGATGATGAACCCGTTCGAAATGCTCTGCGATGATGTGCAGTCCCGAATCCGGCATCAGATGGTGGATATCGGCAACCCGGCCGGCCACCGAATTTTCGATCGGGATCATCGCCAGCCGCGCGCGCCCGTCGCGTACCGCGGCAAACGCGTCTTCGAACTGGTTGCACGGCAAGGTTGACATGTCGGGGAAGACCCGCCGGCAGGCGAGGTCGGAGTAGGCCCCAAACGTCCCCTGAAATGAAATCGTCCGCGCCGGATCAGCTAGTTCTGCTTGTGGTCGTGTCATGCGCGTTGGGTCATCGGGTTATGGATGCTGCATCAGGCGGCGGGCGCGGTCGAGATCGGCCGGGGTGTCGACCTGCACCCCCAAGCGTGCCGGATCAATCAGGCTCACCGAGATCCGCATGCCGGCTTCGAGTGCACGCAACTGCTCGAGCCGCTCGCGCAGTTCGAGCACCCCGCGCGGCAGGCCAACAAATCGCTCCAGTGCTGCGCGGCGGTAGGCGTAGAGCCCGATATGCTCGTAATGCGGTCCGTCGCCCCACGGCACCGCCGCCTTGCTGAAATAGAGGGCGCGGGCCGGCAGCAGCGGATCGACAAAGCCGGCGACGACTTTGTTGACGCTGGTATCGGCGAGTGCGGCGGGGTCGGTGATCACCGCAGCCAAGGTCGCGATGTCGGTCTCCGGCTCGGCGAGCCCGACAAGCGCGGTGCGGATGGCGCCGGGGTCGAGCATCGGCAGATCGCCCTGAACATTGACCACCGCGTCATGCCGGCGGTCCGGATCGAGGCCCATGATCGCCTGGTGGATGCGGTCGGATCCGGTCGGCAGTTGCGGATCGGTCAGTACGGCGCGGCCGCCTGCCGCCACGATCGCGTCGGCGATTTCCGGGTCGCCGCAAGCGACGACAACCGGCGCGACATCTGCCGCCACCGCGCGCCGCCAGACCTGGACGATCATCGGCGCACCGGCGATGTCGGCGAGCGGCTTGCCAGGCAATCGAGTCGAGGCGAGCCGGGCGGGAATCAAGATGATCGGGTTTCGCGGAGCGGCAGTGGTCACAACGGACATGTTTCAGAGGCAGACCCGGATCGGGCAGCGACAACATGCCCGGTTCGCGGCATGGCGGGAAGCGTGATAATGCATTTCAGCTTTCGGGGGAAAATCGGATTTCCTGCTGGACCCGGCACGGTGGGAAGGGTGGTCGATGTCGTCGTTCGAGTGGAACAAGGTCATTGCCTCGGTTCTGACCGCGCTGATCGTCATGATGGTCGCCGGGATCCTGTCAAACATGCTGGTCGAGCAAAAACCGCTCGAAAAACCGGTATTTCTCGTGGCTGGGGCGCCGTCCACAGCGGAAGCCACCGCCACGGCTCCGGCCGCTCCAAAATTGGAGCCGATCGCACCGCTCCTGGCCAAGGCCGATGCCAAGAAAGGCGAAGCGGATACCCGAGTCTGCCAAGTGTGCCACAACTTTACCAAAGGCGGAGCCAACAAGATCGGCCCCGACCTGTGGGATGTCGTCGGCGGTCCGGTCGCCGAGGATCGCGGCGGCTATCCGTTCTCCTCGGCATTGCAAGCCCATAAGGGGGAGAAATGGACCCCCGAACTGTTGAATCGGTGGCTCGACAACCCTCAGGCGTTCGCCCCGGGAACCAAGATGACATTTGCCGGCATTCCAAAGGCGCAGGAGCGCGCCGACGTCATCGACTATCTGATGAGCTTGAAATAGCTCCAGTCAATAGCCTCTGCCAATCAAGGGTGAGTGGCGCTGTCCGAAATCGATACCTATGTAGAGCTGGCGACCCGCTTGGCCGACACCGCCGGTACGGTGATCAGGCCGTATTTCCGCACCGCGCTCAAGATCGACGACAAACCTGATTTAACCCCGGTAACTGTTGCTGATCGCGCCGCCGAACAGGCAATGCGCAGCATCATCGAAGCCCGTCTTCCCGCCCATGGGATCATCGGTGAGGAGCTGGGCCGGTTGCGCGATGACGCCGAATTCGTCTGGGTGCTCGACCCGATCGACGGGACCAAATCCTTTATCAGCGGCGTGCCGTTGTTTGGAACGTTGATTGCGCTGACACGCGGTGGCCGGCCGATCCTCGGCGTCATCGACCAGCCGGTCCTGCGCGAGCGCTGGCTCGGCGCCGAGGGACGCGCCACCACGCTGAACGGCGCACCGATCCGCTGCCGTGGGTGTCCGGAACTGGCCGCTGCTACGCTGTTTGCGACCACGCCCGACATGTTTCACGGCGCTGACGCGGCGGCTTTCGCGCGGGTTTCCGCAGCCGCCAAGCTGACCCGGTTTGGCGCCGATTGCTACGCCTATGGTCTGCTCGCCGCCGGGTTCATCGACATTGTCATCGAAGCCAGCCTCAAGCCCTATGATTTTAGCGCGATGATCCCGATCGTCGAAGGGGCGGGCGGCATCGCCACCGATTGGCGTGGCGACAAATTAGGACTCGGCTCCGACGGCCGCATTGTTGCCGCCGGCGACCGGCGGGTGCACGCGGCGGCATTGACGCTTCTCGGCAGCTGAACAACGCATCAGGCCATAAGGGACAAAGGCATGGGTCGAGCATCGGCATTTGCGGCCGCGGTCGTTTTACTGGTCTCGGCGGCGGGCGCCCAGGCGGCGCCAAGCGAGGGCATGTCGCTGTTTGGCGACCTGAAATATAAGCCGGGGTTTACGCATTTCGACTATACCAACCCGCAGGCGCCAAAGGGCGGCACGATGCGGTATTCGGCGATCGGCACCTTTGACACGTTGAACCCGTTTGTCATCAACGGCGTCCCGGCGGATGGGATCAGCCTGATCTTTGACACCTTGTCGGCCTCGTCCGAAGACGAACCGGCGAGCGAGTACGGGCTCGTCGCCGAGACGATCGATCTTGCCCCCGACAAATTGTCGGTGCTCTACACCCTGCGCAAGCAAGCGCGGTTCCATGACGGCACGCCAATGACCCCGGCGGATGTGATCTGGACCTTTGAGACACTGCAAAAGAAGGGGTTGCCCGCCTATCGCGAATATTATGGCGACGTGACCAGGGTCGTGCCGGAAGGCGAGCGCGGCGTGCGGTTTTATTTTAAATCGGCGAAAAATCGCGAATTGCCGCAGATCCTCGGCCAGATGCCGGTGCTGTCGAAGGCGTATTGGTCCGGCCGGGATTTCGAAAAGACGACGCTGACCCCGCCGCTCGGTAGCGGGCCATACACGATCAAAGCGATCGACCCCGGCCGATCGATTACCTATAGCCGGGTCAGAGATTATTGGGGTGCCAACCTCCCGGTCAACAAGGGACGATACAACTTCGATACGATCCGCTACGACTATTACCGTGATGCGACGATCGCGCTCGAAGCTTTCAAAGCCGGCCAATACGATTTGCGCAATGAAAATTCATCAAAGGATTGGGCGACCGGCTATGACTGCCCGGCCTTGCGCGACGGCCTGATCAAAAAGGAACAGATCCCCAACAGCTTGCCGAGCGGCATGCAAGGGTTTGGCTACAATCTGCGCCGGCCGATCTTCCAGGATCCACGGGTCCGCCAGGCGTTGGCTTATGCTTTTGATTTTGAATGGTCGAACAAGAACCTGTTTTACGGCGCCTATCAGCGCACCCGCAGCTATTTCGACAATTCGGAACTGGCGGCGACCGGCGTGCCGCAGGGCCGGGAATTACAGATCCTCGATCAGTTCAAGGGCCGGATTCCCGATCAGGTGTTCACGACCGAATACGATCCCCCAAAATACGACGGCTCGGGCAATATTCGCGACGGGCTGCGCAAGGCATTGAAACTGCTGATGGCGGCGGGATGGACCTTCAAGGACGAAAAGCTGGTCAATGCTACGACCGGCCAGCCTTTCGAATTCGAGATCCTGCTCGACAATCCGCAATTCGAGCGGATCGTGCTGCCTTTCGCCGACAATCTGAAGCGGATGGGGATTACCGCACGGGTGCGCACCGTCGATCCGGCGCAATACGAAAGACGAATGGATACTTTTGACTACGACATGACGGTCGTGCTGTTTCCGGAATCATTGTCGCCCGGCAACGAACAGCGCGAATATTGGGGCTCCCAGGCAGCCGATGAGCAGGGAAGCCGCAACGTCCTCGGCATCAAGAACAAAGTCGTCGATGCGCTGGTCGAAGAACTGATCCAGGCGCCGGATCGGCCGAGCCTTGTCGCCCACACCCGGGCACTCGATCGGGTGCTGCAATACGGCTACTACGTGATCCCGAATTTTCATTTGGCGGCATACCGCGTCGCTTACTGGGACAAGTTCCGCCGCCCGGCGATATCGCCCAAATACGCTCTCGGGCTTGATACCTGGTGGGTCGATCCCGCCGCCGAAAAATCGGTCGAAGCCAAAAAATCGAGCGAGACGACCAAGCAATGACCCCTGGAATTCGTCATTGCGAGCGCAGCGAAGCAATCCCGGGCGGGGTGCGCGCGAGGTCATCGGGAATGCTTTGTCGCGCCGGCGATCGTGGCAATGACGATGGGTTGGATAGGCGATGATCGCCTATGCGACGCGGCGGATCCTGCTGATCATCCCAACCTTGTTTGCGATCATGGTTGTCAATTTCGTGATTGTGCAGGCGGCTCCCGGCGGCCCGGTCGAGCAGATGATCGCAAAGCTCAAAGGCGAGGGCGTCAGTGCGACCGAGCGCGTCAGTGGCGGCACCGGCGAAATCAAGATGTCGACCGCCGCCAGCGCGGCGATGAACTCGCGCTATCGGGGCGCCCGCGGTCTCGACCCGGCGCTGATCAAGGAGCTCGAAAAGCAATACGGCTTTGACAAGCCGCCGTTGACCCGGTTTGTCCTGATGATGCGCAATTACCTGACCTTCAACTTTGGCAAGAGCTTTTTCCGCGACCAGCGCGTCATCGATCTGATCAAGTCCAAACTGCCGGTGTCGATCTCGATCGGGTTGTGGACGACCCTGATCACTTACCTGGTCTCGATCCCGCTCGGCATCAGAAAGGCGGTGCGCGACGGCAGCCGGTTCGACGTATGGAGCAGTGCCGTCATCATCGTCGGCTATGCGGTGCCGAGTTTTCTGTTTGCGGTATTGCTGATCGTGTTGTTCGCCGGCGGCAGCTATCTCTCGATTTTCCCGTTGCGCGGGCTCGTCAGCGACAATTGGGCTTCATTGTCGTGGCCGATGCGGATCGCCGACTATTTCTGGCACATCGCCTTGCCGATCACCGCTTTGGTGATCTCCGGCTTTGCCACCTTGACGATGCTGACCAAGAACTGCTTTCTCGATGAGGTCAACAAGCAATACGTGCTGACCGCGCGCGCCAAAGGACTGAGCGAGCGCCGCGTACTCTATGGCCATGTGTTCAGGAATGCGATGCTGTTGGTCGTCGCCGGGTTTCCGGCGGCGTTGGTCGGGATTCTGTTTACCGGTTCGTTGTTGATAGAAGTCATTTTTTCTTTGGACGGGCTTGGTCTGTTGGGCTTCGAGGCGGCGATCAACCGCGATTACCCGATCATGTTTGCCACGCTCTACGTCTATACCTTGGTCGGGCTGGCTCTGAAGCTGGTCAGCGATCTCACTTATATGCTGATCGACCCGCGCATCGATTTCGCCACTCGCCGCGCGTGATCCGGCCGTCCTCAGCATCGGTTATTGGCCAGGTCGCAGAAAGCTCAGCCGCTCTCTCAGATAGTTACGGACCCCCTCGCGATCGTCAGTCGGTAATCGCCCGAGCTTACCGGCATCGTCGGCATCGATGGTCGCAAGTTTTGCCGGCCGGACTATCGACGGCGCTGGCAATCCGGAGGCATCCGGATCCGAAATCGGAACATCGCCCGGCCAACCTCGATGCGCGGCACTGGTAATCATCACCACCCACAATAAGCCGTGCCTGGTTTCTAGATCGCCCGCGGCGAGTACCAAAGCGGGACGCCGCTGACGTACTGGCCGATCGGTGTAGGGAAACGGGACCCTGACGACGTCCCAGGGCTCAAAGGTCGGCATATGCTTGCCGGTCGGCATCCGAAGCCCACTCGTCAAAAGTCGCAAACGGGTCGTCCACCGCTGCGCGATCAGCCTTGGTCAAGATGACGCGGTCGCCCTCAATGCTATAGAGAAGTTCGTCCCCCGCCCGGAGATGCAGCGCTGTTCGCACCGGAGCCGGTATCGTGGTCTGCGCCTTGCTAGTCACCTTGCTGGTAATCACGCGGGTTTTCCTGTAATTGGGCTGTCAGCAATGTAAGGAAATTCCTTACCGCGATCAACGCTCCTCGCCCGGGCATACCGGCGCAAATGCTTCTCGTGATTGAGTTCGGCGCATAATCTGATGATTGTGTAAGGCAATGCAGGAACGGCTCGTGAAAGCACTGTTTCTTGGCGGGGTCGCCGCCGATACGGCAGAGGGGATCGAGGCGCAACTGCCGCCCGCGCTCGAGGTGGAGGTCCTGGGCGACCCGATCGATCGGGCGCGGTTGCCGGCGGCGGCGGCCGAGGCCGACATCCTCGTCAGCAATCACTGGCGGGCCGATTATGGATCGGCGCCGCGGGTCAGGCTCGTGCAGTCGGTCGCGACCGGCGTCGATCTCTTTGATCTGGCGGCACTGCCGGCTGGGGTCGCGGTGTGCAATGCCTTTGGCCACGAGACCGCGATCGCCGAATATATCGTCATGACAATGCTGGCGCTGCATCACCGGCTGTTCCAGATCGCCGCCGAATTCCGGGATCATGCGTCGTGGCGCACGAGCTGGGTCGAGAGCGGAGCGCCGCACGGCGAGGTGCGCGGCTCGACCCTCGGCATCGTCGGGTACGGCCGGGTCGGGCGCGAGGTGGCACGCCGGGCCCGCCCGTTCGGCTGCCATATCCTCGCCGCCAACCGCACGCCGCGTCCGGCCGAGGACGGTGTCGAGCAGGTCTACCGGCTCAACGAACTCGACCGGATGCTGCCACATTGCGACACGGTAGCGCTGTGCACCGCCCTCGGCCCCGAAACCACCGGTCTGATCGACGCCCGGCGGCTGGCGCTGATCAAGCCGACGGCGTTTTTGATCAACATCGCGCGCGGGCCGGTGGTCGATGAGGAACCGCTCTATGCGGCGTTGCGCGACCGCAGGCTCGCCGGTGCGGCGATCGATGTGTGGTGGCAATACCCGAATGCGACCGAGCCCAATCGACGCGGCTCCCGCTATCCGTTCCACGAACTGCCAAACGTGATCGTCACGCCGCACAATTCCGGCTGGACCACCGGAATGGTCCGCCGGCGATGGGATGAAGTGGCGGAAAATCTGAACCGCTTTATGCGCGGCGAGCCGTTGATCAATGTGGTCGTCGCCGGCCGTTGAGCGGGAAGGAGCACCATGACTGACGAGATCGCGTTTTTGCCGGCAACGCGGCTGCTCGCGCTCTATCGCGAAAAGAAATTGTCGCCGGTCGAGGTGACGAGCGAAACGTTGCGCCGGATCGAACGCTTTGAGCCGGCGTTCAACGCTTTTGTGCTGTACGATCCTGAAGCGGCGATGACGCAGGCGCGCGCCGCCGAGGCACGCTGGCAACGCGGCGAACCCGCGGGCCTGCTCGACGGCATCCCGGTGGCAATCAAGGACACGGTGTTGACCGCGGGCTGGCCGCGGCTCGTCGGTTCGCGAACGATCGACCCGAACCAGCCCTGGGACGAGGATGCGCCGGTGACCGCACGACTGCGCGCGCAGGGCGCGTTGCTGTTCGGCAAGACGACTACGCCCGAATTCGGCTGGAAGCCGGTGACCGACTCGCCGCTCTCCGGGGTCACCCGCAATCCATGGGATCTCCAGCGCAGCCCGGGCGGCAGCAGCGGCGGCAGTGCCGTCGCGGTACTGGCCGGCATCTCGCCGTTGGCGGTCGGCACCGACGCCGGCGGCTCGATCCGCATCCCGGCGTCGTTTTGTGGCGTCTTCGGGTTGAAGCCCACCTTTGGCCGGGTAGCGGCCTATCCGGCGTCGGCATTTGGCGATGTGGCGCATGTCGGGCCGATTTCCCGCACCGTCGCCGATGCGGCGTTGATGTTCGACGCAATCAAGGGGCCGGATTCGCGCGATTGGTACAGCCTGCCCGAGGATGGCGTCGAATGTTATCCGCACCTCGGCGAAGGCTCGCTGAAGGGCAAGCGCGTGGCTTTGTCACTGACCTTGGGGCTGGCCGAGCCGGAGCCGGCGGTGCGCGCGGCTGTCGAGCGCGCGGCCGAGGTGTTCCGCAGCCTCGGCGCCGCGGTCGAGGCGGCTGACCCGTTTGCGCAGCCGCCGAACGGGATCTTTGAACCCCTGGCGCTCGCCGCTTTCTGGCGTCTGCTGCGGACATTGCCGGCCGGGGCCGCGGCGGTCATGGATCCGGGGCTTGTGGCGCTGTGCCGGCGGGGCGAGAGGGTGACGCAGGAGGAATATGTCGAAGCGGTGGCGCGCCGCGCGGCGCTGGGGCAGGGCTTGCGGCGGTTTTTCGACCGGTACGATCTGCTGCTGGCGCCAACCATGCCGACCCCGGCGGCCTTTGCCGACCCGCGCGAGGATGACCTGCCGAACCCGAACAATTATGCGAAGTGGATGCCCTATACCCCGCCCTTCAACCTGACGAAAAATCCCGCGGCCTCGATCCCGTGCGGGTTTGCCGATGGACTGCCGGTCGGGCTCCAGGTCGTCGGGCCGCTCTACGCCGATCTTGCCGTTCTGCAGGCATGCCGGGCTTACGAGGAAGCGGCGGGGACAGGATGGCCCGCGCCCGGTCTCGAAGCGCGACTAGCCGCGATCTCTGCCGGCCCCGGCAGCGCGGTCGAAGCCAAACGCTGGCCGCCGGCGCGCTGACACGTCCACGGATCGCGTGCTTGCATCGTCCGATCGGGGCCGCATATTCGACTGGTCAGTCGAGGAAGGTTGTCATGGCAAACAAGGAGCAGAAACGGTCTACCCGGGAAACCAAAAAGCCAAAGCAGAAAAAGAAAGGCGCAGACAAGCGGCCAGCCGCAGGCGGCCAAGCCCTGAAACCGGGCACGCAGCCTATCGGCAGGTAACAAACGCTCCGTCATAGCGGTCGACTGGGCGGTCGGTCCGCACCGATCGCCAGACGCAGGCGCGTGATCAGCAATGCGCGCGGCCCGGCGTTACGAAACCAGAGGTCTCGGTCATCACCTGGCCGATAAATGTGCGCAGTCGCGCGATGATCTCGGCCGCGGCCGTCGCCGGATCGGCGCTTTTGACGATCGGCCGGCCGACAACGGAAGTTGAGCCCTGATGGTATCGTCCCGGCGGACTGACGACCTCGGCGTGCGAGAAACCGCTGGCCACTTGAAGGTGGCTCCTCTACAGTCCGCCATTCGCGGCGCTCTGCCAACAGAAGGGAGATTACTGATGGCAGGTACGGCGGAAATCTCCCGGGAAAATGCGCGCGATAAACTCATAGTTGCACTAGACGTTGACTCCGTCCGCTCGGCTCTCGCAATCGTTGACCAGCTAGGCGAAGCTGTTACCTTCTACAAGGTAGGATTGCATCTACAACTTGATCGCGAGCTACACAGCTTACTTGAACGGCTAATAAAAAGTCAGAAACGTATTTTCCTTGATTTTAAGGCATTTGATATACCTGAGACGGTATCAGGAGCGGTTAAAGCCGCGTCTAATCTCGGCG
>DATJLK010000056.1:0-9359 GCA_035509615.1 Allostellaceae bacterium | reverse complement strand
AAAGCGCCAATGGCAGCCGCGGCGATCGCCCATGGGTGCCGCATCCACATTCCCGCCGCCAGCCGCAATCCAAGGCTGTCCTGGTCGGCCATCGAGACAACTGACCAGAGCGGGATCGCATGAAATGGAAACGGAGCTTCCATTTCATGCGTCAATCCTGCTCTCGATTCCAAGGGTCTGGCGAATTTCATTCCCGTCCTAGCAAATCCATATCCGCGTTACCCAGACCTGGTCGGGGGTCTGCGTCTCGGAAACCAGAAGGCCGGCGCCGAACAAAAGTCGCGGATGCCATCGATCAGGTCCCTCCGGGTC
The DNA here is from genome assembly GCA_035509615.1 of Allostellaceae bacterium. Classification (GTDB taxonomy): domain Bacteria; phylum Pseudomonadota; class Alphaproteobacteria; order ATCC43930; family CGMCC-115725; genus AP-15. Next base: position 9,047 of record DATJLK010000056.1, on the reverse strand, counting down.
ACGATCCGCCGAGGTGACATGGGCTCTGCCCGGGAACGGGCTTGGGGCGCGAGATCCACAGGTCGAGCCAACCCCAGTGGCCGAAGGTGCCTCGATTTCCCGCGTCGGGAGCAGATTTGGCGAATCGGATTGCAATCTCCGGTCGGCGAAGTCTTTCAGCCGATTGATCTCATAGCGATAGCTTTGGAACCGTCAAATCGAGTCTCCGGGCTTCTGTTATGATATTGCGCGTGTAAGTGTCAGCCTTTTTATCAACTGAAGCGTTTTAAATAAAAAAACTGGGATATTCGCCGAGTAGATTTGGAAACCTCTGAGATGCCGCGATGTTGAGGAGACGTGAACCTCGTTACGGAGTAGGACACGATGGACGGGCATAATATTGTAGCGGTGTATGCCTCGCGCGCCGAGGCGGAGCGCGTTCGGGATCGATTGATAGAGGTGGGTATTCCGGCAACCAATATTCGTATGAGTGGTGCCGAGTCGGTGGATCGGGCAATGGTCGCCGAGACCGATACTGTCGCGGCTCACCGTGAAGGTTTCTGGGACTGGCTGTTCGGTCGCGACGTGCCGGAACACGACCGCTCCTGGTACGAAACCAATTTGCGCGAGGGCCGCACTGTCGTGTCGGTGATAGTCAGCGACATCGCGGAGCGCCATCGGGCGGCGGAAATCCTTGAGGATTTCAACCCGATCGATTTCGAGGAAAGCGAAAGCCGCTATCGGGGAATAGAGAGCCCGCCCGCAACCGAGACTGCCGCAGCCCGCATCCGGCCGGAAACGGTGCCGAATGTCCGGCCGGCTACCGACACTTCGCTCGGCTCGCCGCAGACTTGGGAACGTGATCGCGACATGGCGAGCGCCGCGGCGGCGGCACGCGATGGCGAACCGCTCGCTGGCGGGAGCCGCGAGGTGATGGGAAGCGAGGAGAATGTCATCCCCGTCGTCAAGGAGGACATCGCGGTCGGCAAGCGGATGCATGAGCGACGCTATCGCATCCGTACCTATACCGTCGAAACCCCGGTCGAGCGCGAGGTGACACTGCGCGACGAGCGAGTCGTCATCGAACATCGCCCGGTCTCGGATCAGGCGGCAGCGGCAAGGGTGGCTTCAGAGATGCCAAAAGACCGCGATTACGAGATCATCGAGCGGCATGAGGAGCCAGTCGTCGAAAAGCGGCGGGAGGTCGAGGAAGTTGTGGTGCACAAGGAGGCGGAAGACCGCACTGAAAGGGTGCGCGACACCGTCCGCGAGACCAGGGTCGACATCGACCGCGACGCTGGCGCTGGCATCGAAAAACTCGAGCCCGCAGCGCCGGAAGAACGCAAGCCCTGACCACCCGAAACACCGGGGCGCCGGGCTAGGCGGTCCTTGTCCCGTACCGGCGAACCGCCCCGCCTGCCAGGCTCACGCTCTCTCGCGCGGGCAGCATCCTTTTGCCGCGCCGTGGGAGAGGGTGCCGAGCCGTCAGGTGCAGGAGGGGAGGCACGCGGGGGAGGGGGCAGGCGGCCCGGGTCAGCGCGCACCCTGACCACGCGGTGACCGTGGCGCTCCCCGTGGGTGGTCAGTCGTCTGTCATCAGCGACCAGTACCAGCCGAAAAACGCGCGGTCGAGCTTGCCGGCGAGTGTGTCCGTCTCGCCGGCGGCGCGCAACTGGTCGGCAATGCCGTCGAGGTCTGCCGGGGGTGTGCCCGATGGTGCCATGCGGATCACCTGGATATCCGTATGGGCTGCCGATTTCGGGATGACGCGCAGCAACGTCGCCTGGTCGGGTTGGCTCAACATGAAGCTCAGCGGGCCGAACCCGATAAAATCGCCGCCGATAGGCGCATCGGTGCCGCGGTTCTCACAAAACAGATACGGCGCCGTCTTCACGAATTGCAGTGCGAGCTTCCAGTTCCACTCGGTGGCATAGCGCGCCCGCGCCGTGACCTCGGCCGCGCCAAGCCAGGGCGGAACGGTGCCTGAGGCGACTGGGGCGTCATCGATGTCATCGGTTGCTGCTGCCGGTTTTGATAGATCGACAAAAATCAGCCCGTCGCGGATGCACACCGGATGACTTGCCAACCGCAGCCGCGCCGGGTCGATCCGAGCCGACAGATCCGGCTCCAACAGCCGCCCGTCCGCGGCAAACTCCCAGCCGTGATACGGGCAGACCAACCGGTCGGCTGGACCTTCCTCAGCTTCGCAGATCGGGTAGCCGGCATGGAGGCACACATTGCGCAGTGCCCGCAGTCGTCCCTCGTGGTCGCGGGTCAGCAGAATAGAACGGCTCGCCGCTTCGAACCGGACATAGCGGCCGGGCTCGCTGATCCGCGACTGATGGTCAACGGCGACCCAGGGTCGCAAAAACAGGCGCTGGCGCTCCGCCGCAAACACATCGGCTCCGCTCAGCAATTGTGGATCGACCGTGATGGCGCCGTCGCCGCCGAGTTGCGCTTCAATCGCGGTAATGCTGTCTGGAAGGTCCATTTGATGTTCGCTTGGTCTCTCTGGAATTACCCGAAAAGACTGAACCCGATGCCGTACCGAGGTCAAAGGCTTTGTGTCCGGCGCGGGATCTTGGTCGCGGAATTTCGCTCAGCCGGTTGAATTCAGCGCCTCTGATCGGGTGGGCGCCTCGCGCGCGAGCTGCGCCTGGGTGGCGGCGAGTTCCCGCGCGAGCGCCGCGTTTTGCCGGCTACATTCGCGCAATTCACGACGCCGGCGGCCGCCCCTGATCCAGACGGCGAGCGCCCCAATCAAAATGCCAAACAGCAGAGCGACCAGAACAACCAGATACAGCGGGGCTTCGGCCAGAAATGGCAGCGGCCAGAAACCCAGCGGCACCACCTCGCGATTTGAGGCCGCAAACAGGCTTACCACAGCGGCGACAACAATGACGCCGGCCCAATAGACACCCCTGATCCGCCCGGACCCCGAGCCCATCGCTTCAATAGGCCATGCTTCAGGAGGCGGTCTGATTCAGGCGATCGCGCAACTGCTTTCCGGTCTTGAAGAACGGGATGTGTTTCTCGGCGACGCGCACGCTGTCTCCGGTCCTCGGGTTGCGACCGAGTCGGGCGTCGCGGCGCTTGACCGAGAACGCCCCGAAACCCCGCAATTCGACGCGGTCGCCTCGCGCCAAAGCGGCGGCGATCTCGTCGAAGATCGCGGTGACGATGACCTCGACATCGCGCTGGAACAGATGGGGGTTGGCCTCGGACAGCTTTTGCACAAGCTCCGATTTTGTCATCTCGAACGTCTCGCTCCCATGCCTTCAGCGATCTGGCGACGGCGCCAACGCACCGCCGGAGGGTCAAGGTAGAGCCGGATCAAGGTAAAGCGGGCGACGCCAGCAGGCTTGGATCGGCTTGACCCCGGCCCTCCACAGAGGGAGGGCCGGGGTATCGCGATCAGCCCTTGTCTTCCGTCTCGGCCTGCCGTTCGGCCCCCTGGCGGCGGGCGCGATTGATCGCCGCGCCCAGGATGTCGCCAAGGCTCGCCCCCGAATCCGACGAACCAAACTCGGCCATCGCGCGCTTTTCCTCGTCGACCTCTTTGGCTTTGATCGACAAGGTGACCTTACGGGTGGCGCGATCGATCGTGGTGATCTTGGCATCGACCTTTTCGCCGACGGCAAACCGGTCCGGACGCTGTTCGCTGCGGTCGCGGGACAGTTCGGATTTCCGGATGAAGCCGAGCAGCCCGTCGCCGACAGTCACCTCGATGCCGCCCTCGGTGATCCCCGCCACGGTGCCGGTGACGACCTCACCCTTGCGCAGCTTGGACATCCCGGTTTCGAACGGATCGGTTTCGAGCTGCTTGATCCCGAGGCTGATGCGCTCCTTTTCGACATCGATGTCGAGCACCTTGGCCCGTACGGTCTCACCCTTGTGATAGTTGTCGAGCGCGTCCTCGCCCGGCCGGTTCCAGTCGATGTCCGACAGATGGACCATGCCGTCGATATCACCCGACAACCCGATGAACAGCCCGAACTCGGTGATGTTGCGGACTTCGCCTTCGACCTCGCTGCCGATCGGGTGCTCGTCGGCAAAGGTTTCCCAGGGATTGGCCAGGGTCTGCTTGAGGCCGAGGCTGATGCGCCGCTTTTGCGGATCGACATCGAGCACCATGACCTCGACCTCCTGGCTGGTCGAGACGATCTTGCCGGGGTGCACGTTCTTTTTGGTCCAGCTCATCTCCGAGACATGGACCAGCCCTTCGACGCCCGGCTCCAATTCGACAAAGGCGCCGTAATCGGTGATGTTGGTGACGCGGCCGCGGAATTTGGCGCCGGCCGGATATTTCAATTCAACCCCTTCCCAGGGGTCGGCCTCGAGCTGCTTCATGCCGAGCGAAATCCGCTGGGTCTCGGGATTGAAGCGAATGACTTGAACCTTGACATTCTGCCCGATGTTCAGCGCTTCGGACGGATGATTGATGCGCCGCCAGGCGATATCGGTCACGTGCAACAGCCCGTCGACCCCGCCAAGATCGACAAACGCGCCGTAATCGGTAATGTTCTTGACGATGCCGTTGAGGATCTGCCCCTCCTTGAGGCTGGCGACCAGTTCCGAGCGCTGCTCGGCGCGGCTTTCTTCGAGCACGGCCCGGCGCGAGACGACGATGTTGCCGCGCGAACGGTCCATCTTCAGAATTTGAAACGGCTGCTGCGAGCCCAACAGCGGGGCGATGTCGCGCACCGGGCGGATATCGACCTGACTGCCCGGCAGAAACGCGACGGCACCGCTCAGATCAACGGTAAATCCGCCCTTGACCCGGCCGAAAATCACGCCGGTCACCCGCTCGTTCGCCTGGAAGCTTTTTTCGAGCTGGGTCCAGGCTTCTTCGCGTCGCGCTTTCTCGCGCGACAGCTGCGCTTCGCCGTTTTTGTCTTCCATGCGCTCGAGGAAGACTTCGACCGTATCTCCGACCTGGAGATCCGGCTCCGCGCCCCCGGCGGAGAATTCCTTGAGCGGTACGCGGCCCTCTGATTTGAGGCCGACATCGATCAGCACGGCATCGTTCTCAACGGCGACGACCCGCCCTTTGACAACGGTGCCTTCGAGCCCGTTGGCCATGCCCATCGATTCATCAAGCAGCGCGGCAAAACTTTCCTTTGCCGGCGCCTCCATGGTTTGCGTTGCGAGAGCCATTCCTTCTCCTTGACCCCTCAAAAGCGACACTGGCCGACCCCGCCGGGATCGGCGCGGAGAGCGGCATCCGCCGGCGTCAGCGCGCTCGGCAGGATAGATCCGTTCCGCAGCCGTTGCGGCTCCGGCCGCTCGACCGCGAAGTTTACACGAGAATTGAACATCCCGTCAGCGCCAACCGGCGAATGCCCGCGACACGATTTCCGAGGCGCGTTCCAGCACCATATCCACATCAAGCGCGCTGGTGTCGATGACCATCGCATCGGGCGGCAGCGTCAGGGGTGCGGCGCTGCGCATCGCGTCGCGCGCATCGCGATCCTTCAATTCCCGCAGGACATCCTCGTATATGGCCACCGACCCGACGGCGCGCAACTCGTTGAACCGACGGCGCGCACGCACTTCGGGATCAGCGGTGATAAACAGTTTCACATCGGCGGCCGGGCAGACGACCGAGCCGATATCCCGGCCGTCGAGCACCGCACCCCGGGCCGGCTCCGGCGGATGCGCCGCAAAATCGCGCTGGAAGTCGAGCAGCCTCCGGCGAACCTCGGGGTTGGCGGCGACGACCGAGGCCGCCCGCGCGACGTCCTCGCCGCGCAGCCGCGGATCGATCGACAGCCGTGCCAACAGATGCGCGCTTACGCGGCCGGCGGCGGCCAGGGATGCGGTGTCGTCCGCGGGATCGCCGCCCGTTTCCAGGATCAGAAGGCCCGTGGCCCGGTACAATGCTCCAGTTTCGAGATGGGCGAGACCAAAGCGCCCGGCGAGCCGACGCGCCAGCGTGCCCTTGCCCGATGCAGCCGGTCCGTCGATCGCGACGACAAAGGATCGACGCAACTATTTTCTCACGAACCGAGATTGCGGAACGCGGCACCGAGCCGGTTCATCAGCGGCACGAAATCAGGAAAGCTCGTCGCGATCGCCGCTTTGTCGTCGACCCGGACCGGCTGACGCGTCGCCTGACCGAGCACGAGAAACGCCATCGCGATGCGGTGATCGAGCTCAGTCGCGATCACCGCCCCGCCTTCGGGCGGCCCGCCATTGCCGTCGACGATCAGATCGTCGCCATCGACCGCCACCGCGACGCCGCAGGCGGCAAGCCCGGTGGCGATTGCCGAGAGCCGATCGCTCTCCTTGACCCTGAGTTCGGCGAGCCCGTGCATGACGGTGCGGCCGCGGGCACAGGCGGCGGCCATGGCGAGGATCGGGTATTCGTCGATCATCCGCGGTGCGCGCTCCGCCGGGATGTCGGCGCCGATCAGGCTGCCGGCGCGCGCGCGCAGATCCGCCACCGGTTCGCCGCCTTCGATGCGTTCGTTCAACAACGCGATATCTGCTCCCATTTCGCCCAAACATTCGAGAAGCCCGGCTCGCAGCGGGTTGACCCCGACCCCGTTGATCGTGATCTCCGACCCCGGCACGATCAGCCCGGCAACCAGCAAAAACGCGGCGGAGGAAATATCGCCCGGCACGATGATCGGCGCCGCGATCAGTTCGGGACAGCCTTCGACGGTGATGCGCTTGCCGCCACCTTTGGCCGGCTCGACCGTGACCGTCGCACCAAAATGCTGCAGCATGCGCTCGGTGTGATCGCGGGTTGCCTGCGGCTCGATGACGGTGGTGGCCCCGGGCGTGTTGAGCCCGGCGAGCAGCACCGAGGATTTGACCTGCGCCGACGGCACCGGCAGGCGGTATTCGATCGGGATCGGGGTCTTTGCTCCGGTGACGGCGAGCGGCAGGCGGCCCCCGGTGCGCGTCAGAAAACCTGCACCAAAACGGGACAACGGATCGGTCACACGGGCCATCGGCCGGCGCCGCAGCGAGGCGTCGCCGGTCACGAAGGCGGTCATCGGGTGGGTCGCGAGGATGCCCAGCAGCAATCGGGCCGAAGTTCCCGAATTGCCGAGATCGAGCAGATTTTCCGGCTCGCCGAGACCCCCGACCCCGACGCCGTCGACAATCCATCGGCCACTGCCGGCGGCGACGGCATCAGCGCCCAAGGCATTCAATGCGGCGGCGGTGGCAAGGACGTCCTCTCCTTCGAGCAGCCCGGAGATCTCGGTCCGGCCGACCGCGAGCGCCCCGAACATTAGCGCGCGATGCGAAATCGATTTGTCTCCGGGTACCCGGACCTCGCCGCCGAGCGGCGCTGCCGCAGGCGCGGATTCGAGTGGTTGGGCCGAGGCGGGCGAAGCAGAATGGGCCATGTGATCAACAGCTGTTCGAAAGGACGGTTTGCGGTTGTGACGGCGATTGCTCCAGCCTATATCGAAACGCCGGTTTTGCGCCACCGCCCGGATCCGCTTCCGAGACGAATTCGCTTCCGACGGGGTGATGCCCCTTCTGGCAATGGCGCGCCGATCGATCTGACAATGATGGAGCATCAATGTGGCCAAGCCCGAATGGGGCACCAAGCGAATCTGTCCGAGCTGCGGCACCCGCTATTATGATTTGACGCGCCGGCCGGTGATCTGCCCAAAATGCGCTACTCCTTTTGATCCCGAAGCGTTTCTGAAATCGCGGCGGACGCGTCCCGCCGCCCCGGTCGAAAAGGAACTCGAACCGGTCGGCAGTGAGGAACTCGATACCGAAGTCGAGACCGAGGAGGACGCCGACGTCGCGGTCGAGGAGGAGGAGGCGCTGCCGCTCGAGGAAGCTGAAGAGGAAGATGAGGAGCTGCTCGAAGACGCCTCCGAACTCGGCGAAGACGAGGACGATATGGCCGAGGTCATCGAGAACGTCGAAGAAGACGAGCACTGAGCGCGGTCGATAGCAAGCCCCGAGCAAACCGCGTTTTTCGCTTGCCCGGGGACAGCACCCCTCCTAACTTGGCTGGCAGGAGGGCGCCGGGGCGAGCCCGGCACGCCCAGCGCGCTGGGGCCATAGCTCAGCTGGGAGAGCGCTACAATGGCATTGTAGAGGTCACCGGTTCGATCCCGGTTGGCTCCACCAATAAAATGAAGGGCTTAGCCACCACCGGCTAGGCCCTTTTTGTTACCCTAGCACTCACCCAGTACGCACGACGAGGCGAATTCCAGGGTGGTATAGAGGGCCTTTGGGCTGGTCGCTCGGTCGCTCCACTACTCGGCACCGACCAACGCTTCCGAATCAGCCGCATTTAGCTCCGCGACCTTTGCGTTTAGGGCATCCGTGATAAACGCGTCCAGCGTTTGACCATGATATTCCGCCAGCTTCATGGCTTTGCGGAGCAGCAGGACTGGAACCAAGAATGGTATTCGCATGACGCGATTTTCGGCCGCTCTTCCCGGGATGAGCTTTGCGGCGATCCTGCCACCGATCCGTTCAACGGCATCCTTTACGGGATCAAGCGACAGATGGGCGTAGCGCTGTGTCGTGGTGATCTTTGAGTGTCCCAGCAGTCGACCGATCACTTGTAGGCTGTCACCCTCGTCGGTTCCGACGCTTGCGAACGAATGCCGCAAGTCATGGAGCCGGACATCCTGCAACCCGACACTGGTACGGATTCGGGTCCAAATTTTTTGAAGCCCGACAAAGTGGCCGTCTTCAACGTTTCCGGGAAGGACGTAGGGATTGCCCTCAATCCGTGGAAGCGAGGCGATGTAGTCGATCACTGGCTGGGCCAGCGGAAACGTTTTCTTTCCGGTCTTCGTGTCTGGCAGCAGTAATAAGCCGCGTTCGAAGTCGATATCGCGCCATCGAAGACCGAGAATTTCGCTTTTCCGGCACCCTGTCAGCGCGAGGAGACGAATCGCCGCGATCGCGCTCGGGTGGGTGCCTTCGGTCTGCGCGCGTTCTAGCGCGTCGCCGAGACGGAGCTGCTCGGCTTCGCTCAGGAAGCGCTCCTTCTCGTTCACTTTGAACAGCGTGACTCCCCGCCCGAAATTGTCAGTGAGCGCGCCGATTGAAACGCCAAACTCCAAGATCGCGACGAA
>DATJLK010000055.1:0-11819 GCA_035509615.1 Allostellaceae bacterium | reverse complement strand
GGCCGACCCGAACTGCTCGCAATGCGATTCCCCAGCCTGCTCCTGCTACTCAAACACGAAAGGCCCGGCGCCGAATCGTAAATTCATCCAACTCGGCCTTTCCAGACCGCTGAAAAACCGCCCTTTATGGATGCGCACTAGCTAACGGGTTGCTGGCTCCGGTCTTGCTACCCGATCAGATCGCACGGGTAGCACGGCAAGAAATTGCCCGGCGGAGCAGGCTAGTGAAATCGATCCATTATGCGGTGGATATGTCAGTACTTTTGATATTGTCATCCATACTGACATATGCTGCCGATCGCTTTGTGGATTTGTCGCGGCGCCGAAAAGCGCCCGCAGATTTTCGCGCGCGGCGGTCGATTTTTGCCAAGGCGGCGGGGGCGCGATGATACACTGTGCGACAGCACAAGGGTGTTGGTCGTAACCACGCGGAAAGGGATGGAAATGGCGTATGATCTGCTGATCAAAAATGGCCGCATCGTCGACGGCTCGGGCATGCCGATGTTCCGCGGCGATGTCGGCATTAAGGACGGCAAGATCGTCGAAATCGGCAAGCTGAGCGGCTCGGCCACGAAAACGATCGACGCCCAGGGCTGCGTCGTGGCGCCGGGCTTTGTTGACAATCACTGTCATTTCGACGCCCAGGTCACCTGGGATCCGCTGTGCACCTTCTCGCCGCAGCACGGCGCCACGACCGTCTTGTTTGGCAATTGCTCGCTGGCCTTGGCGCCGGTGCGCCCCGGTGCGGCCAAGCGGGTCGCCGAGTTCCTCAGCTATGTCGAGGCGATCCCGATGGAGGTGCTGAACACCGTCGAGGTCGATTGGGAGACGATCCCGCAATATATGGATCGGCTCGACCAGAATCTCGGCGTCAATGTCGGCAATCTGATCGGCCATTCGACGGTGCGCTATTACGTGATGGGCGACGAGGCCCAGGGCCGCACCGCGACCGACGCCGAAATCAGCAAGATGCAGGACGTCGTGCGCGACGGCATCAAGGGTGGTGCGCTCGGCCTGTCAGTGTCGCGCAACAAGGGCCATTACGACCCGCAGGGCGTGCATATCCCGGCGCTATGGGCCGATGAAAAGGAGATCTTCGCGCTCGGCGACGTGTTGCGCGAGATGGGCACCGGCATCATCCAGTCGGGCGGCGGGCGTGCGGCCGAACTCAATGACGGGTTGATGGCGCGCCTGTCGGAAGCGACCGGCCGCACCGTGATCTACAACAACCTCGGCCAGACCGTGCGCGAACCGGACGCCTGGAAAAAGCACATGGCGCGGGTCGAGGAGACCTCGAAGGCCGGTATCCGCGCCTATCCGCTGTGCAGCCCGAACCGGACGACGCAGAGCTTTACGATGCACAATTGCCAGGTGTTCCGCGGCTCGCCGACCTGGCATCCGATCCTGTTGTCGTCGGACGACGAAAAGCTGAAGGCCTATGCCGACCCGGCGATCCGCCAGAAACTGCACGAAGAGGTCGTCGAGCATTCGGTGAATGTGCCGGCGGCTGGCTATTCGCGCGAATGGTACAATTACATGTGGGTCGAAACTCCGGCGCTGGAAAAGAACCAGGGCCTCAAGGGCAAGACCATCGGCCAAATCGCCAAGGAGCAGAACAAGCGAATCATCGACGCGTTCCTCGATCTCGTCGTCGAAGAGAAGCTCGACACCGGCCTGATGCAGTCGGAAAACAATGTCGATGACGAGGCGATGGCCAAGATCCTGACCTATCCGAACGCGATCGTCGGTCTGTCGGATGGCGGCGCCCATGTCCAGTTCCACGGCGGTTACGGCTATTCGACGCGGCTGCTCGGGGAATGGGTCCGTGAAAAGCACATCATGAGCCTCGAGCATGCGGTGCGGCGGCTGACCTTTGATTCGGCCTCGGCGCTGGGGATCTATGACCGCGGGCTGTTGCGCCCGGGCATGGCGGCCGATATCGTGATCTTTGATCCCGACACGGTGCGGCCATTGCCGGAGAGCATCGTGCACGACTTCCCGGCAGGCGGCTGGCGCACCAAGGAGCCGGCGGCCGGCATTCATTACACGATCGTCAACGGTCAGGTGTTGCTGGAAGACGGCAAGCACACCGGGGCACTCCCTGGCCGGGTGCTGCGCAACACCTACTACCACGCCCAGCACGGCTGACCCGAACCGCATACCTACGCAAGAAGCCGCCCGCAGCCCCGGCCGCGAGCGGCTTCAGTTACTACAGCTTATCTTACTTGGCGGAGCTAAAACCGCCATCAAAGCGCGGGGTGGAAAACCAAACGCCAAGCAGGCAGCCCGCATCGATCACCTGGCTGCGAACGCAATCCCATTGTTGTCGTACTTGCTCTACTGAGCGTGGCTTTTTAACCCCGCTTGGCGATTGGGTGCTTTTTGGATTCAAATAGTCACTCGCCAATACTATAGCCGGTCGGCGGAATCTTTGTCCCGCGCGGTCGGCGCGACGGCAAGGGACGAACGAGTACTACCGCCAATTGGGTCGCGATATGTCGCGCCGCGGTACAGGACAAGCGCCTCTCCGCTACACGCCGAATCCGTAACCAGGGCCTCGATAGTGCACACCCGAAACGCCTCATCAATTTGAGGAGGCTGCCTGGGTATGAGTCGCTGCATATCCTTCACCACAAAGACAGTGTCGAGGATGAAATTGCCGCCGCGACCTGACCCGAACAAAATCACCGAGCCTCGTGGCAAAGCCCGCAAAGCGGGCTGCGTCAATTGCTTGCAGTTACTGTAAAGAAAGCAATCTCCAAAGACCCATGGATCGGTATTTTGTCGAGCACCTCCGTCCGTTGGGTATTCCCAAACAGGCTCATGAAGAAACCGCGGCAATTCACCATCTTCGGGCCACCGATCGCTAACATAAGATGGCGCTTCCCACTCCCCCCAGAAGACGAGAGGCGCCTCCTGGCTAGAGTCGTAGGGATCTAAATAGCGTCCATTGCAGCGGAGAAACTTCCTGCGATGGTTACCTCGGTTCCAAGGGTGCCGCTTTGCCTTGCCGGGATTGTGCTCCTCCCCGGGATGTGGAAATTGGACAAACACCGGATGAACCTCCGACCCCACCATCTTATAGCCCCGCGTCCACACACTCTTGGCAACGATTAGGGATTGGCAGGCGTCAAATAACCGTCACGCCGTCATGCGGCCGACCGCCGCTAATTCGCGGAAACCAACAAGCCACCATTGTGGCGTACTCAATGGAGCAATGCGATCGGGCGATGTAAGATGCTAACACTGCTGTCCGAATTTAAACCGAGCCCGAGTCGCATCATCCCGATCCCTGGAAAAGGTGCCACGGTTTTACAAATGAGTCCCATGATCTCGGTGGTGATACCGACCTACAATCGTCCGGATGCGGTTGCCCGTCTGCTGCTACGCATTCAGCAGCAATCATTTACAGACTTTGAATGCTTGGTTATCGACGACGGCTCCCACGATGATACGCTCGCCAAGTATAGTGTAATCTGGGAATCCCTCGACGCTCGATTCCGACTGGATCTCAAGGGAAACAGCGAACGCGGCGGCGGACCTGGCAAGACGAGAAATCGAGGTATTCGCCTAGCCCGCGGGTCGTTCCTCGCCTTCTGCGACGATGACGATCTGTGGGTCAGGGACGACCACCTTGCCAGTTCGCTCGCCGCACTGACCAAATACGACGCTGATCTGTTCTTTGGCAACATGCAATTGGCCAATAATGGGAAGATCATCAATCCCAATTGGTTGTCGACCGCCCCTCCTCATATTTGGCGCCGCCCGTTACCGGGCGAGACCGATATTTTTCATGTTACCCCAAAAGATGTCGGCGGTTTTCTCGTCCACCGTACCCTTCATGCCAACACGCTGGTCGTCTCGAAAGAATTGATGCTGCGCGCCGGCATGTACTACGAGCGCGAAATTTTCGGAGAAGACTACGACATCAACTTCCGTCTGGTCGACAAAGCGAAAAAGATCATATTTCGATCAACGGTCGTAGCGGAGTTGAACGTTACTGACCATACGAGTTTTATCCGCAGCTACCAAACGCAGGAACGGGTGTTATTGACGATCCTGGCTGCCCTGCGGGCCGAAACTCAGATTGGCGATCCGGGATTGCGGCGGGTGGCACGGGCCAACCGCGCGTGGTTTCTGCTGGAGATTGCCCACCTGATGCTGAACGAAGGATGGCATCGGCGACCTCGTGAACTCGCGGTCCAATCGCTGCTGATCCATCCATCGATGGAGGCGCTGCGGGTGATCGGAAAATCTCTCCTCGGGGCGCAGGACAACTCGAGATAAACACGGTAGCGCCGCCGACGACGGGCCGCCCCGGCGATATCGTTCTACCTGCTGCGCGATCAGCATCGCCCGGCACGCTTGATTTCGCAGTAGCGACCGGCGATCACTGCGCCATGCTGCCCCCACGGTCGACGATCCGGCGCGGTCCGGCGCTGAGACCTTGAACATTAATCGATTGCGCCGCGCCGCGCCAATTTACCGTGTACTGCCCGCACCCGGTGCGTCCGCCGCGGCGCAGCCGGCGGCGCGTTCGGCCTGGCTGCTGCTGGTCGGCGCCTTTGCCGCGTTCACGGTCAGCGCCGGGCTGATGCATTCCTACGCGGTGTTTCTGGTGGCCTTCATCCAGGCCTTCGCGTGGAGCCGCGCCGAGACCTCGGTCGCCTATTCGGTCTCGCAACTCGTGGCCGGCGCCAGTTCGCCGCTGGTCGGCGCCATGGTCGATCGGCTGGGGCCGCTGCGGCTGTTGCTGGCGGGCAGCGTTTTGCTGATCGTCGGGCTCGTCGGTTGCGCCCACATCTCGACGATCTGGCAGATCATCCTGCTCTACGGCGTGGTGATGACGTTCGGGGCCAACTGCCTCGGTCTCGTCGTGTTTGTCCCGATCCTGTCGCGGCGCTTTGTGCGGCGGCGCGGGATGGCGATCTCGGTCGTGCAATCGGCAAACGGCTTTGCCCGCGCGCTTTCGGCGCCGCTCGTGCAGCTGCTGATCTCGTCCTTCGGCTGGCGTGAGACCTATCTGATCCAGGCCGGGTTTATGGCGGCGATGGTGTTGCCATTGGCGGCGATGCTTCGCCGCGGCGAGCGTGCGTCGCCATCGAATATCGGCTGGCACCGCGCCGCGGCGGACGATCCGGCGCCGGCACTGCCTGCAGCTGCCCCAACGGTGCCGCCCTCGCCGGTGCCGCCCTCGCCCGGCTGGACCTTGGCCGAGGCCGCGCGCACGCCGCATTTCTGGCTATTGTTTGCGGTGTATCTGTTCACCGGGCTCGGCAGTTTTCTGGTGTCGCTGCACCAGCTCGCCTTTGCCGTCGACCGCGGCTTTGACAAGCTCTATGCGGCAGAAGTCCTGGGCATGGGGAGTTTTCTGGCGATCGCCGGCACGATCTTTACCGGCTCGCTGTCCGATTATATCGGACGCGAACGGGCGGCGATCCTGGCCTATGGCATCTCGATCCTTGGCGTTTTCTTTGCCTTGTTCATCACCAACCGCCATCAGGGCTGGCTGCTGTGGTTGTTTGCCTGTTGTTTTGGGCTGACCTGGGGCGCGCGGGGGCCGGCGATCACCGCCAAGACCGCCGATCTGTTTCCCGGCCGCCAGCTCGGCACGATCCTGGGGGTGATCACGATCGGCTCGGGCATCGGCTCGGCGGTCGGCTCCTGGGCCGCCGGCTGGATCTTTGATCTTTCGGGCAGCTATGAGCTGGCCTTTATCCTGTCGATCATCTCCTACACCTGCGGCTGTGTCGCATTCTGGGCATTGCGCCGCCCGCCAGCACGGCAGCGCCTGGCCTCGGACCACCGGTAACGGCAGCCACCAGTAACGGCACATCGAGCGTGCTTTGCGGCGCCTCTTTTGGGCGACGCCGGCGCCGACCCCTGGCCTTGCACGCCTTTTCAAAGGCGCAGCGCGGTGACGCTATCTCGTGACGATTGGCTTGTTTGTCTGCCGTGTCGCCGTCAACCCCGTCAGGCCGCGGTGTTGCGAACAGCTCAATCGCGCGGCGCGCCCGCGAAACCGGAAATACCGCACCGATCCTCGATCTCCTTGAACCTCGCCGCCGTCGCAGACGTTGGCAGCGGGTCTTATACCCGCGGTCGCCAGAGTTGTGCCGGTCAGGTCAGACGGCGAAATCGATCAGCTGGCGCACCGGCGCTCCCGCTTTGAGGGCCGCGAACCCATCATTGATCTCGGCCAGCTTGAGCCGACCCGAGATCAGATGGTCGAGTTTGAGCCGGCCCTGGCGCCACAATGACAACAGCCGCGGCATGTCGACCCGAAACCGGTTGCCCCCCATTGACGTGCCCTGGATCTTGCGGTCGCGCAGAAAATCAGCACCATGCAATTCGATCTTCACGCCCAACGGCACCATGCCGATAATCGTCGCCGTGCCGCCGGCGCGGAGCATCTGAAACGCCTGCTCTGCCGTCGCCTTGGTGCCGAGCGCCTCGAAAGAATAGTGGACGCCGCCGCCGGTCATATCCCGGACCGCTTTGACCGGGTCGGCATTGCCGACATTGAGCGTATCGGTAGCGCCGAGTTGGCGTGCCAGCTCCAATTTCGCGGCGATGGTGTCGATGGCGATGATCCGCTCGGCGCCGGCGAGGGCGGCGCCATTGACTGCCGACAACCCGACCCCGCCGCAGCCGATCACCGCAACGGTCGATCCCGGCTCGACCTTGGCGGCGTTGAACACGGCGCCGACCCCGGTCATGACCCCGCAACCAACCAGGGCGGCGCGGTCGAGCGGGATGTCCGGATCGATCTTGACCATCGAATTCTCGTGCACCAGCATCTGTTCGGCAAACGAGGAAAGGTTGAACGCCTGGTTTAGCGGTTGTCCATTCCAGGTCATGCGGCGCGCCACGCCGGGCAGCATCTTAACCTCGGTATTTTCGCACAAATTCGGGTGTCCGGTCAGGCATTGCGGGCAGGTGCCGCAGAACACGCTAAGGCAGGTGATGACGTGGTCGCCGGGCTCGACATAGGTCACGCCATCCCCGACCGCTTCGACAATCGCCGAGGATTCGTGACCGAGCACAACCGGCGTCGGGGTCGGGTAGAGCCCTTCGATAAAATGCAAGTCGCTGTGGCATAGCCCGGCGAACGCGGTGCACAACAGCACTTCGCGCGGTCCGGGTTTGTTGACCGCAACCTCTTCAATCGTCAGCGGCTGGTTCGCAGCATGCAAAACGGCGGCTTTCATCCGATGCCTCCCAACGCATCCTCACAGCTAAGCTCTTTGGCACACCGACGGCCGACCTCCGTCCGCGGCGTCTGCGATCAGTCTATGCTTCGAGCGCGGCAACATCGCGATCGATGCGAGCTCTCCCGGAATCAACGCCCGTGGTGTCGACGCGACCCGGCAGCGCCGGGCATCGCAAAACAGCGTTCGGCCGACACCGCGACCGAACACACCGCAGCACCTTCGAGCAGCAGGTCAAGCGCCGACAAATTGCAATTCAGATCGCCACCGGCAAGCGTGAGGGCCTGCCCGATCGCAATCAGCCGTTGACCGGCGCGGGTCGCATCGAGTTCCGGATCGATACGCGCCTCGCGGGCGATGATTTCGGTCTCAACAAACGAGTGCATGGCGGTACCTCCCATCGCGCAATCGCGACAGACGATATTAGTCGTGATTAGACAATTTAAGCAATGCAATTTTGACCTATTTAGACAATTTATGGCGACCAAAGCACCCGCATCGTCGGCAGGCCGGGTCCGCATTTGCTCAGGGTTTTCGGGGCGGCAAACCCACCGCGCGTCGCAGCGCTTCGGCTGCCGGTTCGGCGAGTTGTTTGTAAGCAGCGAGGAATTCTTGCGTGTCCGGGCGCAAATGCGGATCGGGACCCGGCACCAGATCAAGGCGGTCGCATTGGAAAAAATCCATCAACCGCCGCAGGCTGTCGTCGGACGGCTGCTCGTCACCGGCAATCCATCGTGCCACTGCGCGCTCGCCCGCACCGACAAAGGCATAGAGTTCGCTCATCGTTTTGCCGCGCGAGGCCAGCAACTCCGGGATCAGCAGCCGCTGATGCAGTGGGGCATGCTTGCGCGGACGCCCGCGGCGGCCTTTCACAGCAGGCGCCGTAATCGGGCGGATATTGTTGCTTTCCGACATTTATACTGGATAGCCTGTGAACAGATTATAGCCCGTTAGTCGCCTCGCGACTAAATTACGCGATCCGGACCAGCTTCGCAAGCTTCCTTCCGGCGCCACGCTCTCGGCCGACCGGCCGGGTCTGCCCCTGAGTTTCCGCTTCCGCGTTTCCGCTTGCGCGTGGCACTTGCCGGAGGAAATGCGTGGTCGCAATTACGATATTTCGAGCGCCGGCTGGCTCAGCCGTATCCGAGCATGGTGCGCCGCGGCGTTGACGCGAACCAACCCGCGATTGACCAACGATGTCGCGGTCGGGCGCAATCACCCGGCTGTGCGGTCCGGCATCTTCGGCATAGCCGCATTCGGATGCCAGCTGTGATATAATTCGTAATAATCTGTGTGTTGTAAAATAGGATGGCGAGACGCGAAAGTCGCGCAGGGTTGCCGTTTGGATCTCGATTCCGAGTCAAAGATGAGCCGATCCGCCTTTGCCGCCATCATCCTTGCCGCCGGCAGCGGCAGCCGCATGAAATCCGCGATCCCCAAGGTTATGCATCCGGTCGCCGGTCAGCCGATGATCGTGCATTTGCTGGATGCGCTTGCACCGCTGACGCCGGCCGCGACGGTGGCCGTGATCGGCCGGGGGATGGAGGCGGTCGCGAGGCTCGTCGACCCGGTCGAGAGCGTCGTCCAGGATCCGCCTCGCGGCACCGGCGACGCGGTGCGGGCGGCACTTGCCCCGCTCGCCGGCCAGCTCGCACCGAAGGGGGCGATTACCGACGTGCTGGTGCTTTGCGGCGATACGCCGCTGTTGCGCAGCACCACTTTGGCGCAGCTGCTGGAGGCGCAGCGGCGATCCCCGGCCGCGATCCTGTTGGCCGGCATGCGACCTGACGATCCCGGCCGCTACGGCCGATTGGTGGCGGCGCCGGACGGTGGGATTCGCCGGATCGTCGAAGCCGCCGATGCCAGCCCGGAGGAACTCGGCATCGGGCTCTGCTGGGGTGGTCTGATGCTGATCCAGGCACGCTACCTGCCGGGACTGATCGATGCGCTCGACTGCAACAATGCGCAAAACGAATTCTATCTGACAGCGATCATCCAGCTTGCCGCGGATAAAGGGTTGCGGTGCGGCGTGATCGAGCTGCCGACCGAGGAGCTGATCGGCATCAACACCCGCGCCGAACTGGCCGTCGCCGAGGTGCTGATGCAGGACCGGCTGCGCGCTGCCGCGATGGCGGGGGGTGCGACCCTGATTGCCCCCGAGACCGTGTTCTTCAGCGCCGATACCCGGCTTGGACGCGATGTCGTGGTCGAGCCAAATGTGTTTTTTGGGGCCGGCGTCGAGATCGGCGACGGCGCTCGCATCCGTTCGTTCAGCCATGTCGAGGGTGCCGTCGTCGGCAGCGGCGCGATAGTCGGCCCGTTCGCCCGGCTGCGCCCAGGGGCGGTACTTGAGCATGGCGTGCATGTCGGCAATTTTGTCGAAATAAAAGAGGCGCGTCTCGGCGCCGGGGTCAAGGCCAGCCATCTCTCCTATATCGGCGACGCCTCGGTCGGGGCCGGGACCAATATCGGCGCGGGCACCATCACCTGCAATTATGACGGTGTTAACAAGTGGCGCACCACGATCGGCGAACGCGCCTTTATCGGCTCTAATACAGCACTGGTTGCACCAGTCGCGGTCGGCGCCGGCGCCATCGTAGCGGCCGGCAGTGTCGTCACTCGTGACGTGCCGGCCGACGCATTGAGCCTCGCGCGCGGGCAGCAGGTCGACAAGCCGGGCCGCGCCGCCCTGATCCGGTCACGGCTGGGGAGCAAAAACTGATGTGCGGCATCATCGGCATCATCGCCAAAGACAGCGTTGCAGCGGGACTGATCGAAGGGCTGCGGCGGCTCGAATACCGCGGCTATGATTCGGCCGGCATTGCGACCTTGGTCGATGGCCGCATCGAGCGGCGGCGCGCCGAGGGCAAGCTTGTCAACCTCGCGCGGCGGCTCGATAACGAGCCGGTGCAAGGGGCGATCGGCATCGGTCATACCCGCTGGGCGACGCACGGCCTGCCGACCGAGACCAATGCACACCCGATCGCAACCGACCGCGTTGCCGTCGTCCATAACGGCATCATCGAGAATTTCCAGGCGCTGCGCGCCGAGTTGACCGAACTCGGCTATGTCTTTCAGACCGAGACCGACACCGAGGCGGTGGCGATCCTCGTGACCTATTTCCTCGATCACGGGCTGGCGCCGCAGGAGGCGGTGGCGCAGACCCTGGCGCGACTCGAAGGCGCCTTTGCGCTCGCCTTTCTATTTGCCGGCGAACACGACTTACTGATCGGCGCCCGTCGCGGCAGCCCGCTCGCGATCGGCTATGGCGACGGCGAGATGTTTCTCGGCTCCGACGCCCTGGCACTCGCACCCTTGACCCGCCGCATCACCTATCTCGATGAAGGCGACTGGGCGGTGGTCACCTCCTCCCGGGTAACGATCTTCGGCGCCGGGAACGAGCCAGTCGATCGGCCAATCCGCGAATCGGCGGCTTCCGGCGCGCTGATCGGCAAAGGCAATTACCGCCATTTCATGCAGAAGGAGATCTTTGAGCAGCCGGCGGTGATCGGCGACACGATCAACGCGCTCGTCAACCCGGCGACGCGCACCGTCCACCTCCCCGAACTGCCGTTTGCCCTCGCCGACATCGAACGGGTCTCGTTGATCGCCTGCGGCACCGCCTACCATGCCTGCATGGTTGCCAAATACTGGCTCGAACGCATCGCGCGGATCGCGGTCGAGGTCGACATCGCCTCCGAGTTCCGCTATCGCGCGCCGGCAATGCCGCGCGGCGGAGCCGCGATCTTTATCTCGCAATCAGGCGAGACCGCCGACACCCTGGCGGCGCTGCGCTATGCCCGCGCCCAGAGGCAGCATATCATCGCCGTCGTCAACCAGCCGGAAAGCTCGATCGCGCGCGAGGCCGATGCGATTTTGCCGACGTTGGCCGGCCCCGAAATCGGCGTCGCCTCGACCAAGGCGTTTACCACCCAACTCGCGGTGCTGGCGGCGCTGACGATCGCGATGGCGCGGGTCAGGGGAGCGATCACCCACGAGCGCGAGGCCGAACTGGTCGGCCATCTGACCGAAATCCCGTCGCGCGCCGCCGAGGTCCTCAACCATGACGAGCGGCTGCGCGCGATCGCCCAGACCATCTCCGAGGCACGCGACGTGCTCTATCTCGGGCGCGGCGGCGCCTTTCCACTGGCGCTCGAAGGGGCGCTGAAACTCAAGGAAATTTCCTATATCCACGCCGAAGGCTATGCCGCGGGCGAGATGAAGCACGGGCCGATCGCCTTGATCGATGAGAGCGTGCCGGTCATCGTGTTGGCCCCGCACGACGATCTTTTTGAAAAAACCCTCGGCAATGTCGAGGAGGTCATGGCGCGCGGCGGCCGCGTGGTGATGATCTCGGATCGATCGGGGGTGGCTCGGCTCGCCGATCGGCTTGCCTATGGCATCACCGTACCGGAGTGCGACCCGTTTGTCGCGCCCCTGCTTTATGCGATCCCGATCCTGTTGCTCGCCTATCATACGGCGGTCATCAAGGGCACCGATGTCGACCAGCCGCGCAACCTCGCCAAGAGCGTCACGGTGGAGTAGCGAGGCCGATCGAGAGTCCCTCGCCGGCGGTCGTTATGCACCCTCGTCGCCTACCCTCCCCCG
>DATJLK010000054.1:0-17952 GCA_035509615.1 Allostellaceae bacterium | reverse complement strand
CCGCTCTTATGTAAAGAACTTTAAGATTGCCCCGACCCACTTCATCAATCAAGACCTGGCGAGAATTTGGTTGGATAAGTAAAGGGCGATAATCAATTGTGCGTCGCCCGGCACAGCGGGGTCTGGGACGGCGGATACCGGCGGCGACCAGATGTTTGCCGGCTGACAGCGAAAAGAGCGCGAGGCCTTTGCGCAGGGAGAGGAAGAATGCACATTAAGACCGCGGCGTTGGCCGCAATTCTGGCGGCAACCGCCTTTGGCGTATCGGCGGGGCAGGATGAGGAAGCCCCCAAACGCGGCGGAACCTTGACCTATATGATCGCCGCCGACGCGCCGCCGAGCTTTGACGCGCACCGCGAGGAGACTTATGCGACGATCCATGCAGCGGCGCCGTTCTACAGCACCCTGATCCGCGCCGATCCGGAAAATCCCGGCAAGACCGACGATCTGGTCTGCGATTTGTGCACGATGATGCCCACGCCGACCGATGGCGGCAAAACCTACACCTTCAAGATCCGAGATGGCGTGAGATTCACCGATGGCTCGCCTTTGACCGCCGCGGATGTGGCGGCGAGCTGGAACGAGATCATCTTCCCGCCGAAGGGCGTCCTCAGCGCGCGGCGGAGCAATTTTGTCATGGTCGACTCGGTGACGGCGCCCGACCCCACGACCGTCGTGTTTCGCCTGAAATTCGCTACCGATGCGTTCCTGCCAGCACTCGCCGACCCCTATGCCTGGATCTACGAAAAGCGGATCATCGACAAGGACCCGCACTGGTACGAGAAGAACATTATGGGCTCAGGCCCGTTCAAATTCGTCGCCTACGATGTCGGTCAGTCGATCAAGGGCGAGCGCAACCCCGATTATTTCCGCAAGGGGATGCCGTATCTTGATGGCTTCATCGGCATTTTTGCCCCCAAGCAGGCGGTCGAGGTTGATGCGATCCGCAGTGGTCGCGCCGATATCGAGTTCCGCGGTTTTCCGCCCTCGGCGGTCGATGAGTTGAAGAACGCGCTTGGCGACAAGCTGGCGATCCAGACCAGCGATTGGAATTGCGGCGGCCTGGTGACCCCGAACCATGCGCGCAAGCCGTTCGACGATGTCCGGGTGCGCCGCGCCTTGACCCTGGCGATCGACCGTTGGGGCAGCGCGCCCCAGCTTTCCAAGATCGCCCTGGTGCATACGGTTGGTGGAGTCACCTTCCCGGGGTCACCGTTGGCCCCGAGCAAGGAGCAATTGCAGCAGATCGCCGGCTATTGGCCCGATATCGAGAAATCGCGAGCCGAGGCGCGGCGGCTGTTGAAGGAGGCGGGGGCCGAGAATCTCAGCTTCGAACTGCTCAACCGCAACAATGATCAACCCTACAAATATTACGGGATCTGGGTCGTCGATCAGTGGAGCAAAATCGGCCTACACGTAACGCAAAAGGTGGTCCCGGTCGGTCCCTGGTTCGACGCGCAGCGCAGCGGCAATTTCGACGTCACCGTCGAGGGCAATTGCCAGAACGTGGTCAATCCGCTGGCCGATGTTGGCAAATATCTGCCGCATTCGGTATCCAGCTCAAATTACGGTAATTTTGAAGACCCCAAGGAAGTCGAGATGTACAACCGTCAGCTGCGCGAACTCGACAAGGCAAAGCAGAAGGCGGATCTGCTCGCATTCGCCAAATACGTGCTCGACGAGCAGGCGCACGAGATCTTCCTTTTGTGGTGGCAGCGGGTGGTGCCGTACCATTCCTATGTCAAGGGCTGGAAGATCGGGCCGAGCCATTACGTCAATCAGGATTTGGCGACGATCTGGCTCGATAAATAGCGAGAGAGGAAGGACGGTATCCGGATGTCGCCGATCGGCGACAAGCCCCTCCTCGAAGTCCGGGGATTGCGGATGCATTTCCCGGTCACCGAGGGGAGTTTCTCCCACCGCAAGGTCGGCGCCGTCAAAGCGGTTGACGGCATCGACTTTACCGTGCGCCGCGGCGAGACCCTCGGATTGGTCGGCGAGAGTGGTTGCGGCAAGACCACGACCGGGCGCTGCATCCTGCGGCTCGAACGCCCGACCGCTGGCGAGATTTGCTATGACGGCGTCGACATCGCCAAGCTTCAACGCCGCGAGCTATTGGCCCTGCGGCGACGCATCCAGGTGATCTTTCAGGACCCGTACAGCTCGTTGAACCCGCGCATGAAAGTGGGCGAGATCATCGCCGAGCCGATCAAGGTACACCGTATCGAACGCAACACGGCGCGCCGCAGGGCGCGGGTGCGCGAATTGTTGTCGGTATGTGGTCTCGACGCCAAATTCGCCGACCGCTACCCGCACGAGATGTCCGGCGGCCAACGCCAGCGGGTCGGGATCGCGCGCGCCTTGGCATTGGAGCCCGAATTCATCGTCTGCGACGAGGCGGTCTCGGCGCTCGATGTGTCGATTCAGGCGCAGGTCGTCAATCTCCTGGAAGATTTGCGCGAGCGCTTCGGGTTGACCTATCTGTTCATCGCCCACGATCTCTCGGTGGTGCGCCATTTATGCCATCGCGTCGCGGTCATGTATCTTGGCCGCATCGTCGAATTGGCCGAGTGCAACGAGCTATTCGACCAGCCGCTGCATCCTTATACGCAAGCCTTGTTGTCGGCGGTACCGGTGCCCGACCCGACGGTAGAGGAGACGCGTGCATTTCGCCCAGTCAAGGGCGAGGTGCCGAGCCCGCTCAACCCGCCGTCAGGCTGCGTGTTTCACCCACGCTGTCCGCTCGCGGTGGAAAGGTGTAAGGGAACGCGTCCGGAACTGCGCGAACTGTATCCCGGCCACTGGGTTGCTTGCAGCGAAGTCCAACAGTGATGCGCTGGCGAAGGCATAGCTAGGTCGGCGCGAGGGAGGTACCCAAGGAAATGCACCGGTACATTATTCAGCGGTTACTGCTGGTGGTGCCGACCTTGTTCGGCGCGGCTGCCCTGGTATTTGTGCTGATGCGCCTCATTCCCGGTGACATCTGCGTCGTGCGGCTCGGGTCCGGCGGCGGCACCTTCGACGAGCGCGCGGTCGCGGCCTGCCATGCCGAACTCGGGCTCAACCGGCCATTGATCCTGCAATTTTTCGATTTCATCTGGGGCTTTTGCCACTTTGATTTCGGTACTTCGATGTGGTCGGGCAAGCCGGTTTCCTACGAGATCGCCGCCCGGTTTCCGATCTCGCTGGAGGTCGCGCTCTTGGCAACCATCGTCGCCGTTCTGGTCGCGATCCCGTTCGGCACGCTCTCGGCGCTGAAGCAGAACAGCGTCCTTGACCTTGTGGTGCGGGTGATTGCCATCGCCGGCCTCGCCACTCCAGGCTTCTGGCTCGGCATCCTGATCATTCTCGCGATTCTGAACATCTCGCAAATTGCTTTTGGCGCGCCGTGGATGCCGCCGATCGATTATGTGCCATTGTGGAAGGATCCCGTGCGCAACCTGTCGATGGCGATCTGGCCGGCGATCGCGGTCGGATACCGCACCTCTGCTGTCACGATGCGTATGACCCGTTCGGCGATGCTCGAGGTGATGCGCGAGGACTACATTCGCACCGCGCGGGCCAAAGGTCTGATCGAACGCATCGTGGTCAACCGGCATGCGCTGAAGAACGCATTGCTGCCGGTCGTGACGCTGATCGGCATCGAATCGGCGTTTCTGATCGGCGGCTTGGTCGTGACCGAGCAGGTGTTCAACCTGAACGGGATCGGCCGGCTGCTCGTCCAGGCGGTACAGAACCAGGATTACACTCTGACCCAGGCGCTTGTCATGCTGACCGTCGCCGTTTTCGTGTTCACCAATACCGCCGTCGACATGCTTTATGCCTGGCTCGACCCCCGCATTCGCTACGCGTGAGCGCCGTCATGACGATCGCCGCCTCGAATGAAGCCACTGCTCCCACCCTTCTCGACGATCTGCCCGGCGGCCCGAGATCACTAATCGGCCGAGCGCTGGTCTTTGCCCGCCGCCAGCCGCTCGGCACCTTCGGCCTCGTATTGGTGCTGGTGATGGCAGTAGCCGGGCTCAGTGCCGATTGGATCGCGCCTTATAGCCCGACGGCCAACGATTTCGCCGCGATGACTGAGGCGCCGAGTTGGGCGCATTGGCTTGGTACGGATCAGTTCGGGCGTGATCAGCTGTCGCGCATCATTTTCGGCGCCCGCACCGCGCTGATCGTCGGATTCTCCTGCGCAATCGTCAGCAGTTTCGCCGGGCTGGTGCTGGGCGTCGGCAGCGCTTATTTCGGCGGGCGCCTCGATCTCTACCTGCAGCGCTTGCTCGACATCCTGATGGCCTTTCCGCTGATTATTTTGGCGCTCGCGGTGGTCTCGATTTTCGGCACCGGGGTTCACAACGTAATCATCGCGATCACGATCCCGCTGATCCCGCGCTGCGCCCGTATTATCCGCTCGAGCGCGCTGTCGATCCGCGAGATCCCTTATGTCGACGCCGCGCGCGCCTGCGGTTTTAGCCATTCGCGAATCATCCTGCGCCACATGGTGCCGAATGTGATGGCGCCGTTCCTGATCCTTTTGACCGCTTTTGTTGGGCAGGCGATCCTGGCAGAGGCAGCGCTCTCTTATCTCGGGCTCGGCGTACAGGAGCCGGTTCCCGCCTGGGGCCTGATGCTGCAGGGCGGGGCTGAGGAATACGCCTCGACCGCACCGTGGATCGCGATCTTCCCGGGTCTGGCGATCGCGGTGACCGTGTTTGGCTTCAGCCTCTTCGGCGATGCACTGCGCGACGCGCTCGACCCTAAAATGCGCGACCGCTGATCGATTGCTGTGACGAGCGACGGCTTTGGTTCGTACAGCAGTCATCGCGGCAAAGAACTCGCCAACCTTTGGCTTGCAAGGGCATTAGCGGATTACCCGGCGAAACGGGGACAAATGTTCGACGGGCAGCATAAATGCGCGCGGCCTTGCGACCGCCCGGAGCGATGGCGTGCGCGAAAACAGGTCTAGCTAGGCGGCGCCGGCCGAGGCTGGTTTGTCGAAGCGCCAGATCGGGATGCCGAGGCGCTTGGCCTTGTCGGCAAGATTGGCCAAGACACCGGAGCCGGGGAATGCGACGACGCCGATCGGCAGCGCTTCGAGCTACGGTCATTGCGCTTGAAGGGGGTGGCGTTGCGGTCGCGGTTCCAGTCGGGTTTGAAGACGACCTGCACGACCTCGCGGCTGTCGGCCCAGCGGGCGGCGATGCGGGCGGCGATGCGTTCGGCGCCGCGTGGGCTGCCGCCGTGCAGCAAGGTCCCATTGGCCGCGCAGCTCATCTTCCGCCTTCGCGGCGGCGAATTCGTAGGACGTAATCGTGACCCGCCCGTCCTGGATGAACGGCGCCGCGAGGCCTTTTTCGCCTCGTTGTACGACCGGCTTTTGTTGTCACAGGGATAAGATTGGCGCGTCTAACACAGATTGCCTTCGCGCACAGATTGCCTTCGCGCTCGCTGGACTGCATGAGCTCCGAAAACGGCGCGTTGCACGACTCGCGGAGCCTAAAACGGCGGAGCGCGTGGCGAGCTGTCGAGATCGGAGCTTCAGCGCAGGAAGGCGAAGAGGCCACTCCGCTTTGAGGCCGGCGGTAGGATCAGCGAGACCGATCTCGTCCTGCCTTCCCGCAGCTGCGGTCCGAGCACAAGGTCGCGGACGCGTTCCGCGATGCCGGGGAGGCCCGGCTTCAGCAACCGCGCCGCGACTCGCACTTCGGCTTGGAACGGACCCGTCCCCGGCAAGGTCAGCAACAGCTCCTGCTGCTGGCCGATGCCGCCATGCGCCTTCGCGTGCTCCTCGAACGACCAGGTGGCGTACATCGACGCCGCCCCAGCACCGCGGACCAGGCAGGGATAGGTGGTGTAGCTTACCTCGTCAGCGATGCCCGCCTCGGCTTTGATGAACTTCTCGAAGCTGATCTTGCCCGATCGGGTCACCTTGAAAGTGACCGGATCGGTGGTGCGCAACTCCACCGGCGCGACCTCGATTACCTGGACGCCCGGTGGCGCCGTCAGGCGCAGCGACACCGTCGCGTGCGTAAAGCGCGTTCCTGGCACGGGATGGAACTCAGTGGTCAGCGCGACGGCTACGTCCTCCCCGCCCTCGATCCGCTCAATCGTCCGGCGCAGCAGGCGCATCCGGGCGCCTGCCACCTCCTCGTCCGATAGCGCCTCGACATCTCCTGACAGCTCCTGGTCCGCGTCGTTGTCCGGCACGAGGGGAACCGCGAGCAATTCGTCGCTCATATGTCCAGTCTCCTCCACGGATCTCCATGGCCGACGAAGGCCGCCCAATGGTAAGGCGTTTTGGTCCCCTGACGCGATCGGAGATGCAGTGCGGCCGTCTGCACCGCCTCGATCGGGCGCCGCGACTTGCGACGGATGGCGTCGTAAAACACCTCCATGAAGGCGGACGCGGTCGACTCCATCACCCGCCACCCGGACGCGACAACCAAGCTCACGCCCGCCGACAGGAAGGCAGGGATCAGTCCCAGTAGCTCATCGCCGCCGCCGGCGCGGCTAACCGCCCCCTCGCACGCACCCAGTACAACCATCCGTGCCGTGACCCGGCGCAGACCGAAGATGTCCGCCGCCGTGAGCCGCGCTCCGCCCGGCAGGCGCAGACAGGACCGCAACGGCTCGGCCGGGTCGTGCTCGCCGTGGCCCTGGAAGTGAATCGCCTGAACGGAGGACAGGGCGTGCATGACATCGGCCGGAGTCACCGCCTCGGCTTGCCAGACGTCCTGCCCGGTCGCATCGGCAAGCCGCGCCATCATGGCGGCCGAGGCCGTGTGGGCATCGTCCAGCGCGCCGAACAGGGTCAGGCCGCGGGCCGCCGGGTCGGTCGCGAAGAGGCGGCAGGTGCGCAGCACACCGAGACTTGGCGCGAAGAAGACCGGATTACGCGCGAGCAGGACATCACCGTCGACATGCACCGCGTGGAGTGGCAAGGCGCCGAGCGGGCCGGTCGGGCACAGGACCAAGTGGTCGCCCGGCGCGGTCAGCTCCGCCAGCGGCGCGACCACCCCGGCCAGAGCCGCCAGCTTGTCCGGTTCCTTGTCGAGTGTGATCCGGAAGCCGCTACGGGTGAGGTTTGCGCCGCGGAACGCCCGGACCGCCTCCACTGGCACGAATGTGTTGGCCGAGGTGACGCTGCCGTCCGCTCTGGCGACCATCACCCAGATTTGGCCCGCGGTGGCGACCCAGTCGATGAACGCGGGCCCGGCGTCGGGCTCATCGAGGATGGCCGCCAGGTCGTCCGCATCGGGCGCCTCACCCCGGCGTGCTTCGGCGTAGGGCCGCGCCGCCGTGTGGGCCGCCATCCGGCCATAGAGCTCGGCCAGACTTTGGCGCAGCTCCGCGACAGCCTCGCCCTTGGCCGCGCCCAGTGCCGCGATCGCGGACCGCTCCTCTGCGAGCAGCGGGGCGATGTCGGGGTGCTGCTCCAACGCGGCTCGTAGCGCCGGGGGGACGGTGAGGTCCGCGGCCATCAGATCGGCCAGGACGCGGGATTTCTGGCGGGACACGAAGTGCAGCGCCTTGCGGGCGTCTGGCGCGACCAGGAATGTCAGCCGCAGCGCATGGCCATAAAGAGCATCGGCCTCCACACCGTGGACCCCTTTACCCTGGTGGGTATCGAGCCGGTTCTCGACCGCATAAGCGCGGCGGATGTCGTCGAGGTCATCGAGACCACCGCGGACCAGTCGCTCGGTCTCGGCGACGAGCGCGGCGAGGCTTTCGCCCTGGAAGAAGCGGATGGCCGATAGATAGAGTCGGGCCAGCATCTCGGTGGTCGCAGCGGCGCGGGCTCGCATCCCGCCTTGGTCCCGGTAATAAGCGAGCGCGGTTCGCAGGCAACGCTCAGCGCTGCCGAAGTGATCAGCGGACGCCGTGGTCCCGCCGGAGTTGAAAAGGTTGTACAGCGCGCATCCAGCGATGTGGAAGCAGTTGGCTGCCTGGAAGCCCCAGCCGAGCTCCAAAAAGCAGGCCGCGGCATCTGCGTAAGCGTCGATGAGGACCTGCTGGTCGTTTCGCAGGCCGGCGAGCGCGGCCTCGCGCTGGCGCAGGTTAGCCCAGGCGGCCTTGGTCGCGCGCGCGTCAGCCGGCAGCGTAACCAGCTCCGTCCGGACCTGGTCGGACAACCCCACCATCTCCGTCAGCATGGGAGCCGCCTCGCCGCCTTCTCGCTGCAAGACGACGAGCCGGTTCATGCGTAGATCAAATCGGGCCTCCAGCTTGCCGGCGGCTCTAAGGGGATCGCCTCGCGCCAGGTCCTTCGCCCGCCACGCAGACACGAGCGCGTCCGCGCGCTGGAACGCCACCTCAGTGCCGTCGGCCTGCAGGTCCAGAGCGACCTTGGCGATCATGTCGGAGGCGTCAGCCTCCGCACCGAGCCGGTCATAAAGCGCCAAGCCGGCGGACGCGTCGGACCACGCCTGGGCCGGGCGGCCGAGTTGCGACATGACGGTGGAGCGCTGCATCAGAGCCCCCGCCCGCAGCATTGTCGGCGGATCCCGTGCCAGCATTTCGTCGAGAGATCCCAGCGCGTCGCTGTAGCGGTTGTGGCGCATCGCCATTTCGGCGTGGATGAGCGCGCTCTGGATCATCACCGCCTCGGCTTGCGCAATCCGCGCGACCTCGGCCAGCCGGGTCTGGAATATCTTGCCCTGGACGGTGTCGCCTCGGCGTAAGCTCTCGGTGACCAGGGTCAGCAGGCAGGACATCGCGCCGGCGTGGTGGAGCTCGGCCTCGAACCGTTCGGCGCACGCCGCCAGTGGCGCGTACAGGCCCGCGTCCCGGGTGACGGCGATCGTTTGCCGGAGCGCCTCCAGCTCGAGAGCACCGAACCGCTCGTCCGTTTGCACCGCCTCGGCGAGGGCGACGAAGCGGTCGGTCTCGGCACGTCGGTCCTCGCGCAGGTTGGCCGATGCAGTCCGGCGGTACGCATCGGCGGCCAGCCCCGGAAAGCCGGCCTTTGCGGCACGCTGTGCGATCGCTTCCATCGCCTCGTCCCGCAACGCCCCTTCCCCGTTCTCAGCGACGTGGCACCGGACCAGAAGCGCCCGCCGCATCTGGCCACCTGCCTCGAGACGCGCGGCCGCGCCGAGGCAGGTGTCGAGCGCATCCGCTGCTCGCTCGGCCGGGACCTCCCGGTAGACGCGTAGGGCGCCAATGAGTCGGTTGGTGAGCCAATCGGCTTCGGCCCGGACGGGTTCCGGCAGCCCGGTCGCTGCCCCATCCGCTGCTGCCTGCTTGGCCAAACTCAGATCGAGCTTGGCGGCGATCGCCCAATGCGCCTGCTCCAGGCGGGCTATTTCGGCCAAAGTCCAATCGTCCGACGCCGCGGCGGCGGCGAGCCAGCGCTCCGCCTCGCCGTAGGCGCCACTGCGCATGGCTGCACGGGCCGCTGCCAGTGCCTGCGGGCCGGTGATCGCACCGTCAGCCTCTGCAGCCGCGACCGCGACCAAAATCGCGGGATGGTCGGCGATGCGTTCGAGATGCTCCAAGCCCGGCGCCGTGTGACTTATAAAGAGATCATGGCTCATAAAGAGATTATGGCCCACTTGATCGCTTTTCAGTAGATCGCCTTGCGGTTGGTCGGGATCCTGCGCTTTACGTTCGATCCGTATGCTTTCGCGCACGCGTATCAGTGGTTCGGTAGCTGCCGACAAATCCGGCATGTCGGCCACCTCGAGCAACTCGGCGACACGCGCCACAAAGTGGTTGCGGTGAATTGCCCCGATCTTGAGACCCGCAGCAGCCTTGGGATCGTGCCCTCGATTTGCAACTGCGAAGACACGAACTGCATCCGCGCTGCGAGAGCCTCGTTCGCATTGACTGGGCTGCGAGGGATTTGACGTGTACCGGCTGGTAATGGCCAACGGCATCATCTCAGCAATGCCCGGGCGTCGTTCTTGTCGCTCTTGACCGGCCGCGAGGATAAAAAGCGCTGCGGTTGTCGCGTCGCGATGCAGACGATGGACACCCCCGCTTCACGAAGCGCCCGATGGAGCCACTCGGACAGCGGGCAGGCCTCGATCCGGCAAGCTTGCAACGTCGAGCCCGATGAAAACACACATGCCCCCTCCTGGTCGGCCGGCTGAACCCAGACCGACCGTAGCCGGCTCGATCGGGTCCGATTACCCCAGCTGACGTGGACCGCAGGCCGCAAATGCCGCGCCTTTGTGTTTCCCGCCGCCGGCCGCCGGGAGTGCCGGAAGGGGAGAGCAAAAGGGCGGTGCGCGGATCGTGACGCGCGCCCTAGGCGAGAGAAAGACTTTCGCCCGCGCGTCGCGGAGACAGCCCCATCCCCCACCCGGCGCCTGCCCACAAATCCTTTGCCGACCGCAACAGCCTTTATCAAGAGATCACCGACAAGATCATCCGCGAACTCGAGCAAGGCCGCTTGCCTTGGGTCCAGCCCCCGGGGAAATGTCGGCGCTCCGCTCGGTCTGCCGAAGAACGCGTCGACCGACCGGGCCTACACTGGCATCAATATCCTCATTTTGTGGGCGGCTGTCGCCGAGCGCGGATTTACCGGCCAGAACTGGTTCACCTTCCGGCAGGCGCTCAAAATCGGCGCGCATGTGAGGAAGGGCGAGAACGGTACGACGGCCGTCTATGCCGATCGCTTCATTCCATACCGCGAGCGCACCCGCGCTGCTGAGACCGGCGAGGAACCCGCAGCGATCCCGTTTCTGAAGCGTTTCACGGTGTTCAACACCGACCAGTGC
Source organism: Allostellaceae bacterium (assembly GCA_035509615.1). Taxonomy (GTDB): domain Bacteria; phylum Pseudomonadota; class Alphaproteobacteria; order ATCC43930; family CGMCC-115725; genus AP-15. The sequence continues at coordinate 7,231 of DATJLK010000054.1, read as the reverse complement.
GAGGATCTTCCGCCCGATCTTGCGCCTCCCCCCGCGCCGGTTGCTGAAAACTGATCGTGCCGCAGGCCGAGGCGCTGATCCGCGCGACCGGCGCCGACATTCGCATCGGCGGCAACCGTGCCTTCTATGTCCCGAGCGAGGATTTTATCCAGGTGCCGCCGCCGTCGCGCTACTTCGAGCCGATCAACTGGCATCGCACGGCGCTGCATGAATTGGTTCATCACAGCGGCCATCCGTGCCGGTGGAACCGCGATCTGTCCGGCGCTTTCGGCTCTTCGGCCTATGCCTTTGAAGAAATCATCGCGGAGACCGGAAGTGCTTTTTTATGTGCGGCGCTGTCGAGCTTGCCGACGGTCCGGCACGCCGATTCATATGAGGCATGACTGTCAAGTTAGATGAGCCATCGCGCCTCCCGGCGTGCATCGGCGGCTGGTTGCTTCGCGGCGAGTTTGGTCAGCTTTCGCTGAGCGCTGGGGCTCAGGACAAACTCATATACGGTCGGCTTGGCCGAACCCTGATCCGTCATGCGCATCAAGACCAAACTCCGAGGCGGCGCGACCCTTCTATTATATCGGTCGATCACTCAAACCAAATCGGCGTGCGGTCACACACCGGCCTCGAAGCCCCCAGCGTCACTCCTGGCGGGAAATTGACGCCGAGTTCTTTAACTTCTGCCCCATCACGCAGTCCGCAGCCGCGCTCCGTCCGGCACTAGCCCGTCTTCAACAAACCGCCGCAGCGCGATGAGCAACTTGCGTGCGAGAGCGACAATGCCAACCTTCCTCGCGCCCGATCCAATGTAGGCTCTCTCACGGTACCACTGTGCCAACCGGCTTCGCGGCTGGTTGCGCAGCCAAAGCCAGGCGAGTTCGACCCACAGGTTGCGTATCCAGACATTGCCGGCCTTCGAGATACCCTGTTCGCGTTGTCGAGCGCCGCTCGCATAAGGGGTTGGAGTGAGTCCGGCAAAGGAGGCGAGCTGGCGGCGGTTGTCGAACCGCCGATAAAACGCCTCGCGTGCCAGCACTGTCGCGGTTTCGGCGCCGATGCCGTGCAGGCGATGCAGCCGTTGCGCGATCACGATCATCTTGTCGTCGGACTCGCTGACAAGGGTCTCATTGCGGACCCTTTCGACTGCCTGCAACTGCTCCCGCATCACATTGAGGCGTTCGACTTCGTGGCTAACCTCCCCACGCTTCATCAACCTGTCGGGCACACGCGCCAAACCAAATGGCGTCGAGCATCTCTCCCACGTGGTCAAAGTATGTCGCCGGTTGAGCAATCGGCGCTGCTGCGCCGTCCCGAATGTATCCCGGCGCCATGCAGCGGATCACATAGTAATCGCTCCGCCAGCCTTCTCCGTCGCAGACATTGGCGTTGTTGCAGGTTAATAGCGTTTTGGTCTTGACGGTGCTCCGACCTTGCTTGTCGGGCGGCGATACCTTCAAAGATATATTCCTGGAAGCACTCGCCTTGGAAGCAGGCCGCAGCGTCTGCGGGCCGGCAAGAGGTCGGGTTCATGGGGTGGCGTCGCTTCGACTGATCTGCGAAGTTCGCGGCGAGCGGAGCCCTGCGGAGCTAAGAGCCGACGAACCCTGCCTCGATCCCTCCAACATCGTCAATCTCGACCCCCCATCCTCGCCCGCGCGCAGTGGTCGAGAGCCGCTGTAGTAAACGGTCGGGCCGCCGGCGACGTCGGATCGATGCCGGTCAGCACCTCGACACTCGGCAGTCCGAGAGCCGCCGCGATGTCTGACAACGCTCCCTTGGCCCGGTTGAGGAGTGCACCTTGGACTTGCCAATAAGGGCGGCCGGTCCACACCGTTAAGTCCAGGAGGCGAACTCCCAGAAATTTTGCCCATCGGTTTGGGGTAGTCCGACAACAATTGCCGGAAGAATTTTTCTGGTTGGCCCTCGTCATGACAGTGCCCATGCATTATTTTAATGGTGAGTATTCTTCTCAATACAAGGACATGTCGAATGTCAGACCCGGCTATGCCGTTTCTAGACTTCTCCGAGACTGTGCTCAGCAACCCCGACGCCAGCCCGCGCGAACCACTCGACGCGCAGATGCTGCACGTCGTCGAGCGCGCCCAGCTGCCGCGGTTCCGGGGTGGTTCGCCCGATGGCAGCGTCGCGGACTTCTTAGCCTTCTGCCGCCAACGCTTCGCCGACAACCCTACCCTGCTTGGCGGCCTCTCGCCGAACGATGCCGGCAGGCTTCTCGCCGCCCAGCTGCGGCTTCTGGACGGCTTCAACCGGCAACAGCAGGAAGACCTTGCAATCGGGCAGGCCGCGGAGGCTCGCCGGCTGACGCTGACCGAATTTCGCGATGAGGCGGGGGCGAGCGATGGCTGACGGAACCATGCCTCCGAGCGCCCCCCAGACGCCCACCGGAGATGTCTGGCGAGATCGCGTGCTGCAAGATCTGTCCCGGCTTCAGGCGCAAGTCGATCGCATGCTGGAAGCGCTCGAAACGCATGCCGCTGGCGTCACCCGCATGGTCGCGCCCCTGAATGAACGCCTGACGACGCGCGAATTGGCTCTTGATCTTGATCCGGCGCACGGGCCGCGCCTCGAACCCGCTCGCGCCGAGCGAGCGAAAGCGCTTGTGCCGGTGACGCGCCAGCCGCCGCCGGCACCGGCGAAGAGGGTGATCAAGGCCGCGGAGGCTCCGGCCTATCTAGCTGTAATGAGGAATCTGCTTGCGAAGCTGAAGGCCGACGATCCGCAGCGGGCGGTTGTTGAGCGCAACATCGCCACTATCGAAAAAGCGTTTCCGGTCGTCACCAAGCCGAAGCCGAAGCCGCCGGCCGATACCACGGCCGATTGCCGCCTTCAATAACGAGCTTGATCAACTTTGGAGCCTCGTCTCACGGGACTGGTTTAACGAAGAGTTCGCCGCCGAATTTGCCGTACTGGCGATCCTCTATATCGCCTCCTACTCTTCGACGCTGAAGAAACCGGCGCTTATGTTTGGCGTTCTTGTAATTCTCGCGGTCTTCTTGAAGGCCGGCGGCGGGACGTTCAAAACCATCGAACAAGCGATCAGCAATCCGCAGGAGCCGGCAGCGCAAACACAGACGCCGGTTCCGGCCGGTTCCGTTCCTGTCCAGCTACAAGTCACGGGAGGCAGCGGGTCATCGTGCGGTGCGAGCAAGGACGCTAACGCGAGCCAACCTTCTGGGCAGCTTCTTCGGCGCAGCTAAGGGCATTCTCGGATTGGGAGGGTGAGGGTATGAGCGGCGCCTCCTACTTCACTCCCGAGGGTCTGCAGGACCTGCAGGGGTACGAGAGTTCCGGTAATCCAGCGGCACAATCACAGAAATCTACGGCGTCAGGACTATACGGGTTCCTCAACTCTACCTGGCAAGAATATGCGCGGCAAGCAGGGGTTGATATCGGGCAATATCCAACCGCGGCCAGCGCGCCGACCGATGTACAGACTTCAGTCGCCCAGATTACGCCGGCCTCAAACTGGCTATGTCCTGGTTGTGATGCAGGGATTACGAACGAAGTGGCAAATAACCCGAGCTTACTTTCCCCGACCCCCGTGTCCGATACAGCGCCGCTGTCATTCTCATCGCCAGACCTGCTAAGCGGCACCGATGATGCCCCCGATATCGGGCTGGACACAACCGACGCCTCTTTCGGTAATCCGCTCTATTTGCCGGGCACTGGCGACGTTGCCAGCTATGGCTCGGACGATCCTTTGGGGTTGGCGGCCGCGGCACAAAACTCTCTCGCCAATGACCCGGTTTCCGGCGGAATTGGAACAGGCGTGGCGGCTGGCAGTACCGTAGCGGCCTCGTCAAGCAATTGGTTTCAGGCGCTTCTCGACAATGTCGAGAATTTCGCTGAGCGGGGCGGCGCCTTCCTGGTCGCGCTCGTCATCGGCGGCATCGCGATCTATGCGCTGACGCGAGGCGAGGGCGTCGGCAAGACCACAGTCAACCTGGTCGGGGCCGGCAAGAGAGGCTTATCCCACGTTGCCGCCGCGGCAGCTGGCTGAAAGGGGAGAACGATAGATGGGTTCTGGCGTGGCCTTTGGCGCAATGTTCCTGGTTTTATGGATGATCCGCGCAACGCAGAGCGGCACCCTCGCTCAATATGTCGGCTTATTTGAGCAACCGCTGTACACGGCAAATCCGACCGCGAATGAGACGCCGGTTGGGTCTACGGCCGGATCATCGCCGACCAACATCTCAATCCCAACCGCATCACCGACCTTGGCGGGGGCGGGGTCTGTTGGCGCCGGGGTCGCGAACAGCGACCTCACCGATACCTCAACCGGTGGCATCCCTTATGGTGGCGACACGGCTGGCAGCATCGTGGCAGACCAATGAGCGAACGCGGGGTCTGCAATCGACCGGAGCGAAGCGGAGGGTAGATGTCAGACGCCGTCTCAGGGTTTCTGGCGGCCGTGATCGGTCTCGCAATCGTCGCCGTCATCGTCAGCAACCGGTCGAACAGCGCCAGTGTGATCGATACCGCGGGGCGTTCGCGAACCTCGTCTCAGCTGCCCTCAGCGGGTCGACCACGTCAACCGTTCCCGCGGTCTCATCAGGATCATCAAGTCCTGCGACGAACCCGCTAGCCTCTGTTCCGGCTCAAATCATGAACAGCGTCTCATCGACAGCGGCCAACAACATCTCGAACTATGCCTCTTGGGCAACCGGAGGCGTGTTGTAAGCCGGCATATCAGCGGTCTTTTCATCGTCGCCGCGCTCGCGGCGCTTGTTTGGGGGATTTCCAGAGAGTACCGGGCTGCCAATCAGACCTCCACGGCGCCGCAGTCCAGTGAAAATCGCGCCGATACGGCATCTCTGACAGGCGTTGCCTCCGGGTTCCCCGCCGGGGAACCGCAAATCGGGCAAGATTGGGATATGTTTCAGCCGTCTGGGACTGTCAACACTGGCGTGTCGACTGATCTGGCGAATGGACTTTCACTTACAGGCATGGTGCCAGACGGCTTTTGCTTTCCAAGGTGGGGACTGGCGCAGCGTAGCACGGCGGTGCTTGGCGTGGCAGAGCAAGGCAAGGCAGTATCACAACCTTTGCAAGGAGTGGCGATGAAAGACGATGACAGTTCCAAACCGGACCGGACCGAGATGCCCTGGACAATACCACTATCGGCGGTCTGCGCAAAGCGGTAGCAGAGGCGGGGAGTTGGGGGCGCAGTAATCAATCTCAGCGGACTTTGTCTGTCTTGACTGCCTGCGGGTGCTTCTTTGCCGCCGGGCTGCTGATGCGTTACGACTTCAAACCGGGACAACAGACTGTGTTGTCCTGCATCGTGTTTCTGTGTCTGGCGCTAATGATGCCAAGTAGCCGTCGCCCGCCGCGGGAAGACTGTGTCAAACCGCCGCAACCAACCCCCAATACTGAGGAGCCGGTACCGTGAGTTCTGATGCAATACACGCGCTTGGCGCCATCGTCGCCGCGATCATTGGCTTGGCCGTGGTGGCGGTATTGGTTTCCAATAACGCCAATACCTCAGGCGTACTGACTTCGAGCGGAACCGCACTTTCCAACATCATCACCGCCGCAGTCAGTCCGGTCAACGGCAACTCGAATAACGGGATCACGGGATGACACAAACCCAAGGGCTATTGGCAAGCGTCACTTCAGTCGCCCTCGCAATCGTCGGCGTCGGCACTGTCGCAGTGCTGGTCTCGAAGAACGCCAATACAACAGGCGTGATCCAAGCCGGCGCTTCCGGCTTCAGCAATGCTCTCGCCGTGGCACAATCGCCTGTCACCGGCAGTCAGGTCCAAATCAATACGTCCTATCCAACCGATACTGCAAGTCAGCTTGACGGCGCCGCGTTAGGTAGTGGATGTCCAGCTACCGCGTGACGCTGCGAACCGCCATGCTAGATCATTGGCACGTGCCACGGTTTCTGTTGGTGGGAGGCGTCTTCGGCGCAGCGATCTTCGTCGCTGGCGATTACGTCTGGCAGCGCCGGCAAGCACAGAATGCTCAAGCCGCCGCGCTCGCTGGGCAGTGGGCAGAAGCTACACCTTCGTCGGAAGCGCTGGTCTCGGGAGAGACGCCGCTGGCCCCGGATGTCGGCAACGAAGCGCTCGTTAACGAGTACACTTTCGCTACCGCTGTGCCTGGAACCTCAATCACCTACGATCCGTACACGGGTGCGCTCGCCGATGAAATCGACCCGACCACGGGCGAGATTTGGATTGGCGGGCCGCCAAGTTGATTTGGGACAGAAAACATGATGACTGTGTCATCCCGGCATGCGGCGGGCCGAAAAGCCAACGGCGTCGATCCGATTGACAAGCCTGTCTCGGCGGAGGCCGGGATTGACGATTTGCGCCATGCCGTGTTTGACGCGAAACTAACGCTCCTCTTGGGCAATCTTACCAGCCTCACCAAAACGGTGCGCTTCGTCGCGATCCTCACCGCCCTCTCTGTTGGAACCAACCTGTTAGAACTCGGGTTGCGGGTGTGGCAAGGGATCAATTTTTCGTGGTAGCACCTCGCTACGACCTTCGCCCTCTGGCGCCCGCTCGCCAATCAGGTTGTACAGTGGTTTGTTGGGGAACTCGCCAACCCCTCTCATCATGTGGAACCATATAATAATCATGTCATCATGTGGCCCATCATCGTCCCTCGGACAGAGCCAACCCGCCGCCCAAGGCCTGCCCCGTGCGGAGGCCGGGGATCCCCCAACCCCGCACCGGAACCCGGCCAGTTCCCCATACCTGCTCAACCTGCGGCGCCGTCGTGCCTCCCTCTGTCGCAGGCCGTCAGCGGGAACGGTGGTTCTGCTCGGAGGAGTGTAGAGGGATTGGGGTTTTCAATGAGGTTTTTTTATGGCAAACCAACCGATCGTTTGGTCGGGGCGATTTTAGATGTGGGTTTTTTTAGGGGGTTTTTAAGTGGTTGGACCGGGCCGGTCGGGCGGTCGGATTGGAGCCGATGAACTGAACTGAACCGTTTAGTTTAGGTATGTGATGACGCCCTATTGCCCAGCCCGGCCGGAGCCGCTTTTCATCGGTGGAAAAACCCCGGTGTGGTCTTACTGCCCCCAGGCAGCGTTGCCTCGGATGGTGGAAATAGTTCAGCATGTTACGGACTTACAGGGACGGGCTTCAATGAGGCCGAGGCAGCTTTGCCTCGGATGAATGGCCAACGACGCGATGAGTTGAGGCGATCAACGGCTTCAATGAGGCCGAGGCAGCTTTGCCTCGGATGACAATATCCGCCGCCG